>DAIMGQ010000013.1:17526-20327 GCA_036723815.1 Candidatus Planktophila sp.
GATGAAGACGAAGGCGATGACGACTAACTAGTACAGTTAGGGAATGCGCAATCGCTTTCTATCTTTAGTTCTTGTAACTTCGCTCTGTGCCATTGCTATACCGGCGCAGGGCGAAGTTGTTTCACCAGAATCAAAAATGAAGTTAATCAAGACAATTAACGGCTCTATTTCACCAAAGTCAGTTAGATCTTCAGGTGATGGCGTGGTGAGCGCTCACAACATGATGTATCGACATTCAGTCACTATTTATGATGCTAAGAGTTTCGAACTAATCAAAACAGTTCCTGACTCTGTTTCTTTGCAGAGCTACGGGTATTCCAAGAGTGCTGCAATCTTCAAAGGTTCACCTGTTGAGGGAACATTCTCACCGGATGGTAAGTATCTCTATGTGAGTAACTACGCGATGTATGGACCTGGATACAACAAAGAAGGACATGACACATGTTCTCCAGCATCTGGCTATGACAAAAGTTTTGTGTATCGAATAAACCGCAGCAATTATGAAATAGACGCAATTTACCCAGTTGGGTCTGTTCCTAAAGTTGTAGAAGCAACACCTGATAATAAGTATGTGTTAGCTGCAAACTGGTGTTCTTACACGGTATCGGTTATTTCAGTTGATGCTCAAAAGGTTGTTAAAACAATCAAAATCGGTCGTTATCCACGAGGTATTGCAATCTCTAATGACTCAAAGCGCGCATACGTGGCTGAGATGGGTGGCAACAGAATCCATGTCATTAACTTAGAAGATTTCACAGTTTCTTACATTCCAATTGGAAGTAATCCCCGTGCAATAGTTTTATCTCCAAACAACACAAAGATGTATGTCACCATGAATCTTTCCGGAAAAGTTGCCTCGTGGGATTTGATGGCAAACAAAGCCGGTAAATCTGTAAAAACTGGTGAAGCAGCGCGAAGCCTAGCTATCTCATCAGATGGTTCAACCATGTTTGTTGTTAACTTTAAAAGTGACACGATGTCTAAGGTGCGAACTAGCGACATGAAGGTATTAGAAACAATAAGAGCCTGTAATGAGCCAATCGGAGTTACATACGACAATCCAACAGGGAACACTTGGGTTGCATGCTACAAAGGACAGATAAAGATTTACTCCAACAATTAAGGCGCTGGACTTATCTCTGCCGGAATATTTGGAGCAGCGATTCTTCCAAGAACTCGATCAATTGCATCTCGCGCTTTATTGAGCGCTGCGTTCCCTTTAGCTATGTCATCTGCAAGCGTCACAAAGACATACTCACGATCAGTTGATTGCACGTAACCAGCAAGTGTTGCAGTACCGTTTAGTGTTCCAGTCTTAGCTCTCACGAGACCCACAGCCGATGGGGCAGTTTTTAAAAACCTATTTTCTAATGTTCCTGATATTCCACCTACAGGTAAAGAGTTATATAACAGCGCATATTTCTGGTCGATACGAATCTTGTAGAGAAGCTCACCCATGAGCTTTGCAGTAATTTTGTTTTTCTTAGATAGTCCACTTGCATCTGCAACAACTAATTTGCTGTCATCAATTTCAAGCTGGGTCAATAAGGTGCGGAAAATTGTTTCTATACCCTTGATATTTGGAGAATATCCAGCAGCACGCGCGGCTAATCCTGCTAGTCGATCAGCCAGTAAGTTATCGCTCCACAACATCATCCAGTCGAGTATTTGTGCAACTGTAGGTGAGTTTTCTGAGACAACTAAATCACCTTGAGCCAGAAAGGCTTCGTCATCAGTAACTTGCTTGAAAACTGGCTTGAATCCTCGCTTTGCCCAAAAAGCTTTTAGGTTGGCAATATCTTTGGAATAAAGATTGCTATACAAGACCTTGTAATTCTTTAGTGATCCACCATTAGCTTGTTTAACTGCAGACAATGTATTGAAACCCATATACGGCAATGAAGCTCTGTTCATCTTGCGTGCAACATTGTGATCCAGGCTAATCCACGGATCAAATGATCCTCGGATAACAACTGTTTTTTCTTCCGGCGCAATGTTTACGGTTGTGTTAAATACTGAAAGAGGATCTAAATAATCAAGAGTTACAGCCCCAGCCATGACTTTCATTACAGATGCAGGCTTACGCTGAGAATAAATATTTTTCTCATAAATAATCTGACCTGTCGAGCCATCAATTACGATCATCGCCGGATTAGACAGAGTCGGTACTTTTAGTAGTTCGTCAAATACAGCCGGAATTGATTCTGGACTTAATGCAGCATCTGCCGGTGCAATTGAAAGAATTAGAGCAAGGCAGACGGCAAAAGTTCTTTTCAGCAAGGACATAAGTTATTTATCTACCGTGCTGATGCAATGATTATGTTTAGAACAGTTAATCCTGTCATCGTTAACCAAACATTCTTTGGAAGCTCAGGCTTCTTAACATTCTTATACCCAAGGGCAAGAATTACAACCAAAACTAGAAATTTAATTCCAACCTTTGTGTGATTGAGTTCCTCATCGGGCTTGACTGAATTATGCAACCCGACCATCACGATGCCGGCAATGAGAGCGGTTAGCCCAGCATGCAAAACCCCGGGGTTTAACTTGCGTGGGTTTTTGTTCCACTGATGCATTAGAAGGACAAGAATTCCAATTACAGACAGTAGATGGATTACATACATGACTATGTTGATAGCTGACATGTATTCAGTTTAGAGTGCATACATGTCTTCTCCTACCACCCCCGCCAATATTGGCCCAGGTGAATTTTTCCCTGTTGTAGGAGTCGGACCTCATGAAAAACCATGGCCAGAAGGTGATCAATACGATCCTGAACTATTGCTGAATGGTGATCGTCG
>DAIMGQ010000014.1:0-19578 GCA_036723815.1 Candidatus Planktophila sp.
ATGGCCTCTTTTTCAGATGCATCACCAGCTGTTGAATTATTAGGAAAAGTTAAGGGACCAGTTCTTGGTTGGTCAATGCGTGAGCCTGGGGAAGTAGGCGAGCGACTTAAGTTGAATTCGATGTGCGGCGTCAATCTTGCGGCACATGCACTTATGAATGTCGGACAATCAATTCGCCATATTCATGGAAACGCAAATGAGCCACAAGTGCGCGCTGCAATTAAAGATGCGCTCGTAGGCAAGATGCCCGAAGCAACAACGCCAGAGAATATTGTTGGTGAACTCGGTACTGAAGCTGATGCGCAAAAAGCTTTTGATTGGCTCAAGGGAAAGAAAATCGGCGCAGTTGGCGAAGCACCTATTGGATTTACTCCATGTGTTTATGACGCACAACAAATTCGTTCTTTGTTTGGTTTAGATATTCGTCAGATTTCAATTGACGATGCATTTGGCAAGATTTCAGAAGTTAAAGAAGAAGCGCGTGAGCTTGCTTATGCAAATGCTGTTGCAGCACAACCTTCACTTGGTTCAGTAAATGTAGCTGAAGCTAAAAAGGTTTATGGCGTTGAGGTAGCTTTGGATAAATGGCGCGAGGATGAATTGCTTGATGCAATTGCAATTCGTTGCTGGCCAGAATTCCCAACTGAAATGGGAGCGTGTATTTGCTCATCTTTAGGACGCTTATCAGATCGCGGCATAGTAACTACATGTGAGCGCGATGTCTTAGGCGCGGTAACAATGATGATGTGTGAGGCACTTGGCTCAGATGAAAACTATCTTGTAGATATCGTTGATCTTGATGCATCACAAGGTTTAGTGCGTTTATGGCACTGTGGATCTGCAGCAACAAAACTTGCAGCCGATCCAAAGAATGCAACACAAACAACACACTGCAATCGCAAACTAGGCGTTGCAGGCAATTTTCCGCTCAAGACCGGACCAGTAACTCTGTTCCGCATTGATCGGGATGTAGATCCGAGCAATCGCACGGGTTTACGCATGGTTGTGAGCCGAGGGGAATCAATCCCTGCTCCCAATCACTTCCAAGGCAATACCGCAACAGTTATCACTCAACCTGATGCTGCTGCGTTAGTAAATGGAATAGTCACTGGCGGATATCCGCATCACTTGGTCATCTCGTGGATCGATGTGCGACCAGGTATTCGTCAAATGGCAAAGATGTTAGGGATACCCCTCACAGAATGGTAAACAACAACAACCAACCCTCGAAAGCAAGGATAAAAATGAAAACTAAAGGACACAGAGCCTTTGCTTCACTCCGTGCTGGTGTAGTTGCAACAGTTGCTGCGGCACTTGTTATCACTCCACTTGCAGTTGCTAACTCAGCCGAAGCTCCAACATTCGGTAAAGTCTGTCCAACAGAAGGTGTAAGCACAGGAACAAGCTCAAAATCACTTATTTGTGCAACAAGTTCAAATGGTAAGTTAACTTGGCAGCGTGTGCGTTTAGCTGCAACTAATGCAAATCCAGTTGGCGCTTCAACGCCTCCAAAAGGATCGATTGAATTCTGGCACTACCGCCCGGAAGACAAGGCACACTTCGAGTTAATTATTTCAAACTACGAAGCCCGCTACCCTGGTACAAAAATTACTCAGGTGATCAAGACAACAACTGATTACAACGCAACTGCTCGCGTACAAATCTTGGCAAATCCTCGTGCTGCATTGTTTGCATCTGCGCGTGGTTCAATTTTTAACGATTTCGTCAACAGCGGCTTAACTCTTGACATTACAAACCAGCGTTTCGTTAAGCAGAATCTAGTTGCTAAGGGACTTACTGCAGGAACAATTGATGGAAAGGTGCTTGGAGTTCCTTACCACTACCTATTCAACAACCCTGTGTATAACACTGATATCTGGGCTAAAGAGAAGTGGGCTTTTCCAAAGAACCTAACTCAATGGACAGCTTGGTGTAAGGATGCAAAGGCAAAGGGATATGTTCCTCTTGCATGGCCAGGAGCAACTCGAGGACAAGCAGCACAGATCTCAAACTCTGCGTTGATGAACTCTGCGGGAAGCTATACCGAGCTCGCAAAGAATCTTGCAGACCTCAACTCCGGAAAGATCGATCTAACCTCTCCATGGTTCAAGGGTGTTGCAGATATCTACGTGAAGCTTCGCACAGCTGGTTGCTTCCCTGACAGCCCAACAGGCGTGACAGAAGCATCTGCACTTAACTTGTTCGCAACAGGAAAGTCACCAATTCTTCCAACCGGTACTTTCTCAATGGGAGCAGTTAAAGCATTGAATCCAGCTCTTACCGGAAAGATGAACTTGATGAGCATGGTTCTAACAGATGGCAAGGTAATTGCTGAAGGAATCATGAACAACACATTCAATCTCAGCGTGAATGCTAAGTCGAACTCTCGCGATCAGAAGATCGCATTGTCATTCTTGTCATATCTAGCAACAGGTCCTGTTGCAGCAATCTATGGAAATGCAACAACACAGCACGTAAACGTGCTTGATGTTGAATACACAAACATTGATCTGCTCAACACCTCTCCTTTCCAAGGAAAGAACACAATGCTTGCACCTCGATTCTTGATTCTGAACACAGCAGTTTCAGATCTAACTCAAGATGCACTCATTCAAATCGTCGGTGGAAAAAACACTGACGATGTACTTGCCGACTTCTCCAAGCAGATCAAGCAAAAGCTGGCTGGGTAATTAATAAAGTAGCCCTAACAAAGACCACTCCCACATCAAGTGGGAGTGGTCTTTGGGGTACCCGCAAAAAAAGAAAAAAGGATGCCCTTACTTACTACTTGATGGGTCTTCCTGCACTTGCTCTATTTTTAGCTTTTTACTTATATCCAGCGCTACAAAATCTACAATTTGCTACGCGCCGTTGGGACGGAATTACTGAGCCTGAGTTTGTTGGCTTTAGAAACTTTACTAATCTGCTTACAAACGATGATCTTTTTTATAAGACACTTGGCAACAATATAGAATTTACTTTTCTTGTAGTTATTTTTCAAACCGTTTTTGCGTTGTTGTTTGCTATATATTTAGTAAATAATTCAAAAGTTAATATTGCATTGCGTACGCTGTACTTCTTCCCAACTATTCTTAGCTCCGTTTCTGTAGGAATGATTTGGCTATTTCTCTACGATCCGAATTTTGGAGCCTTAAATCTATTTTTCAACAAGGTGGGACTTAATTTCTTAGCCCTTAATTGGCTTGGCGATGAGAAGAGCGCCTTGTATGCAATTGCTTTTACTCAAGTCTGGTTTCACACGGGACAAATGATGGTGGTTTACATTGCAGGCCTTCAACAGATCCCAAAGGAGCTATACGAAGCTGCCGAAGTGGATGGTGCATCTCGTTGGAAGCAGTTTAGAAATGTAACTTGGCCTATGGCTATGCCTACAACTCTGGTCGTCATGGCATACACAACAATTCAGTCATTCCGCGCATTTGATTTGATTATGGTGATGACTAATTCCACCGCTGGGCCAAATAACTCTACAAATATTTTTAGCACATTGATTTATTTGACGCTCTTCAATGAATTGAGATTGGGATACGCAGCTGCACAGACCATTTTCATGGTCATAGTGATGGTTCTAATTACTTGGTTGCAGCGTCAAACTTTTGGCAAGAGGTATGAAAAGTGAGAAGGTCCTAGTATGTATAAGATTTCAAGGGCTATAGCCCTAGGCACATTTGCCTTGATGATTATTTTGCCTTCGCTGATCGTAGTGATGGGGTCTTTCAAGACTGATGCCGAGGTCTACAACAAGCCACTTTCACTCCCTGATGCGTGGAGTTTGGACAACTATCGCCGTTTGTTGAGCGATAGTGATTTGGATGTTAGTTTTCGCAATAGTGTGTTTGTGACGATAGCTTCTGTTGTTCTAACCTTATTACTCGCAAGTTTGGCTTCCTTTGCAATTGCAAGAATGATTACTGTTTCAGGAAAGGTATTGGCAGTTCTGTTTGGTTTGGGTCTGGCAATACCGGCTCAGATTAACCTTGTTCCGATCTACTACATTTTCAAGGATCTAGGGTTAACGAACTCATTTATTGGCTTAATAATCATCAATGTAACTACAACTTTGCCCATCTCAATATTTATTCTGAGTGCTTTCTTTAAGCAGGTGTCCAAGGAGATGTATGAGGCTTCTGAGGTAGATGGAGCATCTCCTTTGAGAATTTATCGCTCAATTGCTTTGCCACTATCAAGACCAGCGATGGGCGCAACTGCAATATTCTTATTTGTGATCAATTGGAACGATCTCTTGTGGCCACTTTTATTGATTCAGGAATCTGAAAAGAAGACACTTCCACTAGCCATGTTGGCATATCGTGGCGAATACTTTGTTAGTTTTTCTATGTTGTTCACGGCAGTGATGGTTGCCTCACTCCCTATGGTTATCATGTACTTGTTCATGCAACGTTCGTTCATCGCAGGATTAACCGCTGGTGCGGTAAAGGGGTAGTCATGAGTGCAGTAACGCCTTTAGCGCCGCAACGTGCGGCACGAATTGCTACCCAACTAATGGAATTGATTGACCTTCAAAAACTAAGTCCTGGCGATAAGTTGCCACCAGAGCGACAGTTAGCTGATTTACTTGAAGTTAGTCGTCCTAGTTTGCGTGAAGCTCTGCACATCCTGCAGGCACAAGGTCTAGTTCAGATTAAGCACGGTCAAGGGACTTTCGTCCAGGAGCCGATTGTGGCTCAAGAACTACGTGCTTCAATGATGTCTAAGACACACGGTTTGAATGAACTCTTTGATGCTCGCGAAGTTCTAGAAGTTCCTGCCTCAAAGTGGGCTGCTGAAAAAGCAACCAAAGAAGATATTCGACTTCTCCGTGCAACCTTGAACCAGATCGACACAGTAACGGCCACAGAGCCAATCGATTATGACCAACTACAGTCACTTGATGCAAAGTTTCACTTAACAATTGTTGGAATTGCCGGAAATAGATTTATTAATCAGACTTTAAACGTCTTACAAGATGTAATGAAGATGTCCATGGAAACTACATTGCGCCTACCAGGACGTTCAGATATTTCACGGAGCGAGCACAATGAAATTCTCACTGCGATCGAGGATGGCAATGGTGAACTTGCTTCAAAATTGACGTTGCAACACATTACTGGAGCTCGTGCAACAGCATTAGCTGACGCCAAAAAGAAAGCCAGCAATTGAGTTCTATTCAGGCTGTCTGTATTGGTGTTGTAACAATCGACACCATCGCATTGGTAGATAAATATCCATCAGCAGACGAACGAGTTGTGGCTCAAGAAATTTCACGTGCAGGCGGAGGGCCAGCATCAGTTGCTGCAGTTGCCCTAAGTCGCCTAGGAATCAAGAGCGCGATAATTGGAACGATCGGTGATGATGCTGATGGCAAGGAAGTTCTGCGAATATTTGAAAAAGAGGGAGTAGACACATCGGGTATTTCAATAGGAATATCTGAAACCGCTGGAAGTGTGATTGTTGCCTCAAAAGAACACAGCGCCCGTGCAATAAGCACGCGTCAACCAATGGTTCAGGCACCGATTAACGAAGCCGCTAAGAAGCTAATTGCACAGGCACATTGGGTTCATGTCGATCATGTCGGTATAAATCGTTTAACAGAGCTTGGTATTTCACGTGGAAATGGTCCGCTTATTTCATTTGATGCCGGCTATGGGGTAGAAACTTTTGATCCAATCACAGTTGATTTGTTCGTTCCTACTGACCGCCAGATGGCGCTTCGCTATCCAGGAATTGATTTAGCAGTGGCTTTAGAAAACGATTCAATGAAAGCGGGAAATACAGTTGTGGCAACGCAAGGTTCTGCTGGCAGTGCAGGGTTTTCTCCTGAGACGGGATTGGTTACAGCACCTGGCTTTACAGTCGATGTAATGAGCACATTAGGTGCTGGTGATGTTTTTCATGGTGCATTAGTTGCGCAATTGATTCAAGGATTCCCTCTACAAGCAGCAATGCGCCGGGCAAACGCTGTTGCAGCACTTTCTTGCACAGGACTTGATGGGCAGTCAAAAATTCCAACAACAACCGAGCTTGATGCATACCTGGAGGCACACAAATGAGAGCACCGCTAACTAAATTGGCACGACCATCTGGTGCTCTAGCAATGGTGGCTGTTGATCAACGCGAAGCACTCCGTGGAATGTTTGCAGCTCATCAAAGCACTCCAGTGCCAGACTCTCAGTTAACACAGTTCAAGGTTGATGTTGCTCGTGAACTATCACCTTTTGCATCAGCGCTTTTAGTTGATCAAGAGTTTGGGATTGATGCGATTATTGATCAAAAGGCGTTACAAGGATCTTGTGGCTTAATCGCTGCAGCAGATTTACTTGTTGGGCCAGCCGGAGGAGCAGCAACTGACACAGCAGTTGATCCTGATGTGGATCCAATCCGCATGCGTGATATCGGAAGCGTCGGATTAAAGTTTCTTGTTTTGTGGCGCAATGATGAATCACCAGATGGGCGAGCAAAGTTAGTCGAAGACTTCAACAAGTTGTGTCAGGTTTCAGGGCTGCCTTCAATTATCGAAATTATTGTTAAGCCACCTACAGATACTTCCCGAAGCTTTAATCGTGAAGAAGAGCTGATAATTGCTGCTCGTGAGGCGGCGGCATGGAAGCCAGATCTCTACAAGGCTGAAGTTCCATTTCACGGTGAGGGCGATTTGAACTTAGTTACAAAGAACGCCGAGAGAATTTCAGAAGCAATTGGTTCACCATGGGTTGTACTTTCAAATGGTGTTAAGCAACCATTTTTTAATGATGCAGTTAAGGCATGTGCCATGGGTGGTGCAAGTGGGTTCCTGGCAGGACGGGCAGTCTGGGCCGACATCGTTGGTTCACCAGATATTCCTAAGGCACTTCGCGAAGTTTCTATTCCTCGCCTAGAACAGTTAGCTGAAATAGTTGATACTCATGCAAAGCCATGGAGTAGTTGGAACTAGTTGTTAATTGCTACAAAGTTCTTATCTGGCTCAAGCATTACTGAAATTGCATTCAAAGCTAAACCTTGTCCCCACAATTGCATACGATCGCTACGAATAACGCTGTAACCAAAGGGAATGAGTTGTAGGACTGTTCCTGCACTTGTACGGGTTAGTACACCAGAACTATCAACATAGGTGAGTGAAGCTGCAATTGCTTTTGTTCCTACTTGGTTCAGATCATTCCTCAGATCAGGAAAATGACGGCCTGCACGGATCATCGCTGCACCAAAGCCAGCAGTTGCAGAAGTTTCAAGAACACCCTTGTTCTCAACTTGATGATCAACAAGAACATCCCAAATTCCATACTCAGGAAGAAGGGGGATAAGTGCAAGAAATTGTTCTCTAAGGGCCTTCTTTACGACTTCAAGAGACTTAGGGTTAATCGCTAAAACCTCACAAGCATCTAGAAATTCAACTGCTGATAAAGACATCCATGCATTACCGCGGCCCCAGTAGTTCCAAAGCGTTTCACCTTTATGTGAGCCATGAGCAAATAGTTTTGTTGTTGGATTTTGAAGCAACTCAATGTGTGCAACTAACTGATCACCAATGAATTCGATGTAAGAAGCATTCTTTGATCCGACTCCATGATTTAGAAGGAAAGTGCCCATCATGTAACAGGTATCTGCCCACACGCCACCAGGCCAGTGCTCCACAGCGCCATTTGCTGCCCTGGTAGCAGAATTTGGGTCCATTACCCACTTTTCCAAAGAGTTATTAATTTCAGAGGAATCGATAAATCCAAGTGCATGAACTCGCGAGGCGGCAGCACCTGGAGCAACATTATTAATGTGGCCTGAGGTGATTGCTCCACGACCGGAGTACCAGTCAAGTAATCGAGATGGAATCTTTTGTCCTATTGTTTCGTGATATCGAACTTCAGCCAGTAGATAAACACCTTCACCCCACGACCATTGTGGAAGTCCGGCAGCCCACGTTGCATCAATGATTCGTTCTGCAGATTTCTTTAGAAATTTGGTGGTTAATGAATCAGGGGACAGAGGTGTAAGGGCTGGTGCCTCTAGAAAACTAGAAGTTGTATCTTCGCCAGCCATTTTATGCCCGTGACTTTGGTTCGATGCGCTTACCCTTGATTACATCAATCTTTAACTTTTCTTTTCCAAAAGTTGCATCGAGAATGTCTCCGTCAGCTTTTAGTGTGACTGCTGGATTATCAAGACGTGGTGGAACCTCGGGAAGGCCGGCCACAAGCTGCTCACTCTTTCCATCTACATGGAATGGTCCACTCCATGACAGATCAAAGCGCTTCTTGTGCTTCCAAGAGATAGAAAGGTTCTTCTCATCAAATGTTGGTTCGTTTAGTTTGCGAACAAATGTTTTGAAATCCTTGTACTCTTTTTTATCGCCCAAGATTGTTACATAAAGTGCACCGTTTCCGTTTGGAATCCATTCTTGGTGTGCGGTATCGCCACTCTTTAGTGGAGTGAATCCACCTGGTGTCGCAACGGCGATATAACCATCACCCACACGTCCGGCAATCCATGAACCCTTTTGCACGAACTCATTCATCCACGGTGTTGGAAACCATAGATGTGTGAAATCTGGCAGCAATTGATCATTTAATGCATAAATAGCAAGTGCAATATTTTCATTTTGTCTGACACGTGGCAGAACTAAGTGGCCCGCCCAAGCATTTGGTCGCACCGAAGTTGCATGACTAAAGGCTGCTGGATAGCTAGCAAACACCTGAACTTCTGTGGAAAGAGTTGCTCCCCATACATGTTCTTGAAGTCCAGGTAGGCCTGCTCTGTAATCTTGAACAGAAGAGAGCATTCCATCTCCGGTGCGCCAGACATGTAGGTCAGAGGCATATGGACGCTCGAGAAGATCGCTCGTGAAGCGATACTTTCCGCGGTAGACCTGGCGACCGTGCCAAGTTTTTGTTAGAGAGTGCGCGACCTTAACAATCATTGGAGGAAGCACATATTTCTTGGAGGTAATTAATGTGGCTACAGGTAGAACTGCCAAGTTAAGTGCACCCATTCCCCATAGCGCCCACATGATTGGTGCGGTTTCTTCAAAGCGAGATGAACGAAGTGTGGTTGTGTAGCTACGACCGTGTCCAGCACCATGAATTCCGCGCCATGAGTTGCTAGCTAGGGAAAGCATTAATTTATCTAGTAATGCTTCTGAGTACTGGCGAATCTCTTTGTTAGGAGAGTATTCGATCAGTGAGACCAATGCCAAGGTATCAATTGCTAAATACGCATTCGAGTCGTATTCGCTAAAGCCACCTTCAAGTTTGCGCTTAAGCCACTCAAGTGCCATTTCGCGACCATGTTCAGAGTGTTCTGAACCCTTTAAGTTGGCATTAGGGAAATTTTCTTTCTCAAAGAATGTGCCAATTAGATGCTCTGCCGTGTGCCAAACAAATTGATGGTTTTCGGTGAAGTAACACATTGCATCAAGGCCAGGCTGTTCAATCCAGTATTTAAAGGAAATAAGTGCGTTCGCTACTTCCTCGCGCAAACCCTTTTCCCACATCTTTTCTGGAAAACGATTGAGAATGTGTACTAAGCCCACTGCTTCAAAATCGGCACAATCTGCTCGAGAAGTGATCATTGAAAGTGCTGGCTTTAAGTCTTCGTGGGTTACAACGTACTTAGCGTTCTTGTCTTGACGGGCTAGTGCTCTAGCTGATGAAGGGTAACTATCAGCAACATGATCAATAACCTCTTTACGCCAGACAGAAGGGGCGCTCTTTGGGACAGTGGTGCGCACACGTTCTGGCACATATGCCGTTCTAAATGTTCGGAAAACGGGGGTTTTCGGTGAATCAACTCGCAGCTCAAGGAAGATTTCGCCAGTATCCAACATGGTGGCGGTTACATCGCCATCAATTGATCCATTCTTACCCTTTTCTGCTTTTTTCGCAGCGTTACGTATATCTGTAACTGAAACTTTTGCTTTACCTTTTGTCAGAGTAAAGGGAACACCATCTCCTAATGTGTTTCGCTCTTTTACTCGTAGCTTTAAACCAACTGAGCCAGAAAATTCAACTGTATCTGTCGTTCGTGCCCAACGCTCCAAAGCAATATTTTCTAACTCGCGTTCTGCAATCTCTGACTCATATTCATCTGCATTTGTAGATGGAATAACGATTCGTACAGGAAGACCTTCAATTTTTACTCGAATTGCATGACGTACTTCTCGCAAAGAAATCTGCCATTGAGAGATAATCAATGTGCTTATTCCTGAAGGCAATAAGGTTGCAATTGAATTGCTGAGTGGTTGCATATATCCAAATGTTTCAGTGCTAAGAACTAACTCGCCATTTAACCAAACCTGAACTGGCCCTTGGCTCTGCACAACAATGTTGCGCCATTCTGGTTGATCAACTTCAATTTGCGTTGCCATCAACGAGTGACGGTATTCAGGCGTGTATGAGAAGTGACTCCAGTCTGCATATCCGTCATAGCCGGTATGAATACGAGTCCAAACATCTGAATCCAGTTTTCCAGTACCCGGTGCTTTCCATTCAACATTTCCACCTTCAATAACAACGGGCATCGTTTGCTCAGCTGTAAAAGGTCGATTCTTAAATATCTTGCCTTTCAGTGGTGCAATATCTGGACCATTTGTAAGCACCCAACGCCCATCTTTACCAAATGGATCCCCTGAATCCTTTAGGAGACTTCCTAGATCATCAGCAGGGCAAATCCACGCTTTTGTAATAAGCCAGTCACGAATAAAACCATTGTCGTCAAGCAAGTGAATGGTGCGATCGAAGTTATCTGTGAAGCGTGGAATTTGTCTGACCTCTTCCTGCGTTGGACGGATTCTCAAAACTAGCGAACTACTTGATTCCAGTCTGAGCTATTCCTTGGACGATTTGACGTTGCATAAACACAAACATAAACAAGACTGGAATTATAGACATCACCGACATGGCCAAAACAATGTTGTATGGAACAACCAATTGACCGTTTAGTAGGGCTAATGCAACCGGCAAGGTGTAAAGCTCTTCTTTTTGTGCAATCAATAGCGGCCATAAGAAATCGTTCCAACGCCATAAAATTGAGAAAATTGCGACTACTGCTAAAGCCGGACGACAGAGTGGTAAAACGATCCTTGCAAAGATTCTGAACTCTCCAGCTCCATCGATACGGGCGGCTTCAATTAGCTCATCAGGGATAGTTAACATGTACTGACGAATAATGAACACTCCAGTGGGTGTGGCTGCTGCCGGGATAATCATTCCCCAATAAGTGTTAACCAAACCTAAAGATGAAACTACTAAGTAAATTGGAATCAAGATAACTTGCAAAGGAATCATGATCATTGCAAGGGTCATAACAAACAGTCCATCACGCCCTCTGAAGTTATACTTTGCAAATGCATATGCGGCCATCGAATTGATTATTAAAGTAAGTATTGTTGCAAGTGATGTAACAATTACGCTATTGGTAAAGTAGCGCATGTAGTTATACATCTCAAAAGCTTCTGTGTAATTTGAAAAAGCCCATTCAGTTGGGAAAATTTTGGGAGGTCTTGCACCTAATTCAGTGGCATCTTTAAAGGATGACAGCACAAACCAAAGAACTGGCGCTAAAATGACAAAAGTCATTACCAAAAGAAAAGTTGTTCTTATAATGGATCCCACTGACGGTGGCTTCTTACCATTTAAAGTGCTCCACTTGTTTGCAGCGGCCCGCTCCTGAAGTTTGCTCATATCGCCTCACGCTTCTTTCCTAATAAGAAATTAAGCGCAGTAAAGGCAAATATGATCATGAATAGGATTACTCCGGCGGCACTTCCAAGTCCATACTGAATCGGAGTTTGGAAGGCACGATCGTAAATATATTGAACGATTAAGGTTGTTGCTCCAAGTGGTCCACCACCAGTTAAAGTGTAAATAAAGTCAAAGGACTGGAAACCATGAATGGTTGCCAAAATAAGGATCACTAAAGTTGTTGGCTTCAATAGTGGAAGAATAATAGTCCGAATGATTTGGGGGCGAGTTGCGCCATCCATAGCTGCAGCTTCCAACAAGCTTCTATCAATTCCTTGAAGTCCAGCCAATAAAATAATCGAGTAAAAACCTAAGTGAACCCAGACACCAACAAAAATCACAGCAATCATGCCTAGCTTGGGTTCGACTAACCATCCTGGGCTTCCACCGCCAATAGCTTGCAAAAGTGAATTCAATGGACCAACTTTGCGATCCAATACATCGTTCCAAATCAAACCGACGACAACCGGCGACAGCATCACTGGCAAAAAGAGGATTGCCCGAAAAAATCCTTTAGCAAACTGTTGTTCATTAACAATAAGTGCAAATGCAAGTGAAAGAACTACCGAAATAATCACGTAGAAAATTACGTAGGTTGCGGTGTTTTTCGCAACCTCAGCAACCGTTGGATCGCCGAAAATCGCGCGATAGTTGCCTGTTCCTACTGGAGTAAATGTTCGACCGTCAATACTGTCCAAGAAAGAAATCTGAAAACCACGAATTGCGGGCCAAATAATAAAAGTTAAGAAAATAAGCATATTTGGTGCAACAAACAGGTACGGCATTAACCGCCGGCGCCAGCTAATTACTGAGCGCCGGCGGTTAACCGTATTACTTGAACTATTCACTAGAAGTAGTTACACCTAACTACTTTCGTAGTGTTGCTAATTGAGTGTCAATCCACTCTGTTTGAAGTTGAACTGCTTGCTTAGCTGTGATCTTGCCTGCCATAACTTCAGTCATTAAGTCACGTAGCTTGTTGTAGATGAGTCCAGTAAGAGTTGGTACTGACTGGATTCCATAAGCTGCAGCTGGTGTCTTTGCTGCATCTGCCTGGAAAACCGCCATATCTGCAGAACGCGTGGCGTACTTAACGCCTTGGCCTACAAGGTCTACACGTGTTGGCAACCAGAATGCACTCTTGTCCATTTGCTCCATCTGAGCTGTGTCGGCTAAGTAGTACAAGAAGTATGCTGCCAAATCAGGGTTCTTACTTGCATTAAATGCAGTCAAGAACTTACCTCCAGGCCATCCACCAGCATTTAGCTCCTTAGGATTTGGAACTGCTGCAAAGTCAAACTTTGCATCCTTAGCAAGTGCTGCGACCTGCCAGTTACCTGAGAAGAAAATAGGAGTCTGCTGCGCCAAGAAGATCGCTGTTGGTGATGAGTACTTTGTTCCAGTACCAATCCAAAGATCGCGAGGAGCTTGATCAGCCTTATAAAGATCAGTAATGATCTTGATCGCCTTTTCCGCACGGAACTTTGAAGTTGGAAGAACGTTTCTTTGGTTCTTATCAACCATGAATGCACCGAAGTGACTCATAACTGTAGACACGCGGTGTCCAGACTTATCAATAGCAAATGCGTATTCAGATCCGGTTGCCTTTTGAACCTTCTTGCCTGCTGCGACTAGCTCTGTCCAGTTCCAAGAAGTAGGAACTGGAACGCCGGCCTTCTTGAACATGTCAACGTTGATGAATGGACCATTAACTGTTAGGTCGTATGGAACACCAATTAACTTCTTAGTTGTTGGGTGAGTAACCTGAAGAGTTGATCCCTTTAGGAATTCAGCAGCGTATTTGCGTCCCAAGTACTTCTCTAAATCTAGAGAATCCTTGATGTAAAGACCTGGGTTGTTTAGTCGACCCACATCTGGTGCGTTTCCTGCAGCCAGACGCGCCTGTAGCTGTGTATCCAAGCTTGTGAATGGAATTACATCTAGCTTTACCTTTGCGCCAGTTAGCTTTTCGAAGTCAGCGATCTGTGCTTTTGTTGTATCAAGTTCTGCCTGACTGTCGTTATAGAAGTAGTAAGTAATTTCCTTACCCTTCCAAGCAGCAAGTTGTGCTGCTGTTGGTTGCAATCCAGCGGCTTGTGCTGACGGAAGGCCTGTTGCAACAAGACCTGCAGTAAGCACGAGAGATGCTGCGATAGCAATCTTTGAGCGATGCTTTTTAATCTTCATTGATTTTTATAACCTCTCTGAGTGGGGTTCGTGACGATTCATCATCGACACAAGTGGCTTAATTCAAGGGGAATGAGGTGATTATTGCAATAGCCGTAGCGAGCAGAAGGACCTAAATGCGTGTCATTTAATAACATTTGTTTATAAATGAGATTGCCATACACTTTTGGCATGGAAATTCGCACACCCGTAACCCCAGAAGATGTTCAAATCAAGTCATCTGACAGTCTGAGAGAAAAACTAGTTATTTCAAACCTCTTCCAGAAAAATGTTGTCACCTTTGTTTTGTCTCATCACGATCGTATTTTGATTGGTGGATCTTCTCTGCAATCTGGCAAAGTCAAGCTAGAAGCGCCACAGGGCTTAAGTGCTGAGTACCTGTTGGAAAGACGCGAATTGGGATTAGTTTGTCTTTCGGGAAGTATCGAAGTTGTTGCAGATGGTGCTAAGCATTCTCTTAATGCTGAAGACATTCTTTATATCGGACGTGGAACGCGAGAAATTGAGATCTCCGGAACAGCCGATATCTACTTCACTTCCAGTATGTGTCATGCAGATCATCCAACTACTCTAGTTACAAAAGAAAAATCTGATGCAGTGGTTATTGGCGATAAGAAATTTGCAAGTGAGCGAACATTAAGAAAATACATACATGATCAAGGTGTTGCATCATCTTCAATGGCGATGGGCATCACGACTATTCATGAGGGTAGTGTTTGGAACACAATGCCATGCCATGTACATGAGCGTCGCACAGAGGCGTATTTATACTTTGATTTAGATTCTAATGAAAAGGTAATACATCTATTCGGCAAGCCAGATCAATCGCGCAATTTCGTTTTGAGTAACAAAGAGGCAGTTATCAGCCCTGCATGGTCTATTCACACCGGTGCCGGAACAACAAATTATAAGTTTGTTTGGTCTACTGCAGGTGAAAATATTACTTACTCCGACTTCAATCTAGTTGAGACAAAGAACCTCAAATAATGACAAATTGGCTCGAGTCTCAATTCTCCCTTGTTGGGAAGAAAGCACTCGTCACAGGTTCAAGCAAGGGCATTGGAGCTTCAATAGCTCAGGCCTTGGCACATGCTGGTGCCGACATTGTTTTGGTGGGACGTGCGGAAGAATCACTAAAGGAAACTAAGTCAGCTATTGAAAGAATTGGTCGCAAAGTTGAAGTAGTCCTGTGCGATGTCTCTTTTGCTGAAGCAATTAAGGAAGCATTTGCAGATATTGCAGATTTGAAGGTAGATATTCTGGTCAACAACGCTGGATCAATCTCTAGGGCCCCTGCTGCAGAAACAGAAATGCAGGATTGGAATCGAATTATTGATACCAATCTAAATTCAGTCTTTCAGATATCTCAGGCATGTGGGAAAGCAATGATTGCTAAGGGCTCTGGAACGATTGTTAATATTGCATCGCTGCTTTCTTTCCAGGGCGGAATCAATGTTCCCGCCTATACCGCGAGCAAACATGGGGTTGCTGGAGTTACGAAAGCACTTGCTAATGAGTGGGGAAGTCGTGGAGTGACAGTAAATGCAATTGCTCCCGGATATATCTCAACAGATAACACTGCAGCATTGCGCGCAGATGCCGATAGAAACGCCTCTATCTTGGCTCGAATTCCAATTGGGCGATGGGGTAATCCTGAAGATATTTCCGCAGTGGCAGTTTTCTTAGCTTCACCTGCTGCTCGCTATATAAATGGTGAAGTTCTAACCGTTGATGGCGGTTGGATGGGACGATGATTCACCTAATAAATGAGAAAAGAATCGTCCCAGTCGTTGCTATCAATGATGCTTCTAAAGCCGCAGATTTGGCATCAGCGCTAGTTGCGGGCGGATTACCAATTGCTGAAATAACTTTACGCACACCTGCAAGTCTTGAATCCATAAAGATTGCTGCAAATAACAAAGAATTATTAGTTGGTGTTGGATCACTGCGCAATGCAGAGGATCTAAAGCGGGCACATGATGCAGGGGCAAAGTTTGCTGTTTCTGCTGGTTTCTCACCTTCCGTCGCAGTTGAAGCTGCGCGACTTGGTATTCCATATTTCCCAGGCGTCGCAACTCCAACAGAGATGCTTCAAGCAATTAATGAAGGCATCTCAACTCTTAAATTTTTCCCAGCCGAAACCATAGGCGGCGTTAACGCACTAAAAGCAATGACCGCGCCATTCCCTGGGATTTCCTTCATGCCAACAGGAGGAATTAGTGCAAGCAATGCAAAGGATTATTTAGCATTAGCCTCAGTAGTTGCCGTTGGTGGATCCTGGATGGTTGCATCAAAGCTCATAGATGATGGAGACTTTGATTCAATCATTTCCCTGACAAAAGAAGCTGTAGAGGTGTGCGCACAGTGAATCTAAAGCTAAAGAGTGAATGCGCATTTGATCAAATTTCACTAGGTGAAGTCATGTTGCGACTTGATCCAGGTCAGGGACGAATAAAGACAACTCGCACCTTTGATGCATGGGAAGGTGGCGGGGAATATAACGTTGCTCGTGGATTGCGCCGTTGCTTTGGACTCCGCACCGCGGTAGTTACAGCATTTGCCGAAAATGACATTGGAAGACTTGTCGAAGATCTCATTTTGCAGGGTGGCGTAGACACACAGTTTATTCAGTGGAAGAAATATGACGGCATCGGCCGCACAACTCGCAATGGGTTGAACTTTACTGAACGTGGATTTGGTTTGCGGGGTGCTGTTGGGATCTCTGATCGTGGCAATACCGCTGTTTCACAACTGACAGCAGACTCCATCGATTGGGATGCAATATTTTCAAAAGGCGTTCGCTGGTTTCACACAGGTGGGATCTATGCAGGATTATCTGAAACAACACCTGGTGTGATTGAAGCTGCAATGAAGAGTGCCAAGAAACACGGAACCAAGATTTCTTATGATTTGAATTATCGTCCAAGTTTATGGAGTGCAATTGGCGGTCAGGCAAAAGCACAAGAAGTAAATAGAAAATTGGCACCGTATGTAGATGTAATGATTGGCAACGAAGAAGATTTCACGGAATCACTCGGGTTTAAAGTTGAAGGTCTTTCTTCTAATTTTAACGAGATCAATCACAGCGCTTTTGGCATGATGGTCCAAGAAGTTGTTAAGAGCTACCCAAACTTAGAAGTCATTGCAACAACATTAAGAAAAGTGCACACCGCATCCATAAACGACTGGAGTGCAATTGTTTGGTCAAAGGAAACGGGCCTGCTTAAGTCAAAGCTTTACGAGAAAATTGAGGTGCTAGATCGAGTGGGTAGCGGAGATAGCTTTGCTTCTGGATTGATCTTCGGTCTATTAGATGGCCGTAGCCTGCAAGATTCATTAGAACTTGGAGTTGCCCACGGTGGTTTAGCAATGACTACTCCGGGAGATACAACAATGGCTTCATTGGCTGAAGTGGAAAAACTTGCTGGAGGCGGTGGCGCTCGAGTCGAGCGCTAAATCCCTAGTTCCAGAGCTCTTTAATCTCTACTACTCGGCCTTCATCAATGCTCTTATGAGCCGCAAGTCCTGTCACAACGCTCATCACGCCGTCTTTGAGCGAAACTTCAGCTGGAGTTGAATTTAAAATCGCATCTCTAAATTTTGTGTGTTCAAGGTAAGAAGCCCCATAGTGGTGGCCCATGTATTTAACATCGTAGTTGTGGACAATTTTTTGCTCGTTACCTCGTGCACGACTTGCACCGCGAGCCCATCCTGAAAGCTTTCCAATTGATTCACGGCGCGATGCACGGACAACTTGTGATGGCAAGAAGGATTCAATCTTTCCTTCATCTCCGACAATTGTCAGAATCTCTTTATCAAAAGAACCCTCACCAAACATGCACAAATCTAACATGCCACGGGCACCGTTTGCATACTCCAAGACAACGTAAGCGTTATCCAACATGTTTGCTTGCTTGCCATCATATTTTTCATCAAGGTGATTAACACTTTGCCCACCTGATGCAAAGACGCGAATTGGTTGTTCACCAATAATGATGTCCATCAAGTTGAAGTAGTGACAACACTTTTCAACCAATGTTCCGCCGGTGCGCTCTGCAAAGCGATTCCAGTTATCAACCTTTGGATAAAAAGGTTCGCGGTGTTCGCGGATTGAAACTTGATGAATCTTTCCTGCTTCGCCTTCTTGGGCGCGAGCAATCGCTTCTGCAACAGGAGGCATGAATCGATATTCAAGACCCATCCATGTCATTGCACTTCGCTTGTCATCCCACGCAAGAATTGATTTCAAATCTTCAACTGTTGTGGCCAATGGCTTTTCAACAAAGACTGCCAAATCTGTTGCAAGAGCATCCTTTAAAACTGCTGCATGTGTGTCATTGGGAGTTGCAATAACAACGGCATCAACCAAACCTGAGTCCAACAGCGCTCGGTGATCGGTAAATACCTTTGCGCCAGGGGCAAGGGCCAGGGCTGCTTCTTGGGATGGCACATGTGGGTCGCTCAGAGCTGTGACTACCGCCCCGCCCATGACCTTGATGTTCTCAATATGCTCGCGGCCCATGCTGCCCGCGCCGATAATCCCGTATCGAAGCTCTGTTTTCATGGCAACAGGTTAGACCACTGCGAGAAATTTGGGCAGGGGGCTAGACGAAACACGCTCATCTAACCTAGACTCCGGCAAGAGGTCAGACCACTACCCATTTATAGGCGAAGAGAGGCGTGTGTAGACATGGCAATAACTCCACCGCAGTTTCTGCTTCATCACGATGGCGACAATGTCGCTGTTGCAATGACAGATCTGCAACCAGGAACAATTCACGGCCGTTCCGTGAAAGAGGGAACTGAGAGCACTGCGGTGTTAAATCACGCGCTTCCTCTTGGACACAAATTTGCACTCACAGATCTTGCTGAGGGTGACGCAATTATTAAGTACGGCATCAAAGTCGGACTTGCATCAGCAGCCATCAAAAAGGGCGATTACATTCACACACACAACATGAGGAGTTATCGATGGGAAGCAAGCCGCGCTTAACTGGATACCGCCGCGAAAACGGCGCTATGGGTATCCGCAATCACGTAATCATTTTGCCTCTCGATGACCTTTCAAATGCAGCTGCAGAAGCTGTAGCAAAAGTTATTCCAGGCACGATGGCACTACCGCACGCATTTGGTCGTCTGCAGTTTGGTGAAGATCTTCAACTAACTTTTGACACACTTATTGGTACTGGCGCTAATGCCAACGTTGCCGCAGTTGTTGTTATCGGTATTGAGCCAAAGTGGACACAACGTGTTGCTGATGGAATTGCAAAGACTGGAAAGCCAGTTGCCGCATTTTCAATTGAAGGCAAGGGCGATCTACAAGTTATTCAAGAAGCTAGCCGTGTTGCAGCAATGTTCTTACAAGATGCATCTGGTCTTGTTCGCACAGAAGCTGAAATGGGCGACATGATCATGTCAATCAAGTGCGGAGAGTCAGATACAACTTCTGGGCTCGGCTCTTGCCCAACAACATCAGAGGCAGTTGACCGCTGGGTTGAAGCCGGCGGAACTGTTTTCTTTGGAGAAACTTCAGAGCTAACAGGTGGCGAGCACCTGATTGCAGAGCGTTGTATTGATGCTGCTACACGTGACCTATTCCAGTTGACATATGACAACTACATCAAGGTTATTGAAGCAACTGGTG
>DAIMGQ010000015.1:0-1528 GCA_036723815.1 Candidatus Planktophila sp.
GAACTTGTTGCAGTTTCAATGGAGTATGAAGAGCGACCATTTGAAGAACTTGGTGAAGACGAAGAGATTTCATTGGCAGGATTCTTAGAAAAAGTTTCATTAGTTGCAGATGCTGATGAGATTCCAGAAGGTGAAGATCACGGCGGAGTTGTCACAATGATGACGCTTCACACAGCTAAGGGCCTTGAGTTTCCAACTGTGTTTCTCACAGGAATGGAAGATGGAATTTTTCCTCATTCACGGACTCTTGGTGAGAAAGATGAAATTGAAGAAGAACGTCGACTTGCATACGTTGGATTAACTCGCGCACGCCAGCGTCTTTATATTTCGCGTGCTGAATATCGTTCAACGTGGGGAGCTCCAAATTACAATCCACCATCACGTTTTCTTGATGAGATTCCAGAGGATGTAATTGAATGGCGCAATCAAGGACGATCATCATCACCTTCACTTGTTACACGCACTCGAACTGCTACAACTCCACCACCACGTGCCACAGGCAAAAAGAGTGTTGCGATGGAGCTGGCAGTTGGTGAGCGTGTGTCACATGACACATTCGGATTAGGCACTGTTGTGGCAGTTGCTGGGGCTGGCGACAAAGCCGAAGCCACAATTAACTTCGGCCAATACGGCGAGAAGCGTTTGTTATTGCGTTATGCACCTGTTGAGAAACTATAGGATTGCCCCGTAAATAGCCGGCCAATAGATTGTGAGCCCCAGTGGATCTCTTTGAATACCAAGCCCGAGATATTTTTGAAAAACATGGCGTACCTGTTTTAGCTGCAGCTATTGCAACAACAGCAGATGAAGCAGAAAAAGCTGCAACAACAATTGGCGGCAAGGTTGTAGTCAAGGCTCAGGTCAAAGTTGGTGGACGTGGAAAAGCAGGAGGAGTAAAGCTTGCTGAGAATCCACAGGATGCTCGCGAAAAAGCTGGTGCAATCCTTGGAATGGATATTAAAGGCCACACTGTTCGCACAGTAATGATTGCAGCAGCAGCCCCAATTGAAGCTGAGTATTACCTTTCAATTTTGTTGGACCGCTCAAACCGAACATTCCTAGTAATGGCATCAGTGTCAGGTGGAATGGACATCGAAGAGGTTGCACATACTGCACCTGAAAAACTTGCAAAGATTCCTGTGTCTGCAGTTGATGGAATTTCACTTGCTAAAGCAAAAGAAATTGTCGCAGCAGCAGCATTTCCTGCAGATGTGGCAGATCAAGTTGCACAAGTACTGCTTAAGCTGTGGGATGTTTTCCAGGGTGAAGATGCAACCCTTGTTGAAGTAAATCCTTTGGTGAAAACAAATGATGGAAAGATTATTGCCCTAGATGGCAAAGTAACTCTTGATGAGAACGCTGATTTCCGTCAGCCAGATCACCAATCACTTGTTGACCAAGATGCAGAAAATCCTTTAGAGGCTGCTGCTAAAGAAAAGGGTCTTAACTACGTAAAGCTTGATGGGCAGGTTGGAATCATCGGTAACGGTGCCGGACTTGTTATGAGCACACTAGATGTCGTCGCATA
>DAIMGQ010000015.1:1628-19215 GCA_036723815.1 Candidatus Planktophila sp.
CGAGCAATTTTGGCTAAGGCTGCGCACCCATTGGTAGAGCAGGCAGACACGATGGATGGAGCAGCAAATCGCGCTGCAGAATTGGCGGCGAAGTAATGTCAATCTTTATTAACGATGCAAGCAAAGTAATTGTTCAGGGAATGACCGGTTCTGAAGGAACTAAGCACACCCGTCGAATGTTGGCTTCGGGCACAAAAATTGTTGGCGGAGTAACACCTGGTAAGGGTGGACAGGTTGTCGATATCGATGGCCACCAACTGCCAGTCTTTAACACTGTTGCCGAGGCAATGGCTGCAACAGGTGCAAATGTTTCTGTTGTGTTTGTGCCACCTAAGTTTGCAAAGGCTGCAGTAATCGATGCAATTGATGCAACGATGCCATTAGTAGTTGTGATTACCGAGGGTATTCCAGTTCATGACTCAGCAAGCTTCTATGCATATTCGCAGACAAAGGGAACTACACAGATCATTGGACCTAACTGTCCAGGATTAATTAGTCCAGGAAAATCAAATGTTGGAATCATTCCTGCAGATATCACTGGGTCAGGTCCGATTGGACTGGTTTCTAAGTCAGGAACTCTTACATACCAAATGATGTATGAGCTTCGCGATATTGGATTTAGTACCGCTGTTGGTATCGGTGGCGATCCAGTAATTGGAACAACTCACATTGATTGCTTACGCGCATTCCAAGATGATCCAGAGACAACTGCGATTGTCATGATTGGTGAAATTGGTGGAGATGCAGAAGAGCGTGCTGCAGCATTTATCGCTGAGTACGTAACAAAGCCAGTTGTTGGTTACGTTGCTGGTTTCACTGCTCCAGAAGGCAAGACAATGGGTCACGCAGGTGCAATCGTTTCTGGTTCGTCAGGAACTGCACAAGGCAAGAAAGATGCATTGGAAGCTGCTGGCGTAAAGGTTGGCCAAACACCTAGTGAAACCGCGCGTTTGTTACGCGCAATAATGGGTCGATAACAATGATGACGCGGGTACTTGGAGCAGCATTGCCCCAAGTCCTGCGTAGCGTTGCTTGGCTTTTACTTCCAACATCATTTATCGCCCTCGTTGCTTGGGCTACAGCAGGTAGTGCAACAGGAAACACCGGAGATCCATTGCGAGCAGCAGTATGGATTTGGATTGGTGCGCACCAGATTCCTTTTTCACTATCACTACCTCCCTCTGGTCTAGATGGTTACCTTTCATACCTTCCACTTGGCGCGTTAGTTTTCCCAGTGCTAGCAATCCGCAGTGGGATAGAACGCACAATTGAGCGCTTAGATAATGATTCATCCTTAGTTGGTTCTGCTCGAGCAGTCTTTGCAGTCGGCTATACCCTTTTTGCCCTCCTTGCTTCACTGTTGTCAAAGACAGAAGCAATAAAGCCAGTTTGGTATTTTGCAATCATTTATGTTTTGCCATTTACGCTTTTAGTTGGTGCAACCGTTGGACGTAAAGTTGCATTAGGCCAAGGCTTTTTATTTGGCTCACGCATCATCGCCCTATTACTCGGTGTTTCATCGATCATTTTTGGTTTGATGTTACTTGTTAACATTTCAATGGTTAAGGATTTAACTACTGTGCTCCAGCCCGGAATCTTTGGCGGCTTACTTTTGATGCTACTCAATATTTTGTATATTCCCAACGCAATTGTTGCCACCCTTGCATACTTTTCCGGAGTTGGTTTTGCTGTTGGCTCTGGAACTTTAGTCTCTCCGTTTTCACACAGATTAAATAAGATTCCAGCAATGCCACTGCTGGGTGCCCTGCCAGAAGACAAATCAGTTATTGCGATGATTGGTATCGCATTCATCGTTTTTGCGGGTGCTCTTCTTGCCAGCTGGACAGTTGCGCTTAATCTCAAAGTCCTCCAACAAAGCTTGGTTGTTGCAATTCTGATTGCTGCCTTTGTTGGGTATTCAGCAAGCGGTGCGTTGATTACAGATGCAATGTCAGCAGTTGGTGTTTCAACCTGGAAGTTCACACTGGCGATAGCAGCTGAGTTAACTGCAGGTGCAGCATTAGCGCTCTACTTGCCTCGATTGTTTAAACGCACATGAGAAAACCAATTCGTCGCGCGTTGGTAAGTGTCTATGACAAAGATCGGCTAATTGAGATTGGTAATGCGTTAACTGCTGCCGAAATAGAAATCTTATCAACTGGTTCAACGGCCAAGAATTTAGCTGAAGCAGGAATTGCTGTGACTGAAGTCAGTGACTACACAGGCTTTCCGGAAATTATGGATGGACGTGTGAAGACTCTTCACCCACGTGTTCATGGCGGAATATTGGCAGATCAAAACAATCCTGAGCACTTAGCTGCGATCGCTGGGTTAGATATCAAGCCTTTTGACTTAGTAGTTATTAACTTGTATCCATTTGCCGAAACCATTGCAACGGGTGCGAACTTTGAAGAGAGTATTGAACAGATCGATATTGGTGGTCCATCAATGCTCCGTGGGGCTGCAAAAAATCATGGCTCTGTAGCGGTTATTTGCCAGACATCTCAATACGACCAGTTGTTAGAGGCAATCAAAGCTGGGGGATTTACTGAAGTAGAGCGTCGCAAATTAGCCCTTGAAGTTTTTAGAACCACAGCTAAATACGACTTAGCGATTGCAACATGGCTTGGCCAGGCAGAAGGCAAAGATTTGCCTGAGTGGTTTGGACAAATCTGGGATCGCGAAAGCTCACTTCGATATGGCGAGAACCCACATCAATTGGCTGCGATTTACTCCAGCGGTGCTGCAGGAATTGTTGGTGCGCAGCAATTGCATGGCAAGGAAATGTCCTTTAATAACTACACAGATGCAGATGCGGCATGGCGCGCAGTCCTAGATCATCGCGATCCTGCGGTTGCAATCATGAAGCATGCCAATCCATGTGGCGTTGCCGTTTGTGAATTGGGTGTTGCTGTCGCTTATCAGCACGCACATGAGTGCGATCCAGTCTCTGCATTTGGCGGAGTAGTTGCTGCTAATCGAAAAGTAGATCTTGCGATGGCTGAACCACTTTCAAAGATCTTTACTGAAGTCTTAATTGCACCTGATTATGATGCCGATGCTCTTGAGCTTTTAATGAAGAAGCCTTCAATTCGAATATTAAAGTGTGATGTGACATCAATTAATCCATTTGAACTACGTCCAGTTTCTGGGGGAGTGCTCCTACAGACAACTGATTTAATTGACACAGATGGTGATGTGCCAGTTAATTGGAAGCAAGTAAGTGGAGAGTCAGTAGATGTGCAGACTATGAAGGATCTTGAGTTTGCTTGGAGAAGTGTTCGATCAGTTAGAAGTAATGCAATTTTACTTGCCAAGATGACAGCTTCAGTTGGAATCGGAATGGGACAGGTCAACCGCGTTGATTCTGCCCGTTTAGCTGTTTCACGTGCAGGAGATCGCGTTAAGGGTTCGGTTGCGGCAAGTGATGCTTTCTTCCCATTTGCAGATGGGCTGCAGATCTTGATTGATGCAGGAGTAAAAGCTGTTGTTCAACCTGGCGGAAGTGTGCGCGATGATGAGGTTATTGCCGCTGCGCAAAAGGGCGGAATTGCGATGTTCTTCACCGGAACCCGGCATTTTTCACACGCATAAATAGATAGGCTTTAACCATGAGCGCACAGATACTAGATGGCAAGGCACTTGCATCAGCCATCAAAGCAGATCTGACAACTCGCGTAGCAGCACTTAAAGCCAAGGGAATTACACCAGGACTTGGAACGGTTTTAGTCGGAAATGATCCTGGCTCTATGTCATATGTTGATGGCAAGCATCGCGATTGCAAAGAAGTTGGGATTAATTCAATTCGATTTGATCTACCAGAGAATGCAACTGAAAAAGATGTTCTAGCGGCTATTGCTGATTTGAATTCATCAAAAGAGTGCACCGGATACATCGTGCAACTGCCTTTGCCAAAGGGATTAAATACTCAAAGAGTTCTAGAAGCTATCGATCCCAGCAAAGATGCTGATGGTTTACACCCCTTTAACCTTGGTCGTCTAGTTTTAGGCTTTGATGCTCCATTGCCATGCACGCCACGTGCGATTGTGGCTTTGCTTGATCATTACAAGATTGCAACCAAGGGCGCTGAAGTAACTGTGATTGGTCGCGGGCTAACTGTTGGTCGGCCACTTGGACTACTTCTTTCACGCAAGCAAGAAAATGCCACTGTTACTTTGACTCATACAGGTACAAAAGATTTAGCTAAGTACACAAGAAGTGCTGACATCGTCGTTGCTGCAATCGGTCAGTCACATTTCTTAAAGGCTGAAATGATTAAGGAAGGTGCGGTAGTAATTGATGTTGGTATCTCACGCACTGCAGAAGGCTTAGATGGTGATGTGTGTCCTGGGGTATATGAGAAAGCTTCTTATGTTTCGCCAATGCCAGGTGGAGTTGGTCCGATGACTCGTGCAATGTTGCTAACAAATGTGGTTGATGCGTGCAGCTAAATAACCGCATACTTTCGACAATTAGTTATGTCGCCGTCCTGATCGGGGTGGTTCTTGGGGCCTCCGGTATTGTGCGAGGTGGGTCACTTTTCATCGCAGCCGGCACCTTGGGGATCGCTCTCAAATCTCGTAATTTTCGCCGCATAGAGTTTTATTTACCCGTTGTTATCGCAATAGCCCTTTTTACGCTGGCAATTGCACTTCCTCGCGGACGATAGAGTTCACCTATTCGCAAATACGCATGAATGGAGTCGCCATGGGTGGCAAAGTCACAGTAGTCGGTGCAGGTTTCTACGGTTCAACAACAGCTCTTCGTTTAGCTGAATATGATGTTTTCGACACCGTGGTTTTAACAGATATCGTCGAAGGAAAGCCAGAAGGTTTGGCTTTAGACATGAATCAATCTCGTTCAATTGAAGGTTTTGAAACAAAGATTATTGGCGCAACAACAACTGCTGAAGGTGCTGGCTATGAAGCCACAGCTAATTCAGATGTAGTTGTCATTACTGCAGGACTTCCTCGCAAACCTGGCATGAGCCGTATGGATTTGATTGGCGTTAACGCGGGAATCGTTCGCGGAGTTGCAGAAAATATTGCAAAGCATTCACCTAACGCTGTGATCATCGTGGTTTCAAACCCACTCGATGAAATGACAGCACTTGCGCAAATCGCAACAGGTTTTCCAAAGAACCGCGTGATGGGTCAAGCAGGAATGTTAGATACTGCGCGCTTTACAAACTTTGTTGCTGAAAAACTTGGCGTAAAGGTCGGAGCTGTAAAGACGCTAACTCTTGGTTCACATGGTGACACCATGGTTCCAGTTCCAAGTCGTTGCACAGTAGATGGCAAGCCATTGACTGATCTACTTTCACAAGCAGATATTGCTGATCTTGTTGATCGCACACGCAATGGTGGCGCAGAAGTTGTTGCATTACTCAAAACTGGATCTGCTTATTACGCACCATCTGCAGCTGCAGCTCGTATGGCAAAGGCTGTCATTGAAGATTCAGGTGCGGTAATGCCTGTGTGTGCTTGGGTTGATGGCGAATACGGAATTTCTGGTGTCTATCTTGGTGTTGAAGCCGAGATCGGTCGCACCGGTATCAAAAAGGTTGTCGAAGGCACATTGACTGATACAGAAGTTGCAGCTCTTAAAGAGGCAGCAGAAGCAGTTCGTGCAAAACAAGCAGATGTTCAAACACTCTAAGTAGGGGAGCAACGATGAGCAAGATCAAGGTAACGGGCACTGTCGTCGAGCTAGACGGCGATGAAATGACACGCATCATGTGGCAGTTCATCAAGGATTCTTTGATCCTGCCTTACTTAGATGTCAATCTTGAATACTACGACCTAGGTATGGAACACCGCGATGCCACTGATGATCAGGTAACTATTGATTCAGCTCGTGCGATTCAAAAGCATGGTGTGGGTATCAAGTGCGCAACGATCACTCCAGATGAAGCGCGTGTGGAAGAGTTTGGTCTGAAGAAGATGTGGAAGTCTCCTAACGGAACAATCCGCAATATTCTTGGTGGAGTAATCTTCCGCGAGCCAATCATCATCAGCAATGTTCCTCGTTTGGTTCCACACTGGACGAAGCCAATTGTTATCGGCCGTCACGCATTTGGTGATCAGTACCGTGCAACAGATTTCAAGGTTCCAGGTCCAGGAAAGCTAACAATCTCATTTGTTCCAGAAGATGGTTCAGCACCAATCAACACTGAAGTTTTCAACTTTGAATCCTCAGGTGTAGCAATGGCGATGTATAACGTTGATGATTCAATTCGCGACTTTGCACGTGCATCCCTTAACTACGGACTACTTCGCAAGTTCCCTGTTTATCTTTCAACCAAGAACACAATTCTTAAAGCATACGATGGTCGCTTCAAGGACATCTTTGAAGAGATCTATCAGGCTGAGTTCAAGACTCAGTTCGATGCTGCCGGTATTTGGTATGAGCACCGCTTGATCGATGACATGGTTGCTATGTCTCTTCGCATGGAGGGTGGATATGTCTGGGCATGTAAGAACTATGACGGCGATGTTCAGTCTGACACCGTTGCTCAGGGTTACGGCTCACTTGGTTTGATGACTTCAGTCTTGATGACACCAGATGGAAAGATCTGTGAGTCAGAGGCTGCGCACGGAACAGTTACACGTCACTACCGTGACCACCAAGCAGGCAAGGCAACGTCAACAAATCCAATCGCTTCTATCTTTGCGTGGACTCAAGGCCTTGCACACCGTGCAAAGCTTGATAACAATCCAGAGCTAGCAAAGTTCTGTGCAACTCTAGAACGTGTGTGTATTGAGACAGTTGAGCAAGGAAAGATGACTAAGGACTTGTCACTTCTGATCTCAACGACTGCTCCATACCAAACAACACAGGAGTTCTTGAATTCAATTGATGAGAACCTAAAGAAGGCTATGGCTTAATCCTTCTTGTTTTAAAGAATAAGAAAAGCCCCGCTGTTTCCAGAGGGGCTTTTCTTATGAAAGAAATGAATTAAACACGCTCACCTGTCGTTGAGTTGAACAAGTGAACAGATCCCTTAACAGCTTCGACAGTAATTGTGTCGCCTGGCTTTGGAGGATTCTTTGGATCCCAGCGAACAATTACTTGTGCGCCTTCATCAGTTGCATTCGCAAACTTCACTGTTGAATCAGCTGGCTTTCCGTAAACAAAAGCATCTGAACCAAGTTCTTCAACAACTTCAACTAGAACGTGGAAGCCCTTTGATGATGGTGTGAAGCCTTCTGGGCGAACACCAACAGTTACTGATGATCCTGCAGATGCTGGAACATCAATTGCTAGATCTCCAAGCATTGCCTTGCCACCGCTAACAGGAGCGATAAGAAGGTTCATGGCAGGAGAACCAATGAAGCCTGCAACGAAAGCATTTGCTGGGTTGTCATAAAGATTACGAGGTGTATCAACTTGCTGAAGCAAGCCATCCTTCAATACTGCAACGCGATCGCCCATAGTCATAGCTTCAACCTGGTCGTGTGTTACATAAACAGTTGTGATTCCTAGGCGACGCTGCAATGCAGCGATCTGTGTACGAGTTGCTACACGCAACTTCGCATCAAGGTTTGATAGTGGTTCATCCATAAGGAATACCTGTGGCTCGCGAACAATTGCGCGACCCATTGCAACGCGCTGACGCTGACCACCTGAAAGAGCTTTTGGCTTGCGCTCTAGGTATGGCTCAAGGTCAAGCAACTTTGCTGCTTCTAGAACACGACGATCGCGTTCTTCCTTCGGAGTTCCTGCTATCTTTAATGCAAATCCCATGTTCTCTGCAACTGTCATGTGTGGATACAGCGCATATGACTGGAACACCATCGCAATGTCACGATCTTTTGGTGCAACATTTGTTACGTCGCGATCGCCAATTAAAATTCTGCCGCCATCAATTTCTTCTAGGCCGGCCAACATACGAAGTGATGTTGACTTACCGCAACCTGATGGACCAACAAGAACTAAAAACTCTCCATCATTAACAGTGAGGTTTAACTTGTCGACAGCAGGTGCTGTTGTTCCTGGGTAGATACGTGATGCGCCATCAAAAACTACTGATGCCATGAGATTGCTCTCCTTCTCCGGGCAGGTACGTGCCCGACGGTCCGTGGATGAAGGTGATGGCCGGTTGGCCAACGGCGCAAGATTACGCATAAACCCTGGGTAAGGGAAGATAAAGCCACGAGCCCCGTCTGAGAGATCGTATACTTCTCACATAATGGAACCTCCCTCGTTGGCCTCACTCTTCGTTGACCTAGCAACCATTGCTGGCCTGATTGTCCTGGCCTCATTCTTCGTTGCTGCTGAAATTGCTCTGATCTCTCTTCGAGATAGCCAAGTCCGCCAAATCGCAGCTCGCGGAAAACGAGGCGCTCGCGTTGCAGAACTTGCTGAACACCCCAATAGATTGCTGGCTGCTGTTCAAATTGGAGTAACTGTCAGCGGATTTCTCTCTGCAGCCTTAGGCGCAGACCAACTTGGTGATTATGTAATTCCTTGGCTTGAGTCCTTTGGAATCTCCTCTGGCTGGAGCACGACAATCTCACTCATTGGTGTCACCTTGGTGATCGCATACTTCTCATTAGTCTTTGGTGAGCTAGTACCAAAGCGCGTTGCACTCTTTAGAGCTGAAGAAATCGCAATGACAACAGCTGGAATCATTAACGTCGTTGCAAATATCTTCCGTCCAATTATTTGGTTGCTCTCAAAGTCAACGGATTTTGCGGTGCGTGCATTTGGTGTTGATCCAAAGGCACAACGCAGCCAGATGTCTGAAGAAGAGCTGCTTGATCTTGTAGTTGGCCATGCCGCCTTAACTGAAGAAGAACGTGACATCGTTGAAGAAGTTTTCAATGCCTCAGAACGCCAGGTTCATGAGGTTATGGTGCCGCGCACCGAAGTTGATTTCATGGATGCATCTTTGACTGTTGGTAAAGCTATTGAATTAGCAGTTGATAAAGCACACTCACGCTATCCAGTTGTTCGTGGATCATCGGATGAAGTAGTCGGCTTTATCCACGTGCGCGATTTGCTGGATACCTCACTTGCTAGCAAGACCACCAAGATCGTTGAGCTAGCAAGAAACATTATGTATTTGCCAGGTACAAAGGGAGTTTTGCCTGCTCTAACTGAGATGCGCATACAAGGCCAACACCTTGCAATTGTTTTGGATGAGTACGGTGGCACAGATGGAATCGTTACCTTAGAAGACTTGGTAGAGGTGCTCATCGGTGATATTCGTGATGAATATGACGATCATGAGAATGAAATTTCACATGAAGAGCGCACAGGAGATTTCGAAGTAGATGGCCTTATTTCTATCGAAGATTTGATAGAGCAGACAAAACTAGATATCCCTGAAGGTCCATATGAGACAGCAAGTGGATTTGTAATGCACTTTTTAGGTCGAATCCCACGTGAGCATGATGTTGTTAACGTCAATGGCATCCGAATCACCGTGCTGACCATGGAAGGCAAACGCGCAGGGCAGTTATTGATCTCTCGATCTGCATAGGTGTGAAAGAATTACAGCTATGACGCAGAAGCGAGTTCTATCAGGCATTCAGCCAACGAGTGACTCCTTCCACCTGGGCAATTACTTAGGCGCATTGAAGCAATGGGTTGAACTCCAAGAAGGCAATGATGCTTTTTACTGCATCGTTGATCTACATGCATTAACAGGAGAAATTGAGCCGGCGCTATTTAGAAAGCGCACCTTGGTATCTGCGGCACAATTAATTGCACTCGGTATCTCTCCTGAAAAATCAACTTTGTTTGTGCAGTCCCATGTTGCAGAGCACAATCAATTGGGATGGATCATGGAGTGCCTTGCAGGTTTCGGTGAGGCCAGCCGTATGACCCAGTTCAAAGATAAATCTGCAAAAGGCGGAGCAGACACAGCTCGCGTTGGACTCTTTACTTATCCGATGTTGCAAGCAGCAGACATTCTTTTGTATCAAGCACATTATGTTCCAGTCGGTGAAGATCAACGTCAGCACATTGAATTAACTCGTGACTTAGCTACTCGCTTCAACGCACGATTTGGCGAAACCTTTAGAGTGCCAGAGGGCCATATTTTAAAGGCCGGTGCCAAGATTTATGATCTGCAAGAGCCAACTTCAAAGATGAGTAAGTCATCTGGCTCTGCCGCAGGCGTTCTAGAACTGATGGACACACCTGAGGCCAATACAAAAAAGATTAAGAGTGCAGCAACTGATGCTGGCCGCGAAGTGAAATTTGACGAGAAAGAAAAGCCTGGCATTAGTAATTTGCTGACAATTCATTCCTCACTTTCAGGAACTTCAATTGCAGATCTTGAAAAACAGTTTGATGGCAAGGGTTATGGCGACTTTAAGGGCGAAGTTGCTGAAGTAGTTGTTGAGTACTTCCGACCTATCCGAGCAAAGGCACTAGAGCTTTTAGAGGATGAAAAGCACCTCATTGATCTTTTGCACGAAGGTGCAGACAAAGCACGCGTAGTGGCCTCAGCAACCCTTCAGGACACCTATAAAAACCTGGGTTTAGTGAAGTAATAAAGCCAGCATCTCAACCCCTAGTTGAGAGTTTTCCAAAACGTTACACCCCTGATACCAAAATCAAGCCTGGCTTGTTGAGTTTAATCGGGCCTCGGTAATAGGCTCCCAATCACACAAAGCTTCAATATGTGCCCTTAAAAGCAGGTATTGAAGATCCCCTTGAATCCTTGGAGGAAAATTGAAGAAAGTATTTCGTCTTGTAGCAGTTGTTGCTGCAACTGTTATGGCAGCGACAGCATTTGTTGCTCCTGCAGCTACAGCCGCAACAAAGGTAAAAGTAGGCCTTGCTTATGACATCGGTGGACGTGGCGATAAGTCATTCAACGATTCAGCAGCAGCAGGTCTTGATCTTGCAAAGAAGAACCTAAAGGTTACGGCTCGTGAAGTAACTGTTACACAGGGTTCAGATTCAGAGCGCGAAGACAAGCTTCGCTTGTTAGCAAAGGCTGGATTCAATCCAATCATTGCTGTTGGTTTCCTCTACGCAGGACCAATCAAGAAGGTTGCATCTGATTACCCAAACACACAGTTCGCAATCATCGATGATGCTTCAGTAGATCTACTGAACGTTGCTGGTCTTGTATTCGCTGAAGAGCAGGGTTCATACCTAGCTGGCGTTGCAGCAGCACTTGCATCAAAGTCAGGAAAGATCGGTTACATCGGTGGAGTACGTATTCCTCTACTACAGAAGTTTGAAGCTGGATTCGTTGCTGGTGTTAAGGCAACAAAGAAGTCAGCAACTGTTGACGTCAAGTACGTCACAGAGCCACCTGATTTCGGTGGTTTCAATGACCCAGCTAAGGCAAAGGTTATTGCAAAGGGAATGATCGATAAGGGTATCGATGTTATCTACTCAGCAGCAGGTGGATCAGGTGCGGGTAACTTCGCAGCTGCAACAGAGGCTGCAAATGCTGGCAAGAAGGTTTGGACTATCGGAGTTGACTCTGATCAGTACCTAACCGCTTCAGCTGCAGAGAAGAAGAACATGCTCACATCAATGATCAAGCGCGTTGACCGTGCTGTTTACGATGTTATTGCAACAGCTGTTGCAGGTTCATCTGTAAACGATGTTCTAGATGAGTCCGGTATCTACGGTCGTCAGTACAACCTCTCACTTGATGGTGTTGGCGTTTCTTACTCAGGTGGATACATCAACAAGTACAAGGCACAGATCGATAAGGCTGCTGCTGCAATCAAGTCAGGCAAGATCAAGGTTCCAACAAAGCCATAATCTGGCTTAAGTAAGTGGCGTTTGGCCCAGCAATGGAGTTTAATCTCCTTGTTGGGCCAAATGTTTTTCCCAGAATAAATTGAATCAAAGGAGAGTTTAAGTGTCTGTAGCAGTAGAACTGCGACACATTACTAAGCGCTTTCCAGGCGTAGTAGCCAATAAAGATGTTTCGCTGAAAGTTGAAACAGGCACAGTCCATGCTCTCGTCGGAGAAAACGGTGCTGGCAAGTCAACTGTTATGAAGATCCTTTATGGAATGCAGCGCCCTGACTCTGGTGAAATTTTGGTCAATGGCCAAGCTGTTAACTTTAAAACTCCCAATGATGCAATTGATGCGGGCATCGGCATGGTCCATCAGCACTTTATGTTGGCAGATAACTTCACAGTGCTAGAAAATATTATTTTAGGTTCTGAACCACAACATGGTGGCACTATAGATTTTGCAAGTGCCCGGAAAAAAGTTGTTGAAATGGCCCAGCAGTACGGACTAGATATTGATCCAGATGTTCTTGTTGAAGAGCTAGGTGTTGGACAGCGCCAAAGAGTTGAGATTCTTAAGGTCTTATTCCGCGGTGCTCGAATTTTGATTTTCGATGAACCAACCGCTGTGCTAGTTCCGCAAGAAGTAGATGATCTCTTCCAGGCACTTGAAGGCTTACGCGATCAAGGAATGGCGCTAATTTTTATTTCACACAAGCTTGATGAAGTATTGCGCGTGGCTGATGAAGTAACCGTTGTGCGCCAAGGCTCTACTGTGGCTGAGGTTAAATCAAAAGATGTCACGGCCCGTCAATTGGCTGAATTAATGGTTGGAAGTGAACTTCCAAAGCCTTCTACATTGGGTCACACACGCCGAGAAGAAATTACCCTGTCACTAAAGGATGTCTCAGTCCCAACAACGACGGGCAGTCGTGATTTGTTAGCAAATATCTCTTTTGATCTACATGCTGGTGAAGTAATTGGCATTGCAGGTGTTGAAGGAAATGGTCAGGCTGAATTAGTTGAAGCCATCATGGGTCTGCGTGATTACACGGGTTCCATTCAATTTAATGGCTCAGGAATCGATGATTTATCTGTTGCAGATAGACACGATCTGGGAATCGGTTTAATCCCTGAAGATCGTCAACGTCAGGCGTTAATGATGAACTCACCATTATGGGAGAACAGAATTCTTGGCCATCAACGCAGTAAGCCTGTGATGCGTGGCTTTGTGATTGATAAAAAGGCAACAATTGAAAGCACTCGCACAATCATGGATGAGTTTGATGTTCGCGCACCTGGCCCAGATACTTTGGCAGCGGCACTCTCTGGTGGTAATCAGCAGAAGTTTATTGTTGGTCGCGAGATGAGTAAGGCTCCAGCACTTTTGGTTGCATCTCATCCAACGCGTGGTGTTGATGTTGGTGCACAAGGTGCTATTTGGGATGTTCTACGCAAGGCTCGTGAAAAAGGAATGGCAATCGTTTTGATTTCAGCCGACCTTGAAGAGTTAATTGGAATGTCTGATCGACTTCTTGTTATGTTGCGCGGTTCGATTACGGCAGAACTTGATCCAGCAAAGACGACTCCAGAGCAGCTAGGTTCTGCGATGACAGGTGCAGCATGAGTAACTTGCTAACTATAAAGCTGTCTCTCAGCAAGGTTGGCTTAGCAGTTGCCGCACCTTTGGCTGCAGCTATTTTCTCGATTGCAGTTTCAAGTATTGCCGTCATTGTCAGCAATAAATCCCCTCTTGAAGCCTTTAGAACTATGTGGGAGTACGGCACAGAAATAGGATCTTTGATGGAGATCGTTAATACTGCTACCCCGTACTACATCGCAGCAATTGCTATTGCAGTAACTTTTAGAGCAGGTCTTTTTAACATCGGCGTTGAAGGTCAATTACGCCTAGGTGCGCTCTTTAGTTGCTACATCGGTGCAATGTTTGTTCTTCCACCAGTTCTACATGTTGCAGCAGTCTTTATTGTTGCCATGACATTCGGTGGATTATGGGCTGCAATCGCTGCATACTTAAAGGTTAAGCGAGGCGTGAATGAAGTTATTTCAACAATCATGCTTAATGCTCTTGCAGGCGGCATGTCTGCTTACTTGTTATCAAAGCACTTTGCAGTAATTGAAGAGGGCTCAAATAACCTTCAGACTAAGCAGCTTCCAGCATCGGCTCAAGTACCTGATTTGATGCCACTATTGCGCAAGCTAGGTGTTGAAGATCAGCCTGGCGGCGGCGTATACGGAATGTTTTTCGTGGCTGTTGCTCTCGGATTTATCTTCTGGTTTGTCGTTAATCGCACCCGTTTTGGATTCGAACTTCGTGCATCTGGACTAAATCCAATTGCAGCAAGAGTAAGCGGTGTGAATTCAAAGAAGATGACATTTATCGCTCTCGTTATTTCCGGAGCTATTGCAGGACTTTCAGGTTTACCTGAAGTTCTGGGACAGACGCACTCGTACAACTTAGGGTTCCGTGCAGGAATTGGATTCTCGGCAATCGCAGTTGCACTCTTGGGTCGTAACTCTGCTGGAGGAATGGCTGTTAGCGCACTTTTGTTTGGATTCTTAGAAGTAAGTTCACGCTCCTTGGAACTCATTGATATTGCGCCAGAAACCTATGTGATTATGCAGGGATCAATTCTTTTGAGTTCTGTTGTTGCTTATGAAGTTGTGAGACGCTTTAAATTAACTTTGCAAAGCAATGAATTAGCTAAGGTGGTGCAGGGATGAAAGCCATGAAACTCCTGCGTTATGCAACCATGCTTGTTTTTGTCTTGGCTTCAATTCGCATCATTACAGGTGCTTCTGACCTGACAAGTACTGGAACAGCATCTGCTGCACTGCTCTTGTCCGTTCCAATTGTTCTTGCGGCGCTAGGTGGTCTGTTCTCAGAGCGTGCAGGTGTTGTGAACATCGGCCTTGAAGGCATGATGATCATGGGTGCGTGGGCAGGCGGATACATCGGTTCACAACACGGACCATGGGCAGGCTTACTTGCAGCGGTTGTATTTGGTTCTTTAGGTGCATTAGTGCATGCAATCGCAACTGTGACATTTGGTGTTGACCATGTGGTCTCAGGTGTTGCGATCAACATTATCGCTGCAGGACTTGTGCGATATTTATCTACGCTTTTGTATAAGGCTGGATCATGGCCGGGACCATCACAATCTCCAGGAATTGAAACTATTCCGCTCAATGGTTTACCAGTTCTATCAGGGGGCCAATACTTTGGTTGGAAGAGCCCAGATCTATTGGGTTCGATTGCTAACCTCAACTGGTTCTTTATCTCTGATTTCGCCTCAATTCTTCGTGGTTTAACCGGGGATGTTTCATATGTAACTATTGTTGCAATCTCATTTGTACCGTTGGCTTACTTCATCTTGTGGCGCACCGCTTTTGGTTTGCGACTACGTAGTGCTGGCGAAGCTCCAACAGCTGCAGAATCACTTGGTGTTAACGTCTATGCGATGAAGTATGCAGGAGTGCTAATTTCAGGTGGTTTAGCTGGATTAGGTGGTGGCTTCTTGGCCATTGTTGCCGCAAGTAATTACCAAGAAAATCAGGTTGCTGGCCGTGGATACATTGGCCTTGCAGCACTTCTCTTTGGTAATTACCGTCCAGGTGGATTGTTAGCAGGTGCGGGATTGTTTGGTTTTGCTGATGCTCTTCAACTTCGTGACTCAACTGCAATCCACGCGCTTCTTCTGTTTATCGTAGTGATTCTTGCATTTGTGGCTTTCAGAAAATTCAGAGCAGCAAAGCATGTAAGTGCAGCATTAAGTCTTGCATCGGCCGGATTCACATTGTGGTTCTTCTTTGCAGTTGACGAACTTCCAGGTCAGCTCGTAACAATGACTCCATATATTGCAACGATTTTGGTAATGGCACTTGCATCACAAAGATTGCGAATGCCGGCTGCTGATGGATTGCCATACCGCCGTGGTGGTTTGCGATGACTCAGATTAATTGGGATCAGATCCACCAGGAAGCTATTGGAGCAATGAAGAATGCATATGCTCCATATTCAAAGTTTCCAGTCGGCGTTGCAGCACTCGTCAGTGATGGTCGAATTGCAACCGGTTGTAATGTTGAGAACGCAAGTTATGGCGTTGGGCTATGTGCTGAGTGTGGGTTAGTTTCTAATCTGATCTCTACGGGTGGCGGGCGATTAATCGCCGTTGTCTGCGTTGATGGACAAGGAAATTACTTGGCTCCATGTGGACGTTGCCGCCAATTGTTATTTGAGCATGGTGGCCCTGAAGCATTGCTCATGACAGATGATGGACCACAGAAAATGTCTGCGATGTTGCCTTGGGCATTTGGCCCAGATGATCTCGACCGCAACGAGCGCTAAGTGATTGAAGCCTTCTCAGCCGCTGAAATCATTGCGGCAAAGCGAGATCACCATTCATTAACTGATCCTCAAATCGACTGGGTAATCGACGCCTACACACGAGGCGCAGTTGCTGATGAACAAATGTCCGCACTGCTCATGGCTATCTTGCTTAACGGAATGGAAAATCGTGAGATTTCACGGTGGACCGATGCAATGATCAACAGCGGCGAACGCATGAATTGGTCTGCACTCTCTCGTCCAACAGTTGATAAGCATTCAACGGGCGGCGTTGGCGACAAAATCACATTGCCACTTGCACCTTTAGTTGCGGCATGTGGCGCAGCAGTTCCACAACTATCTGGTCGAGGACTAGGCCACACAGGTGGAACTTTAGATAAGTTGGAATCTATTCCAGGATGGCGTGCTTCTCTGTCCAATGAAGAAATGTTAAAAGTTTTGCAAGATTGCGGCGCTGTAATATGTGCAGCTGGTGCTGGATTGGCTCCTGCAGATAAGAAGTTGTATGCACTGCGCGATGTGACAGCAACTGTTGAAGCGATTCCACTAATTGCATCATCGATCATGAGTAAGAAAATTGCTGAGGGAACAAGTGCTCTAGTGCTAGATGTTAAAACTGGCGCTGGTGCATTTATGAGCGATCCAGAAAAAGCAAAAGAGTTAGCTCACGTAATGGTGGGACTTGGAAAGCGTGCTGGTGTTAAGACTTTAGCTTTGGTAACTGCGATGGATGTTCCCTTGGGATTAACTGCAGGTAACGCACTTGAAGTTCGGGAGTCCGTAGAAGTTCTTGCTGGTGGTGGACCAGCTGACATTGTCGAGTTAACTGTTTTGTTGGCACAAGAAATGTTAGAAATCGTTGGCATTAAGGGAGCAGATCCTGCAGCTGCACTGAAAAATGGAAAAGCAATGGATGTGTGGCGTCAAATGATTTCTGCCCAAGGCGGAGATCCTGATGCAAAGCTTCCTGTTGCAAAAGAAAATACTGTCGTAACTGCACAAAGCAGCGGAACAGTTTTGTCGATGGATGCCATGAAGGTCGGAATGGCAGCCTGGCGCTTAGGTGCTGGGCGTTCTCGCCAAGGCGAAGCTGTCCAAGCCGGGGCTGGAATTGAAATCCACGCTAAGCCAGGCGATATTGTGAGCGCTGGAGCGCCTCTATACACGCTCCACACAGACACTCCAGCCGCCTTTACCAGGGCTTTGGAGTCACTGGAGAACTCTGTGACTATTGGATCAGTACCTGCCGGGGGTATTGATCGCCTGCCGTTAATTATTGAACGTATTGTTGATTAAGGGGCCAAATAAATGTCAATGAACAGTATTCCTACAAAGGAACAGATCAAACTAGTTCCAAAGGTTTTGTTACATGATCACCTTGATGGTGGACTGCGACCACAAACAATCATTGATATTGCCCAAGAGATCGGATACACCGCCCTTCCAACTCATGACGCAGCAGAGCTTGCAACATGGTTTCGCGAGAGCTGTGACTCAGGATCT
>DAIMGQ010000016.1:0-5306 GCA_036723815.1 Candidatus Planktophila sp.
CCAACAATAAATGAACCTTGATAGACAGATTGTGCTTGTCCACGTTGATCATCACTTACTGATCGCAAAATGACTGAACTTGCTGCAACTGAGAACATTGAAGAACCTAAGCCGCCAGCTGCTCTAAAGAAGAGCAACTGCTCATAATTTTGAGCAATTCCAGCTAAGAAAGTAAAGAGTGAAACCATGAATACACCTGTTGAGAAAACCGCTCTTTCACCAAATTTATCTACCAAGGCTCCTGAAATTAAGCCGGATGCAAAACGTGTAATTGCAAAGGCAGAGACCATTAAACCAATTGCAGCGTTGTTAACCCCAAAGGATTTAGCAAAGACCGGAATAGCGGGCATAACAATGCCGAAACCAACAGCAACAAAAAAGGATGCTGCCACCAGGATTGAAACCTCCCGTGGCAGCTCCTTAAATGGAGAACGAATCAAGCTAGAGAATCTCCAGCCGCTTCTTCACGTGCAGCTGCGTAGTCTTTAGATGTTCTAAGTGGTGTTTCACGAAGCATTAGTGCGAGTACAAGACCAATTGCAGTAATTGGTGCTGCTGCATAGAAGACAATATGGAATGAATTAACAAAAGCCTCCAGGGCCGTGTTCTTAATTACTGGAGGGAATGTCTCAAGAACCGCAGTGTTGTTTGTTAATCCTGCAAGCTTTGAGGTATCAAAACCTTCAAGGGCTGCTGGATTATTCTTACCTAAATCTGCAAAACCTGATGCCATGTAATGCACAACTCGGTTAGTTAAAATCGAGCCAAAGATCGCAGTACCAAATACTGATCCAAGTGAACGGAAGAAGGTATTTGAACTGGTTGCTACTCCCATGTCTTTGAAGTCAACTGCGTTTTGGAGGGCAATAACAATTGTCTGCATTGACAGACCTAAGCCGGCACCAACCAAGATAGCATAAATCGAAATCTGCCAATATGGAGTATCGATTTGTAAACGAGTCATAAGCAAGATGCCAAGAGTCATAATCGACATTCCCATAACTGGATAACGTTTGTAATGACCGTGCTTTGAAATCAGCTTGCCCGAAACAATTGAAGTTGAAACGATTCCGAGCATCAAAGGGATCAACTTAAGGCCAGCTTCTGTCGCTGAATAACCCTTAACAACCTGGAAGTAGAGGGGCAACATAACGATTGCTCCGAACATTCCTGCACCAATAACTGCGCCTAAAAGAGAGGTAATGGAGAAGGTGTGGTTCTTAAATAGGTGTAAAGGCAAGATTGGTTCAACCGCACGCTTTTCCCACATCAGGAATACGACTGTTAAAAGTAATCCAACGACCAAGTAACCAATAGTTCGAGAATCCGTCCAACCATTTTGTGGGCCATAGATCGAAACTGAGAGCAGCACGAGACACACAGCAGTGACCATAAGGACTGCGCCCAGATAATCGATTTTATGTTCGCGCTTTACCTTAGGAATATGAAGAACCGCTGAAGTAATAAGTAGAGATGCGATCGCAAAAGGAATATTTATATAGAAAATCCAACGCCATCCAGCAACACCAAGAATTTGTGCGTGGTCTGAAAAGTAACCACCGAGAAGTGGGCCTGCAACAGATGAAAGTCCCCAGACTGCGCCGAAGTAACCTTGATATCGACCACGTTCGCGAGGGGGAACAATGTCACCAATAATGACGAAGGTAAGTGCCATCAAGCCACCTGCGCCAAGACCTTGCAAAGCACGGGTAGCAATGAGCTGTTCCATATTTTGTGAAGCACCGGCAAGTATCGAACCCAACAAAAATGTAACGATCGCGAACTGGAAGACAATTCGACGTCCGTAAATATCTGAAATTTTTCCATACAACGGAGTTGATGCAGTAGACGTCAAAAGATATGCAGTCACTACCCACGTGTAATGGTTTAAACCATCAAACTCTTCAACGATGCTCTTTAGAGCGGTCGAGACAATGGTTTGGTCAAGGGCGGCGAGCAACATGCCAGTCATTAGGCCACCTAGGATGACCATAATTTCTTTGTGTGTGTGCTCTTTAACTGAGGCATTTAGTGGGCTATTAGTAGACATGAAGGTAAGGTTATCGCGTGAAGTCAGTTATAGCCGAACACCTGGTCAAGACCTATCGCAAAGGCGAGGTCGTAGCACTTAATGATTTGTCCTTAGATGTTGAAGAAGGCACTGTTTTAGGCGTACTTGGGCCTAATGGTGCAGGAAAGACAACAACTGTGAGAATTCTCGCAACCCTGTTACAGCCAGATTCTGGGCATGCAACCGTTGCAGGTATTGATGTTATTAAGCATCCGGACAAAGTGCGTGAGCAAATCGGTCTATCTGGTCAATATGCAGCGGTGGATGAGACATTAACTGGCTGGGATAACTTGGTGATGTTTGGCCGTTTGTATCACCTCGGTCGTCAATCATCTATTGATCGTGCCAATGAATTACTAGAACGCTTTGATTTAACAGAAGCAGCACGTCGCCCCATCAAAACCTACTCAGGTGGAATGCGTCGCCGTCTTGATTTAGCTGCCTCTTTAATTGTGAAGCCAAAGATTTTGTTCTTAGATGAACCAACAACTGGATTAGATCCTCGTGGTCGCCAGGATATGTGGGGAGTAATCCAAGAGTTAGTAAAAGGTGGCGTAACACTTTTGCTCACGACTCAGTATTTAGAAGAGGCTGATCAATTGGCCGATGAGATTGCAGTTATTGATCGCGGAACTGTGATTGCTCGTGGAACTTCGGACGCTTTGAAAAAGCAGGTCGGCGGAGAGCGCTTAGAGATTACTGTTGAACCAGCAGATCTTGATACAACAAATCAGATTGTTGCAAAGATAAGCGGTCATACGACCCACGTTGATCTGCGAACTGTGAGCGCTCCTGTATCAACTGGTTCTATTGCTCTCATGGAAACCCTTCGCGCTCTAGATGAAGCAAAGATTCATCCCTTAGACATTGGCCTTAAGCGCCCATCCCTTGATGATGTGTTCTTGTCACTAACAGGACACGTTGCCGAAGAGACCGTGGAAGAGCCCGTTAAGAAGAAGAGAGGGGGCAGGAGATGAAGCATGCAATCGGTGATGTAGTAACCATTACAAAGCGACAGCTATTGCAGCTCGCTCGTGTGCCAGAACTTCTAGTTTTCTCAACGATCCAGCCAGTGATGTTTGTTTTATTGTTCCGCTACGTATTTGGTGGATCTATTGATTCAGGCCAACCAGGTGGCTATGTGCAGTTATTGATGCCTGGAATCTTTGTTCAGACCGTTGCATTTACCTTGGCATCAACTGCTATTGGCCTTGCTGAAGATATGAAAAAGGGATTGATCGATCGCTTTCGATCTCTGCCAATCTCACGTGGTGCGGTAATTATTGGTCGCACCTTTGGTGACGCACTTCTTAATATTTTGGTTCTAATTGTTATGGCACTTGCTGGATACGCAGTTGGATGGCGTCCGACCTCAGGGATTGTGCAGACAACATTGGCTTTCTTGTTCTTGTTTATGTTTGGTTACGCACTGTCTTGGATTGGAATCTTGGTTGGCCTCTCAGTTAAAGAGGCCCGAACCGTCCAGAGCGTTGGTTTCCTAGTGACCTTCCCACTGACCTTCTTATCAAACGCTTTTGCACCAACAACTGGAATGCCAAGAGCGCTGCAGTACTTTGCAGAGTGGAATCCGGTTTCAACGATGGTGGCGGCGTGCCGTCAGTTGTTTGGTCTTGAAAACGAGTTTGGCGCAACAGCTAATTCATGGCCTAGCCAATACCCACTTGAGACTTCATTGTTGTATATGGTGGTTTTGATGGCGGTCTTTATTCCGCTCAGCATTAGAAAGTATAAAAACTTCTCTAGCTGATTTAGAGATAGAACTCGGCGGCAACAATCTCAACTGAGATTTCGCGGCCATTTGGTGCGGTGTATGAAACCTTGGCACCAATTTCTTGATTTAACACAGCAGCTCCCAGTGGAGACTTCTCGCTATAAACATCAAGGTCACCTGATGAAATTTCACGAGAGCCAATGAGAAATTTCATTTCATCGCCAGCGATGATCGCTGTGACAACCATTCCTGCACCAACTTTTCCATCGGCACTTGCCGGCGGAGTTCCGATGTGGGCATTTTCAAGCATTTGCTTGAGTTGGCGAATACGAGCTTCCATCTTGCCTTGCTCATCACGTGCTGCGTGGTAGCCGCCGTTTTCCTTTAAATCACCTTCGGCACGTGCTGCTTCAATCTTTGCAGTAACTTCTTTACGGCCAGGACCTTCTAGCTGGGTCAGCTCAGCACGCAAGCGATCAGCAGCTTCTTGGGTCAGCCATGTCTGTGTCATAAGGAGTAAAGGTACTGGCTACTTACTTGGCGCGACAAGTTGATACATCAGCGTTAACCGCCAGGCTACGCGTAGGAACGATGCTGACCAGTTCAACCTTTTCTTTTCCGGAAGGTATTTCAACATCAATTTGTCCAACGATGTCTTTATAGAAATCACGGGCAATAACTGTGCAAATAGAGACGGCCTCTGCACTATCTCGTTCTACGAAGTATCGAACACTGACCTCGCGATCACTATCAACGGTAAATGAAATGAGCTGCACACGGATCTCAGGATTTGAGTGATACAAACCAGCCCATGTAATCCAGGCAACACCGACTATCGCGGTAATCAGGGCAACCCCCACCCAACTGCGCTTTTTGCGCAGGCCATAGCGCTCGTTGTAGTCAAACGGCTCTTGGGATTGCATGGGATGATTATGGCATGACTAAAGACATTGATATGGGTGCAGCGGGCTCCTTAACTGTTGCCTTGCTAGTTCTTGCTTTTGCATTCTTGATGCGAAGTTTTTATAAGCGTTTCATGGGTGTAGATCGAAGCGATGACTCCAGCAAGTAAATTCTTTACCAAAGCCACTCAAGTAGTTGCAGTTATCGCTCTCGCTGCGATTTTTGTTGGGTTAGGTATTTGGCAGCTACAACGTGCTGCAGATTTAAAGAATAGTTTGAAGGTTGCGACAACAATTGACACACAAGTTGTTCCACTAGAAAGTATAACTACCCCTCGAGTTTCGCTGCCTCCAGAGGCAATTAATAAAACCGTTTCTGTTTCAGGTCAGTACATCCAAAACTTTAGAGCTCCAGATCAGATAGATGGAGATGGCAAGCAATCTGACTGGGAAGTTGCTTTGCTACAAATCGGTACAGATTCTGCAATCTTGGTTGTTCGAGGATTATGGTCTGAGCGCTTGCTTAACCCAGACATCCAGCAATCGATGGTCATAGATGTTGAAGGACTACTTGTTGCCAGCCAATACGATGATCGTTCAG
>DAIMGQ010000016.1:5406-16750 GCA_036723815.1 Candidatus Planktophila sp.
ATGGTCATAGATGTTGAAGGACTACTTGTTGCCAGCCAATACGATGATCGTTCAGTAAATACCCCCGGGGTTATTTCTCGCCTCGATAGCGCAGTTGTTACTTCTCTAACAGATCTAGATTTATATGACGGATACGTTCTGGCCAGTAAAGAAGCAACTAGAACCGGAAGCCTGGATCGCACCCGAGTCACCCCCGAAAAACTCACATCTAAAATCCCTGGTTTCTACTGGCAACACCTTTCATACGTTGTGATCTGGGGACTTATGGCTGCTGTGGTGCTGTACCTACCCTTCTATCGTCGTAGAGTTACCCCATGAGCGGTGCGATCAAACGATTTAGAGTCATGGCGCTAGTCGCCGGAGTTATGTCATTACTGCTGTGGTTTGTTGATCTGCCAGTGGCCTACCTGTTTAACAATGAGGATTGGAAGTCCAAGGTCGAGTGGATTCCTTTTGTCCATGGTTGGGTTTATGCCGTCTATGTCTTAACCGCAATCCAATTTGCTACGAAAGCACGCTGGAGCTATAAAAAGATGCTCTGGTTAATTCTTGCCGGCACATTGCCAATTGCATCTATAGCCGCGGAGCGCAGAGTTGTTCGCCAGTATTCGTAAGTTTATTGAGTCTCTTCTATACCCACTCTATGAGTGGCGTTTAGCCAAGTCCCTAGATTTTTCAAAGACCCCTCAACATGTCGGTGTCATTCTTGACGGCAATCGCAGATGGGCCAAATCAAATCCAACTTTTAATGATCCACATGGTCACAAGGCCGGTGCCAGCAAGATCATTGATTTCTTGGGCTGGTGTGATGAAGCAGATGTGAAGGTTGTAACCCTGTGGTTGCTCTCCACGGATAACTTCAAGAGATCAGAGGAAGAGATTGACGACCTACTTAAAGTCATCGGTGACACCGTTGATGAGTTAGCTGCAACTGGTCGGTGGAATATCAAGCCAGTTGGTGCGCTAGATCTTTTGCCTTCTTGGTTAGCCGACAAACTGGAAGCTTTACAACCAATTCGAACTGATGGCGTTGAAGTCAATGTGGCCATTAGCTACGGAGGACGACGTGAAATTGTTGATGCGGTAAAAAGCTATATGGGTGAAGAGGTGGCTGCCGGACATTCCTTAGCCGATGCTGCCGCCAAGTTAACTGCTGAAGATATTTCAAAGTATTTGTATACCGCCGGCCAACCAGATCCTGAACTATTGATCCGCACCTCTGGGGAACAACGACTTGGCGGCTTCTTGTTATGGCAAAGTGCTTTGTCAGAGTTCTATTTTTGTGAGGCGTATTGGCCAGATTTTCGTAGGGTCGATTTCTTACGTGCCCTGCGTTCTTACTCTGTGAGACAACGCCGTTTTGGTTCATAAATAGCAACCTAAATTTAACTTTCAACTATCGCGTGTCTGCACGAAAAACCTACTGCTCAGTTCTACCTTTTGCTTATCCGAAGCACACCCGACGATCACAATTAAATCTAGGAGCAAGCATTGGCTGCAAAAGGTCAAAAAGCTAAGAAAACCTTTGTTTTAGATACCAGTGTTTTGCTCGCAGACCCCGGGGCGCTTTCCAGATTTGCCGAACATGAAGTGATTATTCCGATCGCTGTTATCGGTGAATTAGAAACCAAGAGAGACCACCCAGAGCTTGGCTACTTTGCCCGAGCAGCCTTACGGGCACTTGATGATCTACGTATTACCCATGGCCGCCTTGATAAGGCCCTGACTATCACCCCTGAAGGTGGCACTCTTTCAGTAGAGCTCAATCACACCGATCTTTCAACCTTGCCTCATGGCTTCTTGCGAGATGGCACTAACGATTCCAGAATCCTGGCGATCGCAAAGAACCTCATGTCAGATGGCAAGAATGTTGTCCTTGTTACAAAGGATCTGCCACTTCGAGTTAAAGCATCATCTGTTGGTGTCGAGGCCCAGGAGTATTTGGCTGAACTTGTTTCTAATAGCGGCTGGACCGGAATTGAAGAGATTAATGTCAGCCATAGTGTGATCGATGAGTTATATGCCAGCGATTTTGCAGATCATGAATCTGCCCACCAACTTCCAGTTCACACCGGAATCGTGCTTCACTCTGAAAAGGGAAGCTCCCTAGCTAGAGTCACCTACGACAAGAGATTGAAGTTGGTTCGCGGCGATCGCCAAGCATTTGGATTACATGGCAGAAGCGCAGAACAAAGAATTGCACTAGATCTACTCCTTGATGAATCCATTGGAATCGTTTCACTAGGTGGCCGGGCCGGAACAGGTAAGTCAGCACTTGCTTTATGTGCCGGACTTGAAGCGGTCATGGAAAAGCGTCTCCACAAGAAGGTTGTTATCTTCCGCCCTCTTTATCCAGTAGGCGGACAAGAGCTTGGATACTTGCCAGGATCAGAAGGCGAGAAGATGTCGCCTTGGGCCCAGGCAGTTTTTGACACCTTGGGCGCACTAGTGAGCCAACCGGTAATCGATGAAATCATTGATCGTGGCTTGATTGAGGTTTTACCCCTGACCCACATCCGTGGTCGCTCCCTGCATGACTCATTTGTGATCGTCGATGAAGCCCAGTCTCTTGAACGAGGCGTCCTACTGACAGTCCTTTCTCGAATCGGCCAGGCATCTCGGGTCATCTTGACCCACGATGTTGCCCAGCGGGACAACCTTCGAGTCGGTCGCCATGATGGAGTGGTCGCCGTCGTTGAAACCTTGAAGGGTCATGAGCTCTTTGCCCACGTCACCTTGACCCGAAGCGAGCGCTCGCCGATCGCAGCACTTGTCACGGAATTGCTGGAAGGCCCTGTCGGCAACTAGCAAGGACATCGGGGGCGAAAACAAGCCCTAAAACAATGTCACAGTCACATTTGGGGCATTTCGGACATTCCCCTTTCTGACCTGCGGTTTTACCCATCCACAGGATTATGAAATCCTGAGAATTTACGACTCCCGCGGGCTTTGATTTGCCCATGAGCCCCAACTACCGCACCATAAAGGCATTCCCCTTAAGTATTGAAGCCTCAATTGAGGCTGATTGCCTATGGAAAGAAACCGCGGGTGAATGCCCGAGGGTGATAGATGAACGGAAGGAGAACAGATCGTGAAGTCAGCATTGTTAAAAAGCTCGAAGAAGTCAGTAGCGATTTGGGGGGTTAGCGCCTCCTTGCTACTAGTAGCAACAATCCTTCCTGCAGCCAGCGCCCTGGAAACCACGCTTCCCTCAACCCTGGAGCAAGATTCGACAAAGAGCGCTGCCGTCGTCGAGCCAGATCAAGCAGCGGTTTCATTGCTTGCCGAGGATGACCTGGCAGCAACAGCTTCAGGTGCCATCTTCTCTTCAGACCTTGCTTTGGTGTCCTCCGTTAGTCGCCAGGTTGAACTGGCCCGCACCCCGCTAGGTGCCAAGAAGGTCGCAAAATCAATTTTGCTCAACGAGTACGGCTTTAGCGAAAAAGAGTACAAATGCTTGAACCGTTTGTGGACCAAGGAAAGTAACTGGAACTACAAAGCTCGAAACAAAAATTCAGGTGCTCACGGAATTGCTCAGGCGCTGCCTGCTAGCAAGATGAATGTGGTCTCAACAGATTGGCGCACAAACCCAGTTACACAAATCCGCTGGGGACTTCGCTATATCAGCATCCGTTATGAGACACCGTGCAAGGCTCTGGCCAAGCACAAGCGCAGTAACTACTACTAAACCCAGAACTTAGTTCTCTGGTCGGGTACTAATTGTTAATGGTGTGCTAGTTGTGGCAAAGAAATCATTACCTTTGTCATCAACAACAATAAATGCCGGGAAGTCCACCACATCGATTTTCCACACAGCTTCCATGCCGAGCTCTTCAAAGTCCAAGACTTCAACTTTCTTAATGCAGTCTTGAGCAAGGCGTGCTGCCGGTCCACCAATTGATCCGAGATAGAAACCACCATTTGATTTGCATGCATCGGTAACAGCTTTTGATCGGTTGCCCTTTGCAAGCATCACCATGGATCCGCCATTTTTCTGGAAGTAATCAACATAGGAATCCATGCGACCTGCAGTAGTTGGTCCAAAGGAACCAGATGCATATCCTTCTGGAGTCTTTGCTGGACCTGCGTAATAAACAGCGTAATTCTTCAAATACTCTGGCATTGGCTTACCTGCATCCATGTCAGCTTTGATCTTTGCATGGGCCAAGTCGCGAGCCACAACCAAGGTGCCGGTCAATGAAAGACGTGTCTTTACAGGGTGCTTAGAAAGCTCGGCTAGAACTGCTGCCATTGGCTGGTTTAAATCAATGGCCACAACATCATCGTTTAAATGCTCATCTGTGGTCTCTGGCAAGAAGTGGGCAGGATCTGTCTCTAGTTCTTCAAGGAAAATGCCATCTTTAGTGATCTTGGCTTTTGCTTGGCGATCTGCAGAACATGAAACAGCGATTGCAATGGGTAGAGATGCACCATGACGTGGCAGGCGAACAACTCGCACATCGTGGCAGAAGTACTTGCCACCAAATTGAGCACCGATTCCTAATGTGCGAGTGAGCTCTAGAACCTTTTGTTCTAGTTCAATATCGCGGAAGCCATGGCCAGTTGCGGCATCTCCTGTTGTTGGCAGGGAATCCAAATACTTAGTACTAGCAAGCTTTGCAGTCTTTACTGTGGCCTCTGCGCTGGTGCCGCCAATGACAATTGCCAAGTGATAGGGAGGACAAGCTGCTGTTCCAATCGAGCGCAACTTCTCATCTAACCAATTCATAAATGCAGTCGGATTTAAAACAGCCTTTGTTTCTTGATACAGAAATGACTTGTTTGCACTGCCGCCACCTTTGGCGATAAACATAAAGTTGTACTCATCCTGATGATCACTATCTGCATAGATCTCAATTTGGGCAGGCAGGTTGTTGCCAGTGTTCTTCTCTTCCCAGGTTGTGACTGGTGCCATCTGGGAGTAGCGCAAGTTCAGTTGAGTATAGGCATCATAAATACCTTGAGAAATTGCAACTTCATCTTTGCCAGTTGTTAAAACGTATTGGCCTTTTTTGCCCATAACAAGTGCGGTGCCTGTGTCTTGGCACATCGGCAAAACTCCGCCGGCTGCAATGTTGGCATTTTTCAATAGGTCGATCGCAACAAAGCGATCATTAGGTGAGGCCTCTGGATCTTTAACAATATTTGTTAGCTGTTGCAGGTGTTCTGCGCGCAGGTAATGGTTGATGTCATGGATTGCTTCATGAGTTAACTGCACCAACGCTGCTGGTTCGACCTGCAAGAACTCTTTATCGCCGTGCTTAACGACGCTGACACCCTCTTTGCTCACAAGGCGATACTTAGTTGCATCAGCCCCTAGTGGCAACAAATCTGAGTATGAAAAATTTGGCATCAGATTACTCAGGCTTTACCGCATCAAGTTTTTTCTTTGCCCCGTCCAACCATTCCTGGCAGATCTTGGCCAACTCTTCACCGCGCTCCCAGAGCTTTAGCGATTGCTCCAAAGTCGCACTGCCCTCTTCTAGGGATTCGACAACTTCAGCTAGCTCATCTCTGGCTGCTTCATAGGAGATCTTCTTGGCTTCGCTCATGTGCTAAATCTACTCTCTCTTTACTGACCTGTGGCTGTGGCTTGGGTCTCGCCCTTAGCAAGACGAAGGCGCAACAGATCGCCCTGCTTTAACTTCTTTGGATCGGTGACTATTTGTCCATCTGCTAACTGCACTACCGAATACCCGCGATCCAAAGTTGCTTGTGGTGAAAGAGCGCGCACGCGCGCCTTTATTTGCTTCAGCTCTTCTTTGGCTAGCTTCAATTGATGGGCAAAGGATCGGTTAGATCTATCGCGCAGCCCAGCAATGATTTCAGCCCTTGTAGTGATTAAGACATGGGGATCTTTCATAACGGGGCGGTTTTTGAAGTTAGCAATCTGAGTTGCTTCCAGATTAATGCGATTTACCAAAGTGCGACGAGCACGATCTCGCATGGCATCGATCATCGCGATTTCTTCTGCAATATCAGGCACCACTCTCTTGGCTGCGTCCGTTGGTGTTGATGCTCGGTAATCGGCAACTAAATCTAGAAGCGGTGCATCTTTTTCATGGCCAATGGCAGAGACAATTGGTGTTGAACAGGAAGCTGCTAAACGAACTAAACCTTCATCACTAAATGGCAACAGATCTTCAAATGATCCACCACCACGAGTAATGATGATGACTTCAACATCTTTGTTTGCCTCTAGTTCGCGCAGCGCATCTGATACCTCAGAAACTGCTGCTGCACCCTGCACTGTGACTTCTCGAATTTCAAACTTCACGCTAGGCCAGCGACGCTTAGCATTTTCTACAACATCTTTTTCAGCATCGGTATTTCGCCCACAGATCAGACCAATAACTTTAGGTAGTAGTGGCAGCGCAACTTTGCGATCTGAATCAAAGAGACCTTCACCAGCCAACAGATTCTTGAGCGCTTCGAGTCGTGCTAATAATTCGCCCACACCGACTTGGCGGATTTCACGAGCAGAAAAAGAAAGCGATCCGTTTTTGGTATAGAAAGATGGCTTTGCATAGAGAACAACTCGTGCGTTATCGGGCAATGGCTTTACAGTTGCAATCACCGATTTGTGACACATCACCGAGATCGACATATCCACCGATGTGTCGCGCAGGCGCATAAATGCCATCATTCCGCTGCGTTCGTTGAGTTCGCTGATTTCGCCTTCGATCCAGATGGGACCTAGCCGATCGACATAATCCTTGATCGCTTCAGAGACGACCCGAACTGGCGCTGGGGATTCACTTGAAGTTTCGAACATGACATCAGCCTAATAGACTGACCCCATGGCTAAGAGAGTTCTACTGGCAGCGCCTCGCGGATATTGCGCAGGGGTGGATCGCGCAGTGATCACAGTTGAAAAAGCTTTGGCCCTATATGGCGCACCGGTCTATGTGCGAAAGCAGATCGTGCACAACGTCCACGTTGTTGCATCGCTGGAAGCAAAAGGTGCGATCTTTGTGGAAGAAACTGATGAAGTTCCAGAGGGCAAGACCGTTGTTTTCTCCGCCCACGGAGTTTCACCACTTGTGCATGAGCAAGCAGCGGCTCGTAATCTAAAAACTATTGATGCAACCTGTCCCTTGGTAACCAAGGTTCACCACGAGGTCCGACGCTTTGCCACAGAAGATTCTGAAATTTTGCTCATCGGTCACCACGGCCATGAAGAGGTGGAAGGCACCGCAGGTGAAGCACCAGATCGTGTTCGCATTGTTGATGGACTAGATGGTGCTCGCACAATCCAACCAACACCAGGTAAGAACCTAGTCTGGCTTTCTCAAACAACGCTTTCTGTTGATGAAACTATGGAAGCTGTTGCAATCCTGAAAGAGCGTTTCCCAGAAATTCAAGCACCACCTAGTGATGACATTTGTTATGCAACACAAAATCGCCAAGAAGCGATTAAAGAGATCGCACCACAGGCTGACTTAGTAATTGTTGTTGGTTCTAGAAACTCCAGTAACTCTGTGCGCTTAGTTGAGGTGGCACTGGAATACGGCGCAAAAGCATCGTATTTAGTTGATTACGCCGAAGAGATTCAAGATGAGTGGTTTGCCGGTGTTGAAACTATTGGCCTAACAAGTGGTGCCTCAGTTCCTGAAATTTTGGTCAAGGATGTTTTGGCAACCTTGAACGAACATGGCTTCCATGATGTTCAAGAAATTACTGCAGCAGAAGAATCACTACTTTTTGCTTTGCCACCAGAGCTTCGTAAGGACATGAAAGCAGCCGGGCAGGCTTAATTCTCTTGCGTTGCAGTCCTGCGCTTTGATGGCTTGGCTTTAGCTTTTTGATTAAAGTAAACAAACCATCCATAGGTAGCAGCAATAATCAAATACGGCGCCTCTGATGCAAGAGCTGCAATGAAATCAATACCAACTCGAGATGGTCTAAACCCATCTGCAATCATTGTTATAAATAGTGCAGATCCAGCAAATGCCAATGGGGGAGTAACAACTGCAACATAGGTTGTTCCTGGACGACCAAAGCGAAGTGAGCCATAGAGGGCAGCACAAATTGCGATTCCAGTAAGAACTCCCACACCAGTGCGGATTGTCATTTCAATGAAAACAAAGAAGCCAATGAAAAGGGTCTGCAAAACCACAATGCCTTCCTTTTTCAGGCCAGGTCCTTGAATTTGAATCTTTTGTAGTGTGCTCATTACTCATCTACCTCTTCTGCATCAATGTAATCATCATTGCCATCTAGCTCTGCATTCTTAAGATCGCGAACCGCTCCTGGGGCATCAGGATAGGCGATGGCTAACTTATCTTTATCTCCCGTAACGCCCAAGTTATGGATTCTGCGAGCAGGTGCCAGAACCGTCTTTTCAGCTGTTGGCACTAGATCTTCATAAGCCTTAGAGGTTTGAGAAATCGCCTTGCCGACCGCAACAATCTTTGTGTGGAGCAAAGTGATGTTTTTTAGGAAGGTGCTTGCGACCTTTTGAATCTCATCAGCATTTTCAGCCAACTTATTGCGGGTGAAGATATAGCCGATTGTGCGCAGCAGAGCCATCATCGATGTCGGTGTTGCAATTGTTACGCCAACCTTGAACGACTTTTCTAGCAACATCGGATCTAGACGAAGTGCTTCAGAGAGCAGTGTTTCAAAGGGAACAAAGAGAACAACAAAATCAGGTGAGCCTTGTGATTTGTGATAGCCGCGTTTAGCGAGTGCTTCCATGTGCTTGAGTAAATCCTTTGTGTGTTGCTGCAGGTACTGATCGCGCTCTGCTTGATCATCTGTGCCGAATGCTTCTAGGAAGCGTTCAAAAGGAAATTTAGAGTCAATAAATAATTGTGAGCCACCGGGCATGTTAACTGTCACATCTGGAATACCAGAGGAGTCGGAATCAGTGGTTGAACGTTGCGCGGTGTATTCATGTCCCTCACGAAGACCAGCACCTTGTAGCAATAGCTCTAACTGTGCCTCGCCAAACTTTCCGCGGGTTTGTGAGTTAGACAGCGCGCCTGCAATTTTCTTAGTTTCATCAAAGATTGATTCAGAGGCACGACGCATTTCTAGAATCGTTGTGTTCAACTTTGCTTCAGCCTCAGTACGGATTCGGTTTGCCTCATTAGATTGTGTTGTTAGCTTTGAAACAGAGTCCTTAACGGCTATTAGTTCAGCGTTAAGGGTTATGGCTGTTTCAGTCTTTTTGCGTTCTGCTTCTAACTGAACTTTGTAATCATCGAGCAGGGCTTGATTGCCGGCTGAATCCTTGGATTTCAGGGAGGAAAAGAGGTATCCGATCGCAGATCCTGCGATCAGTCCTATTAATAAGGTCACTACGTATGCGGGCATGGGCCTATCGTGGCAGGGAGCACTGACAATCCCGCGTAGGCTTACCCCAGTGAGCCTCTCTATCGGAATCGTCGGTCTGCCTAACGTCGGAAAGTCGACCCTTTTTAATGCTCTGACCAAGAACAATGTTTTGGCCGCCAACTACCCCTTTGCCACCATCGAACCCAATGTGGGAATGGTGGGAGTGCCAGATGAGCGAATTGCCCAACTAGCCACAATTTTTGGTTCAGAAAAATTACTGCCAGCCGTCGTCTCCTTCGTTGATATCGCCGGAATCGTAAAAGGCGCATCAGAGGGTGCGGGCCTTGGCAACAAGTTCCTCACAAATATTCGAGAGACTGATGCAATCTGTCAGGTAATTCGAGTTTTCAGCGATGGCGATGTTGTTCACGTTGATGGTCGCATTGATCCAGCATCTGACATGGAAACAATCAACACTGAATTAGCGCTCGCCGATCTACAGACAATTGAAAAGGCGATTCCTCGTCTTGAAAAAGAGGCACGTGTTACAAAGGAAAAGGCACCAGTCCTTGATGCGGTAAAGGCTGCCAATGATTGGCTGCAATCTGGAAAGCCGCTGTCACAAAGTTCAATTGATCGTGAATTATTGGCCGAGCTACACCTGTTAACTGCAAAGCCTTTCTTGTATGTATTTAATGTAGATGCCGCCGAAATTAATGATCCAGAGTTAAAGGCAAAGCTGCAGGCACTAGTTGCACCAGCTGAAGCAATTTTCTTGGATGCAAAGACAGAGGCAGAACTAGCAGAACTCAGCGATGAGGATGCATTGGAATTGTTGCAATCAATTGGTTTGAAAGAACCAGGTCTTGCAACCTTGGCACGTGTGGGCTTTGATACTTTGGGATTGCAGACATATTTAACTGCAGGCCCAAAGGAAGCTCGTGCGTGGACGATTCACAAAGGTGACACCGCACCCATGGCCGCTGGTGTTATTCATACAGATTTCCAAAAGGGATTTATTAAGGCTGAAATCGTCAGCTTTGAAGATCTCATTGCCGCAGGATCTATGGCTGAAGCGAAAGCTAAGGGCAAGGTTCGTATGGAAGGCAAGGAATATGTAATGGCCGATGGAGATGTAGTGGAGTTCCGATTCAATGTCTAAAAAGCAAGCACACCTAAAAGATCTTCCAGTAAAGACCCGCGATAACCTGCGTAACGTAGCGATCATCGCTCACGTTGACCACGGAAAGACAACACTGGTTGATGCCATGTTGTGGCAATCCGGTGCATTTGCTGCACACAAGGTTCAGGGCGAAGGTCAAGACCGCATGATGGATTCAATGGATCTAGAACGCGAAAAGGGAATTACGATCCTTGCCAAGAACACCGCTGTTAAGCGCGGCGACACCATCGTTAACATCATTGATACTCCGGGCCACGCCGACTTTGGTGGCGAAGTAGAGCGCGGACTTGAAATGGTTGATGGCGTTATCTTGTTGGTTGATGCTTCAGAAGGTCCACTGCCTCAAACACGTTTCGTTTTGCGTAAAGCACTTGAAAAGAATTTGCCAGTTATCTTGTTGATCAACAAGGTTGACCGTCCTGACTCACGTATCGCAGAAGTTGTTGACGAGGCATATGAACTATTCCTTGATCTTGGTGCAAATGAAGAGCAGATCGAATTTCCAGTTGTTTATGCATCAGCAAAAGCAGGCCGTGCTTCATTGACTCGCCCAGCAGATGGTGGAATGCCAGTTGAAGAAAACCTTGATGTTTTGTTTGACACTATCTTCTCTGCAATTCCGGCTCCTGTTTATCACGAAGGTGCACCATTGCAAGCACACGTTACAAACCTTGACTCATCTCCATTCTTGGGTCGTCTTGCACTGTGTCGCGTGCGCGAAGGTGTTATTAAAAAGGGTCAATCTGTTACATGGATTAAGACTGATGGAACAACAGAGCGCGTGAAGATTTCAGAGCTTTTGATTACTGAAGCGCTAGAGCGCGTTCCAGCACTTGAAGCCCACCCTGGAGACATCATCGCGGTAGCCGGTATCGACAC
>DAIMGQ010000016.1:16850-19146 GCA_036723815.1 Candidatus Planktophila sp.
ATTGATGGCAAGGTTCACGAGCCAATGGAGCGCTTAACAATTGATGCACCAGAAGAGTACTTAGGTGTTCTTACTCAGTTGATGGCACTTCGTAAGGGTCGCATGGAGCAAATGGTTAATCACGGAACCGGTTGGATCCGTCTTGATTACAAGGTTCCATCACGTGGACTTATTGGTTTCCGTACTGAGTTCTTAACTGAAACTCGCGGAACTGGTTTGCTCCACCACGTATTTGATGGTTACGAGCCTTGGTTCGGAGATATCCGTACACGTGCAACTGGATCTCTTGTTTCAGATCGCATGGGAACAGTTACTTCATACGCACTTTATGGAACACAAGATCGTGGAACTATTTTCGTAGAGCCAGGCGATGAAGTGTATGAAGGTATGGTTATTGGCGAGAACTCTCGTAACGATGACATGGATGTTAACTGTGTTCGTGAAAAGAAGCTGACAAACATGCGTGCTTCAGGTACTGATGAATCAGAGCGTTTGATTCCACCTAAGAAGCTCAACATGGAAGGTGCTCTTGAATTCTGTCGCGAAGATGAGTGCGTTGAAGTAACACCTGCTGTTGTTCGTATCCGCAAGGTTGTTCTAAACGGAGACGAGCGAGCACGTGCTACATCTCGTGCAAAGAAGGCGAATCTAAACGCTAATTAATGTGAGTGAAAAAGCCCGCACCAAAGACTTGGTGCGGGCTTTTTTATGCTCGCATCCCTGATTCGTCAGTCCATTACGGTTGAATTACGACTGTGAGTAAGCAGCCATTCAGCCTTGTACGACAGGTACTTAAGGTTGCCCCTGCTGCTCTAGATGCTGAACAAGCGGCAGTAGTTTCACATCGTGGATCACCAATTGTTGTTCAAGGTGGACCCGGTACAGGAAAGACAACTGTTTTAGTCGAAGCAGCACTCGCTCGTATTCAAGAAGGGCAAAATCCAGATTCAATTCTCTTGCTGACCTATGGGCGCGAGCGAGCATCCGAGTTGCGTGATGCGATTGCACTTCGCACAACCAAGACAATGTTTGAACCACTTGCTAGAACTTTCCACTCTCTAGCATTTTCGATTTTAAAGATGAAGGCAAAGGGCGATCCAGAACCGATCTTGCTTAGTGGTCCAGAACAAGAAAGTTATATCCGCGAACTACTGCACGGTGATATCGAAGATGGTTTCAAGGAATGGCCTGAAGATCTACACAAAGCTTTAACCACAAATGGCTTTGCACGTGAACTTCGCGATTTGATCTTGCGTGCTTCAGAGCGCGGTATCGATGCAGATGAATTAGCAAAGCTCGGCGCACAAGAGGGTGAAAAGTATTGGCAGGCAGCAGCAGCATTTTGGAAGCGTTATTTGAACTCCATGGTGATGCGCGAGATAAGTGCGCAGGACGCGAAGCTTCGTATTGACCCATCTGAGTTGGTATCTCGCGCATCGATTCACCTGCGTAACAATCCTGATTTACTGGATCAACTACGTAGTCGCTTTACGACAATCATGGTTGATGAGTTTCAAGAGAGCGATCCAGCACAACGCGAGCTTCTTTCTCTTCTTGCCGGCAGTGATGTAATCATCTGCGCCGATGCAGATAGCGCAGTTGGTCGATTCCGTGGAGCAGATCCTGATGGATTAGCAGCAGCACTTGATCCCTATCGGACAAAGGAAGTTGTTCTTACCAATGTCTATCGCAATGCAAAGGCTGTCTTTGCAGTTGGCCATGAGTATGTGCAGGGATTCCGCGGTTCACCGGTTACGCGAAAGCGCTCTGCAGTCAATGAAAATCAAGGTTTTGTAGGGGTTCACCGCTTTAGAAGTGGGGCAGAGGAAGCAGCGTTTATCGCCCATCAATTCCGTAGTGCGCATTTGCGTGAAGGTATTTCTTATAGCGATATGGCAGTTGTTTTGCGCACGCCAGGTGTTCAAGCATCTGCGCTGCGCCGTGCATTTTCACAAGTTGGTATTCCTGTTGCATCAGAGCTTCAAGCGTTAGCTGGCAATCCTGCGATCGCGCCATTGCTTCTATTGGCACGGGTTGCAATTGGTGCACAACCTCTTAATTTAGATACTGCAGAGCGCTTGCTACTTTCCGAGTTTGGTGGGGCCGACTCTATTTCTTTGCGCCGGATTCGCCGAGCGATGATCACTGCTCGTCCTGAAGGTGATGAGCGTTCAGGCACACAATTATTACTAGATGCAATCCGAGACGGTCAGTTATTTATTGAAGGCGCAGATAGCGTGTTGCGTGTTCATGAATTACTAAAGGGTGCAAAGGCGATTGCTCGAAATAAAACTGC
>DAIMGQ010000017.1:0-2822 GCA_036723815.1 Candidatus Planktophila sp.
CTTGCAGATACAGCGCTTCGTACCGCTGACTCTGGTTACCTAACTCGTCGTCTCTGCGACGTTGCTCAGGATGTCATCATCCGTGAAGAGGATTGCGGTACTGATCGCGGTCTTGTTCTACAGGTTGGTGTTCGTCAAGAGTCAGGTGGCCTAGTTAAGTTTGATCACGTTGAAACTTCAGTATTCGGACGCACATTGTCTGAAGATGCAGTTGTTGATGGCGTGGTAATTCTTCCAGCAGGTACCGATCTTGGAGATCGCAACATTGATGAACTTGTTGCAGCTGGTGTTGACGAAGTAAAGATTCGCTCAGTTCTAACTTGCGATAGCAAGGTCGGACAGTGTGCAGCTTGCTACGGTCGTTCACTTGCAGCAGGTCAGCGCGTTGCAGTCGGTGAAGCAGTTGGAATCATTGCAGCACAGTCAATCGGTGAGCCTGGTACACAGCTAACAATGCGTACCTTCCACACTGGTGGTGTTGCTGGTGATGACATCACTCACGGTCTTCCACGTATCGTTGAGCTCTTCGAAGCTCGCACACCTAAGGGTGTTGCACCAATCGCTGAAACTGCAGGTGTTGTTTCATTCCGCGAAGATGCAAAGGGCAAGAAGATCGTCGTTACCCCAGATGATGGAGGCGAAGAGGTTGCTTACCCAATCACTCGTCGTCAGAAGCTACTTGTTGAAGATGGTTCACGCGTTGAAGTTGGCCAGAAGATGGTTGTTGGCGCGATTGATCCAAAGCAGGTTCTTCGTATTCTTGGACCACGTGCAACTCAGGTTCACTTGGTTAATGAAATCCAGTCTGTGTATCGCTCACAGGGTGTAGGAATTCACGATAAGCACGTTGAAGTAATTGTTCGTCAAATGCTAAAGCGCATCACTGTGCTTGAAGCAGGGGACGCGGATCTACTTCCAGGCGAGCTTGTTGAGCGTGGTCGTTTCGAGACTGAAAACCGTCGCGTTGTGACATCAGGTGGAAAGGCTGCTTCAGGTCGCCCAGAACTAATGGGTATCACTAAGGCATCTCTTGCAACTGAGTCATGGTTGTCAGCGGCTTCATTCCAGGAAACAACACGCGTACTTACAGATGCTGCACTTTCAGAGAAGAGCGATCCATTGCTCGGTCTGAAGGAGAACGTCATCATCGGTAAGTTGATTCCAGCTGGTACTGGTCTTGCCCGTTACCGCAACATTCGTGTTGAGCCAACGGAAGAAGCAAAGGCCGCTGTTTATGCAGCATATGACGAGTACGACTTCACACCATTTGACCAACAAGGTTCTGGTGAGGCTGTTCGTCTCGATGAGGTTGAAGTACCTCGTTAAAACTTACTTAATAAGAAAAGCCCCTGAGAAATCAGGGGCTTTTCTATTGTAATAACAGGCTATTTCTTCAGATTGGCCAATCGATCAAGAATCGGTGGGTGTGAGTAATGCACCGCAACGTATACAGGGTGTGGGTTTAAGTTACTCAAAGACTCAACAGATAGTTTCTTGAGTGCTGAATACATATGGTCCCGCGCACCTGGATAGGTATCGATTGAGTACTGATCTGCTTGGTATTCGTTGTGGCGTGAGAATGAGTTGTTAATCAATCCCAGCACAGTTGAAACCGGTGTAAACAGCATGAAGAATGCGATCATTGAAAGATGAAAGCTTGGAATATCTGAGCCAAGTGCCTTTGAAAGGTTTGGATTACCCAGTAGCCAACCCATCAAAGAAAAAATAACTAGTGTTTGGATGTTACTAAAGGCAAACATTGTGTAGACGTGCTTGCGCTTGTAGTGACCAACCTCGTGAGCAAGGACTGCAACAGTTTCCTTTGTCGTTAGCTTTTCAATCAAAGTGTCATAGAGACCGATGATCTTTACCTTGCCCATGCCTGAAAAGAAAGCATTTAGTTTTGTGGAACGCTTTGATGCATCCATCTCCCACAACTTTGATAGTGGAAAACCTTGGGATTGGCAGTAAGCCTCAACTTCAGTGCGTAGCTCACCTTCTGGTAGTGGCTTTAACTTATTAAACATTGGCAAGAAGATTCGTGTTCCAAAAACAAACATGAATAAGGTGATCGCAGAGACTGCAAGCCAACCAACAAGCCAGAATGTGGATTGTAGCGATTGGTAGATCCAGGCAATCAATGCAATTACTGGCAGACCAAGTGCAACACTGAGCAATAACTGCTTGATTGTGTCCATGACAAACAATTTCTTAGTTGTCTTGTTAAAGCCAAACTTTTCTTCGATAACAAAGGTTGAGTAATAGGAAATAGGAAGATTTCCGATCATGGAGAGCAGAATCAGAACGCCAAAAAAGATCACAGTTACCAGCAGATCATTGCTATAACGGTCTCTAATCACCTGATCCAGCCAAGCAAACCAGCCCAAAATGATGGCTGAAAGCATTACTACAGTGGTTATTACAGTGGTCAGCATCTCCACCTTGTATTTGGCGGTGCCATATTCAAGGGATTTTGCATACTCATCTGGGTTATAGATTTCTGCGGCCACTCCTGTCAGAGCGACGTTTTTGTTGCTTTCATTGAGGAAATCAATGACACGACCTGCAGCAAAATCAACAAGGATGAATGTGACGATGCCAAGTAATAAGAGTTCAGCTGTTGTCATCACTTATCCGTTCAGTAGGGCGCTTAGTGCGATCTCCACCATGGCATTAAGAGATTTCTCGCGCTGTTCTGAAGGCATTGATTCGTGGGTAATGATGTGATCAGAAACAGTTAAGACCGCCAATGCACGACGTTGCTTGCGCGCTGCAATTGAATACAAAGCACTAGCTTCCATTTCAACACCGAGTACTCCGTG
>DAIMGQ010000017.1:2922-19030 GCA_036723815.1 Candidatus Planktophila sp.
AAACGACGATTGATGTTTGAATCAGTTGACGCACTCATTGCAAGAATGACATCGCCAACCTTTGTCTTTTCTAGCAATCCACCACATGTTCCGATGCGAATTGCTACCTGAACATCGTATTCATTAAAAAGTTCAGTTGCATAAATTGAAATAGAAGGAAGACCCATGCCAGTTCCCATGACAGAAACTCGTTCCCCTTTATAAGTTCCGGTGAAACCAAACATATTTCGCACTGCATTAAATTGCGTGACATTTTCTAGGTAGTTATCTGCAATCCACTTAGCGCGCAGTGGGTCGCCAGGTAGAAGGATGCGATCGGCAATGTCGCCCTTTTTAGCCGAGATATGTGGTGTGCTCATGAACCCAGCGAACCATAAATGGCATCAGTAGTACCCTTCTTTCTATGGCGATTTTGGTAACGGATGGCACAGAGCTCAGGCTCCAATTGAGCCCCTTAGAAAAGGTGGCCGCATGCTGGCCAGCCCCAAAGGCTCTTGTCAGCCAGGTCGAATCCATCGAATTTGTAGACAATCTGTGGACCACCCAGGTGCTTCAAGGGGTTCGTGCCCCGGGCACAGCTTTTCCCTATGTGGTCCTCATTGGGGTCATGCGCAGGCTCAAAACCAAGGATTTTTGCGTTATAAAGCGTAAAAAGCCGGGGGTAATAGTGAGTTTTTCTTCAGGGAATTTCCAAAGGTGGATCTATACCCTCGAGGGATCCCGACACGCCGAGGAGCAAATTCTGGCTGGTTTAGGGTCCATCTCCCAATAAAGGAGTAAAAGCACGGATTTGCCTCGCGTGAGCGGGTTGGGTTACCCTTCGCGTCTGCTCTTTTTTAGGGCTTCTTTGCTTGCGTTCGTGAACAAGTTGCAAAACTTTTTACGGAACATATGCGAATCGGGTGCAACACACCCGACCGCGTGGGTCGGCAAATAAGCGTGAATAAAGATCAGTAACGAAGTTACGAATGGAGATGAAGTGCCAACAATTCAACAGCTAGTTCGTCGTGGTCGTGCAGAAAAGACTACGAAGACAAGCACACCTGCACTTAAGGGTTCACCACAACGACGCGGTGTTTGCACACGCGTTTATACAACAACCCCTAAGAAACCAAACTCTGCTCTTCGCAAGGTTGCACGTGTACGTCTTACTAGTGGCATGGAAGTCACTGCATACATTCCAGGTGAAGGTCACAACTTGCAAGAGCACTCCATTGTTCTTGTTCGCGGTGGTCGTGTAAAAGATTTGCCTGGTGTTCGTTACAAGATCATTCGCGGATCACTAGATACACAAGGTGTTAAGAACCGTAAGCAATCACGTTCACGCTACGGAACTAAGAGAGAGAAGAAGGCTAGCTAATGCCACGTAAAGGCCCCGTTGTTAAGTCACCTGTTGTTGCAGATCCTGTTTACAACTCACCAGTTGTTACTGCGCTAATTAACCGCGTTCTTCTACACGGTAAGCGTTCAACTGCTGAAGCAATTGTTTACAACGCACTAGAAGGTACTCGCGCTAAGACTCAGGTTGATCCACTGATCACTTTGAAGCGCGCACTAGATAACATCAAGCCAGCTGTTGAAGTTCGCTCACGCCGTGTTGGTGGAGCTACTTACCAGGTGCCAGTTGAAGTTAAGGCAAGCCGTTCAACAACTTTGGCCCTACGTTGGTTAATTGATTACTCACGTTCACGCCGCGAAAAGTCAATGGCAGAGCGTTTAATGAATGAGCTTATTGATGCAAGCAACGGCCTTGGTGCTGCTGTAAAGCGTCGCGAAGACACCCACAAAATGGCGGAAGCAAACAAGGCGTTTGCTCACTACCGCTGGTAATCCACGAATTTACGAAAAGACGAGAAGAGGAATATAAGTGTCAACAGTAGAGAAGATCGATCTAGCTACGGTTCGCAACATCGGAATCATGGCTCACATCGACGCGGGAAAAACCACGACTACTGAGCGCATCCTTTTCTACACAGGTATTAACTACAAGATCGGTGAAGTGCACGAAGGTGCGGCAACCATGGACTGGATGGAGCAGGAGCAAGAACGTGGAATCACGATCACTTCAGCTGCAACTACATGTATGTGGGACAAGCACCTGATCAACATCATTGATACACCTGGTCACGTTGACTTCACAGTTGAAGTAGAGCGTTCACTTCGTGTTCTAGATGGCGCTGTTGCTGTATTCGACGGTGTTGCTGGTGTTGAGCCACAATCTGAAACTGTATGGCGTCAAGCAGATCGTTACTCAGTTCCACGTATTTGTTTTGTTAACAAGCTAGACCGTACAGGTGCATCATTTGATAAGTGCGTTGGCATGATCAAGGATCGCCTAAATGCTGTTGCATTAGTTCTACAACTTCCAATCGGTGCAGAGTCTGACTTCCTTGGTGTTGTCGATCTAATCGCGATGAAGGCACTTACCTGGCGTGGAGAAACACAAAAGGGTGAAGATTACACAGTTGAAGAGATTCCAGCTGACATGCTAGAAGCAGCAAAGGCTGCTCGCCTAGAAATGCTAGAAACTCTTGCTGAAAATGATGATGTGTTGATGGAGAAGTTCCTAGAAGGAATTGAATTAACAGAAGTAGAAATCATTGCCGGTATTCGTCGCGCAACACTTGCTGCAAAGCTTTCACCAGTTCTAACTGGTTCAGCATTTAAGAACAAGGGCGTTCAGCCAATGCTTGATGCTGTTGTTCGCTACCTTCCAAGCCCACTAGATGTTGATGCAATCGTTGGTCATGACATGAATGATGCTGAGAAGGAAATCAAGCGTCTTCCAAAGAATGACGAGCCATTCTCAGCTCTTGCTTTCAAGATCATGACAGATCCACACCTTGGAAAACTTACTTTCATCCGCGTGTACTCAGGCGTTCTAGAAACTGGTTCAACAATCTTGAACTCAGCTAAGGATCGCAAGGAGCGCATCGGAAAGATTTACCAGATGCACGCAAACAAGCGCGAAGAGCGTGACAATGTTGGTGCAGGAATGATCGTTGCTGTTATGGGTCTTAAGGACACAACAACAGGTGAGACTCTCTGTGATCCAGCTAAGCCAGTAATCCTTGAATCAATGGACTTCCCAGCACCAGTTATCTCTGTTGCTATCGAGCCAAAGACAAAGGGTGACCAAGAAAAGCTTGGCGTTGCGATTCAGCGTTTGTCTGAAGAAGATCCAACATTCCACGTTAAGACTGATGAAGAAACAGGCCAGACAATCATCGCTGGTATGGGTGAACTTCACCTTGAAATTCTTGTTGACCGTATGCGTCGCGAGTTCAAGGTTGAAGCAAACGTTGGTAAGCCTCAGGTTGCTTACCGCGAAACACTTCGCAAGGCTGTTGCTCGTCACGACTACACACACAAGAAGCAGACTGGTGGTTCTGGACAGTTCGCAAAGATTCAGATTGCAATCGAGCCACTTCCAACTGGCGCGGTTGAAGGCGGATATGAATTCGTAAACAAGATCACTGGAGGTCGCGTTCCACGCGAGTACATCCCTTCAGTAGATCAGGGTTGCCAAGAAGCAATGACCTCAGGTCCTCTTGCTGGTTACCCATTAACTGATGTACGAGTAACTCTTCTTGACGGCGCGTATCACGATGTTGACTCATCGGAGCTCGCTTTCAAGGTGGCTGGTATCGCAGCGTTCAAGGAAGCCTCAAAGCTTGCTGATCCTGCAATTCTTGAACCAGTAATGAAGGTCGAAGTTGTTACCCCTGAAGACTTCATGGGTGATGTCATCGGCGATCTCAACAGTCGTCGTGGTCAAATTCAGGCCATGGACGAGCGGTCAGGTGCCCGCGTTGTTAGGGCGCTAGTTCCGTTGTCAGAGATGTTCGGCTATGTCGGCGATCTCCGCTCCAGAACTCAAGGTCGCGCAAGCTACTCAATGGAATTCGATTCGTATGCCGAAGTACCTGGCAACGTAGCGAAAGAAATCATTGCGAAGGTTCGCGGCGAATAAATCCCTAGCACTAAAAAGCACAACCCCTAATAACTAAGCACTAGTAAACGAAAGAGGAACCAAAATGGCAAAGGCCAAGTTCGAGCGCACAAAGCCGCACGTAAACATTGGAACCATCGGTCACATTGACCATGGAAAGACCACTCTTACTGCAGCGATCTCAAAAGTTTTGCATGACAAATTCCCAACACTGAATGCTGCTACAGCATTCTCAGATATCGATAAGGCTCCTGAAGAGCGTCAACGCGGTATCACAATCTCTATCGCTCACATCGAGTACCAGACAGAGAAGCGTCACTACGCACACGTTGACTGCCCAGGTCACGCTGACTACATCAAGAACATGATCACTGGTGCTGCACAGATGGACGGAGCAATCCTCGTTGTTGCAGCTACAGACGGTCCAATGCCACAGACTAAGGAGCACGTACTACTTGCTCGTCAGGTTGGCGTTCCATCAATCGTTGTGGCTCTTAACAAGTCAGACATGGTTGACGATGAAGAAATTCTAGAACTAGTTGAAATGGAAGTTCGTGAACTTCTATCTAAGTACGAGTTCCCAGGCGATGACACTCCAATCGTTCGCATCTCAGCACTAAAGGCACTTGAGGGTGACCAGAAGTGGGCTGACAAGTTGATGGAGCTAATGGATGCAGTAGATGCATTTATTCCACAGCCAGCACGCGAAGTTGATAAGCCATTCCTTATGCCAGTAGAAGACGTTTTCACAATCACAGGTCGTGGAACAGTTATCACTGGTCGTATTGAGCGCGGAATCGTAAAGGTTAACGAAGAAGTTGAAATCGTTGGAATCCGCACAGAAGCACAGAAGACAACTGTTACAGGTGTTGAAATGTTCCGTAAGCTTCTTGACGAAGGTCAGGCTGGCGAGAACGTTGGACTTCTACTACGTGGTCTAAAGCGTGAAGATGTTGAGCGTGGTCAGGTTGTTTGCAAGCCTGGTTCAATCACACCTCACACAGAGTTTGATGCATCTGCATACATCCTTTCAAAGGATGAAGGCGGACGTCACACACCATTCTTTAACAACTACCGTCCACAGTTCTACTTCCGTACAACTGACGTAACTGGTGTTGTAACACTTCCAGCAGGTACAGAAATGGTTATGCCTGGCGATAACACTGAAATGGCAGTAACGCTAATTCAGCCAATCGCAATGGAAGAAGGACTTCGCTTCGCAATCCGTGAAGGTGGCCGCACAGTAGGTGCTGGTCGCGTTACAAAGATTAAGAAGTAATAGCTCCACAGAATTAAATGTTTGAGCCCGGCGGCGTAAAAACCGCCGGGTAATAACAAAAGTTTGAAAACTAAATTTAAACGAAGTATAAAAAAGAAGGAGAACGACATGGCGGGACAAAAGATCCGCATTCGACTCAAGGCCTACGACCATGAGGTGATTGATAGTTCAGCGAAGAAAATCGTTGAAACTGTTGAGCGCACTGGTGCGACGGTCGCGGGTCCAGTGCCGCTACCAACAGAGAAGAACACTTACTGTGTTATTCGCTCTCCTCACAAATATAAGGACAGCCGCGAACATTTCGAGATGCGCACACATAAGCGCCTAATCGACATCATCGACCCAACACCTAAGACTGTTGATTCATTGATGCGTCTTGACTTGCCAGCCGGCGTCGACATCGAGATTAAGCTCTAAGGAAAGGACGACAACAATGACTTTTACAACTCAAGCAGCTGGATCGTCCATCAAGGGCGTCCTCGGTAAGAAGCTTGGTATGACCCAAGTTTTTGATGCTAACAACAAGATGGTTCCAGTAACCGTTGTTGAAGCAGGTCCATGTGTTGTGACACAGATCCGCACACCTGAGAAAGATGGTTACTCAGCTGTTCAGATCGCGTTCGGCGCAATCGACCCAAAGAAGATTACAAAGCCACTTGCAGGCCACTTCGCAAAGGCTGGTGTTACACCACGCCGTTCAGTAGCAGAACTTCGCACACTTGATACAACTAACTACACAGTTGGACAAGAACTTGGTGCATCAGTTTTCGCAGCTGGCGAATTAGTTGATGCAACGGGAACAAGCACAGGTAAAGGAACTGCTGGTGTTATGAAGCGCCACGGTTTCGGTGGTCTTGGTTCATCTCACGGTGTTGATCGTAAGCACCGTATGCCAGGTTCAATCGGTGCATGTTCAACACCAGGTCGTGTTTTCAAGGGTATGCGCATGTCAGGTGTTATGGGTGGCGTTCGCGTTACAACTCAAAACCTTGTTGTGCACTCTGTTGATGCAGACCGCAACTTACTTCTTATCAAGGGATCAGTTCCTGGCCCAGACGGACAGCTTGTTTTCATCCGCTCTGCAGCTAAGCACGCGATCTATGAAACAGCAGGAAAGGCTGGCAACTAATCATGGCGCTTACTGTTGAAGTAAAGAACGCAGAAGGTAAGAAGGTTGGATCAGTAGATCTACCAACAGAGATCTTCGATGTTCAAACAAATATTCCTTTAATTCACCAGGTAGTAACTGCTCAACTAGCAGCTGCTCGCCAGGGAACACAAAAGGCAAAGAACCGTGGAGAAACTTCTGGTTCAGGTAAGAAGCCGTTCAAGCAAAAGGGAACAGGTCGTGCCCGTCAGGGTTCTATCCGTGCTCCGTTGCAACGCGGTGGAGGTGCAGCACACGCTGTTCGCCCACGTTCTTACTTCCAACGCACACCAAAGAAGATGATTGCTGCAGCCCTTCGCGGAGTTCTTTCAGACCGCCAGCGCAACGATCGTATTCACGTGTTGGATTCAATCGCAACGACAGCTTCAACGAAGACAGCAATTGCAGCAGTTCGTCAGTTCAGTGATCGCAAGAATCTTCTTGTAGTGGTCTCACGTACTGAGGATCTTGCATGGCGTTCACTTCGTAACGCTGATGACATGCACCTTCTTGTTCCAGATCAGTTGAATGCATATGACATCCTCAAGAGCGATGACGTTGTTTTCTCAGAAGCTGCGATCAAAGATTTCCTCAAGGCTCCTTCAAAGGGCAAGAGCACAACTTCAGTTGCACGTGAAAGTGAGGTCAGCGCATGAAAGATTACCGCGACGTTCTAGTTGCACCAGTTGTCTCTGAAAAGAGCTACGGGTTGCTTGACGAGAACAAGTACACATTCATCGTTGCACCAGATGCTAATAAGACAGAGATCAAGATCGCTGTTGAAAAGGTATTCGGCGTGAAGGTAGTAAGCGTTAACACAATGAACCGTCAGGGCAAGAACAAGAAGACTCGTTTTGGTGATGGAAAGCGTAAAGACACCAAGCGCGCGATTGTTCAAGTTGCAGCTGGCGACCGCATCGACATTTTCGGAGGACCGGTTTCCTAAGCGGAACTGGACCTGGAAAAGAAAAGGATCATCATGGCACTTCGTAAATTAAAGCCAACGACCCCTGGTCAACGCGGCGCAAGCGTTCCTGATTTCGCTGAAATCACTCGCTCGACTCCTGAAAAGTCACTTGTTCGTCCAATTCACTCAAAGGGTGGACGTAACAACCAAGGTCGCATCACTATTCGTCACCAAGGTGGCGGACACAAGCGTGCCTACCGTCTCATCGATTTTGTTCGCAATGACAAAGATGGCATTCCGGCAAAGGTTGCTCACATTGAGTACGACCCAAACCGCACTGCTCGCATTGCTCTTCTGCACTACGCAGATGGAGAAAAGCGTTACATCATTGCACCAGACAAGTTAGTTCAAGGCGCAATGATTGAAAACGGTCCAAAGGCCGATATCAAGCCTGGCAATAACTTGCCACTTCGTAATATTCCAGTGGGAACAACTGTGCACGCAATTGAACTTCGTCCAGGTGGAGGAGCAAAGATTGCTCGTTCAGCTGGTGCATCAGTTCAGTTGGTTGCAAAGGATGGTCCTTATGCACAACTACGTATGCCATCTGGCGAAATTCGTAACGTTGATGTTCGTTGCCGCGCAACTGTTGGTGAAGTTGGAAACGCAGAGCAGGGAAATATCAACTACGGAAAAGCTGGTCGTAAGCGTTGGTTAGGTATTCGCCCAACAACACGTGGTGTTGTTATGAACCCAGTAGATCACCCACACGGTGGTGGTGAAGGTAAAACTTCTGGTGGACGTCACCCAGTGACTCCATGGGGTAAGCCTGAAGGCCGCACTCGTAAGAAGAAAGCATCAGATTCAATGATCGTCCGTCGTCGCAAGTCGAATAAGAAGCGGTAGGTAGGAGCCCTCATGCCAAGAAGTCTCAAGAAGGGTCCATTCGTTGATGGACATCTACAGAAGAAGGTAGATGCACAAAACGATGCCAACACAAAGAACGTGATCAAGACCTGGTCACGCCGCTCAATGATCATTCCTTCAATGATCGGACACACCATTGCAGTACACGATGGCCGTAAGCACATTCCGGTTTTCGTAACTGATGCAATGGTTGGACACAAGCTAGGTGAATTCTCCCCAACACGTACCTTCCGTGGTCACGTTAAGGGCGACGATCGAAAGGCAGCTCGTGGCTAACACACAAGAAAACTCATTGATCGCTCGCGCAGTATTGCGCGACATCCGTCACACACCACAGAAGGCTCGTCGTATCGTCGACCTTATCCGTGGACAACGTGCTGATGAAGCACTCAACATTTTGAAGTTCGCACCACAGGCTGCAGGACAAGATGTGTTCACACTTCTTAACTCTGCAGTTGCAAATGCGAAGGCTAAGAACCCAGCAATCCGTGATGCTTCAGAGCTCTGGGTTGTTGAGGCACTAGTAGATGAGGGCCGCACAATGAAGCGTTTCCGTCCACGTGCACAGGGTCGCGGTTTCCGTATCTTGAAGCGTTCATCTCACATCTCAGTTGCAGTTAGCGATGTAAAAGCCGCTAGCAAGACTATGAACAAGAAGGGAGCGACCAAGTAATGGGTCAAAAAGTAAACCCACACGGCTTCCGTCTCGGAATTACAACTGAATTCAAATCACGTTGGTACGCAGACAAGCTATACAAGGATTACGTCAAGGAAGATGTCGAAATCCGTCGCTTGATGAATAAGGGTATGGAGCGCGCAGGTGTTTCTCGAATTGAAATCGAGCGCACACGTGATCGCGTTCGCATCGATCTATTCACTGCTCGTCCAGGAATTGTTATTGGCCGTCGTGGTCAAGAAGCAGACATCCTTCGTCAGCGTTTAGAGAAGCTAACAGGCAAGCAAGTACAGCTAAATATTCTTGAGGTTAAGAACCCAGAGATTGACGCACAACTTGTTGCACAAGGAATTGCAGAGCAGCTAGCTGCTCGTGTTTCATTCCGTCGCGCAATGAAGAAGTCAATGCAGTCAGCGATGAAGGCAGGAGCACAGGGCATTCGTGTTCAGTGTGGTGGTCGTCTAGGTGGCGCAGAAATGTCACGTTCTGAGTTCTACCGTGAAGGTCGCGTTCCTCTACACACACTTCGTGCTGATATTGATTATGGCTTCTTTGAGGCACATACAACATTCGGTCGCTTGGGTGTAAAGGTCTGGATCTACAAGGGCGAAGTTATTGGTTCACGTACAGAGCGTGCTGAAAAGGCACTTGCTGAAGCACGTGCTCCAAAGCCAGAACGCCGCGGACCTCGCACACCACGTGCACCACGTGCAGAAGTAACTGTTTCTCAGGGAACACCTACTGCAACTGCGGAAGGAGCATCTAACTAATGTTAATTCCACGTCGCGTTAAGCACCGCAAGCAACACCACCCATCCCGTAAGGGCGCAACAAAGGGTGGATCACAAGTTGCATTTGGTGATTACGGTATTCAAGCTCTTGCACCTGCTTATGTAACGAACCGTCAGATTGAAGCAGCACGTATTGCTATGACACGTTCGATCAAGCGTGGTGGAAAGGTATGGATCAATATTTATCCAGACCGTCCAATCACAAAGAAGCCTGCTGAAACTCGTATGGGTTCCGGTAAGGGTTCACCTGAATGGTGGATTGCAAACGTCAAGCCAGGTCGCGTTATGTTCGAGATCTCTGGCGTAACAGAGGAAGTTGCAGTTGAAGCTATGCGTCTTGCAATGCACAAGCTGCCAATGAAGTGTCGTGTCGTAAAGCGTGAGGAGGCATAAGTGGCTACTACAACTAATGAAGAGCTACGCCAATTGTCAGCAGATGATTTGACTAGCAAGGTGCGCGAGTTGAAGGAAGAACTCTTCAACCTACGTTTCCAAGCAGCAACAGGACAGTTGGAAAGTCACGGTCGTCTAAGCGCAGTGCGCAAAGAGATCGCACGCGTTTACACAATCATTCGCGAACGCGAACTAGGAATCGGAGGAGCTGCGTAATGACTACAGAAACTGCAGGTCGCAGCGACCGTAAGGTCCGTGAAGGAATTGTTATAAGCGACAAGATGGATAAGACCATCACCGTTGAGGTTTCAAATCGTGTGAAGCACGGTATGTACTCAAAGGTTATGTCTCGCTCAAGCAAGTTAAAAGCACATGACGAGCAGAACACTGCCGGCATGGGCGATCGTGTACTCATCATGGAAACTCGTCCATTGTCAGCAACAAAGCGCTGGCGTTTGGTCGAGATTCTCGAGAAGGCAAAGTAAGGGTCTGGTGGATAACTAATGATTCAACAAGAATCGCGCCTACGCGTTGCGGATAACACAGGAGCTAAAGAGCTTCTTTGTATTCGCGTGCTCGGTGGATCCAAGCGCCGCTATGCCGGTATCGGAGACATCATCGTTTGTTCTGTTAAGGATGCAATTCCTGGCGGACAGGTTAAGAAGGGTGAAGTCGTTAAGGCTGTCATCGTTCGTACAGTTAAGGAACGTCGTCGTCCAGACGGTTCCTACATCAAGTTTGATGAAAATGCCGCAGTGATCTTGAAGGCTGATGGCGAGCCACGTGGAACCCGTATCTTCGGACCAGTTGCACGTGAACTTCGCGATAAGAAGTTTATGAAGATTATCTCGCTAGCTCCGGAGGTGCTCTAATAATGGCAAAGATTAAGAAGGATGACACCGTTCTTGTTATCGCGGGTAAAGATCGCGGAACAACAGGAAAGGTACTGTCAGTTGATAACAACCGTATTACTGTCGAAGGCGTTAATCGTCAGAAGCGTCATACAAAGGAGTCAACTGGTGAGCGCGGCGTAAAGGTCGGCGGCATCATCACTGTTGAAGCATCACTTCACATTTCAAATGTCATGGTCGTTGATAGCGATGGCAAGGCTTCACGCCTTGGTGTTCGTAAAAACGAAGAGGGCAAGAATGTTCGCATCTCACGTCGCACCGGAAAGGACATCTAATGTCAACAAAGGTAGATGTACGTCTAAAAGCTAAGTACAAGAGCGATATTGCTCCTGCACTAAAGAGCGAATTTGGATTCAAGAACCCAATGATGGTTCCAACACTTGTAAAGGTGATTGTGAACATGGGTGTTGGCGATGCAGCACGTGATTCAAAGTTGATCGAAGGCGCAATCCGCGATCTAACAACAATCACTGGCCAGAAGCCTCAGGTAACTAAGGCTCGCAAGTCAATTGCGCAGTTCAAGCTTCGTGAAGGTCAGCCAATTGGTGCACACGTAACATTGCGTGGAGATCGTATGTGGGAGTTTGCAGATCGTTTGCTGTCAATCTCACTACCTCGTATCCGCGACTTCCGTGGTTTATCACCAAAGCAGTTTGATGGACATGGAAACTACACATTCGGTTTAACTGAGCAGGTAGTTTTCCCGGAAATCGAACAAGACAAGGTTGATCGTCCGCGCGGTATGGATATCACTTTTGTTACTACAGCAAAAAATGATGTTGAAGGTCGCGCTCTTCTTAAGGCGCTCGGCTTTCCATTCAAGGAGGCATAAGCAATGGCAAAAACATCGCTCAAGGTAAAAGCAGCTCGCAAGCCTAAGTTCAAGGTTCGCGGCTACACACGTTGCCAACGTTGCGGTCGTCCACACTCTGTTTATCAGAAGTTTGGTCTATGCCGTGTTTGTTTCCGTGAAATGGCTCACCGTGGTGAGCTACCTGGTATCACCAAGGCATCTTGGTAATCGTTCTATCCAACTAACTACAACGAACAAGGTCTATACAAAGAAACCAGTTCGAGAAAGGCCACGAGGCCACGTATGACAATGACAGATCCGATCGCAGACATGTTGACTCGTCTGCGCAACGCGAACTCTGCTTACCATGATTCGGTTTCAATGCCGTCATCATCGGTTAAAGCACGTATCGCAGCGATCCTTCAGCAAGAAGGTTACATCGCTGGATATCGCGTTGAAGATGCAGAAAATGGAGTAGGCAAGAACCTTGTTCTTGACCTTAAGTTTGGTGCAAACCGTGAGCGTTCAATCGCTGGTTTGCGTCGCGTAAGCAAGCCAGGACTTCGCGTTTACGCAAAGTCAACAGCTCTTCCAAAAGTACTTGGTGGACTAGGCGTTGCGATTATTTCAACTTCATCTGGATTGCTTACTGATAAGCAAGCCAACAAGCAGGGCGTAGGCGGAGAAGTTCTCGCCTACGTATGGTGATCATCTAATGTCACGTATTGGTCGCATGCCTATCGCCGTTCCAAGCGGCGTTGAAATCACAATCGCGGGACAGCACGTTGCTGTTAAGGGTCCTAAGGGAACTCTTTCACTTAACGTTGCTGAGCCAATTCAAGTTTCACAAGAAGCCGGTGTCATCACCGTTGCTCGTCCCAATGAAGAGCGTGTAACACGTTCACTTCATGGTCTATCTCGCACACTTGTTGCGAACATGGTTGAAGGCGTAACTAACGGTTACACATTAACTATTGAAATCGTCGGTGTTGGTTACCGTGTAGCTGAAAAGGGCAAGGACCTAGAGTTCCAGCTTGGATACAGCCACAACATCCAATTCCCAGCACCTGAAGGAATTACCTTCAAGGTTGAGTCACCAACAAAGTTCCATATTTCTGGAATTGATAAGCAGTTGGTTGGCGAAGTTGCTGCAAAGGTAAAGAAGCTTCGTAAGGCCGATCCATACAAGGGCAAGGGCTTGCGTCTCTCAGGTGAAGTTGTTCGCCGTAAGCAAGGAAAGACAGGTAAGAAGTAATGGCTATTGGTGTAAAGGTCCGCAAAGGTTCGGCAACAAACGCCCGTGCCCGTCGTGCATTCCGCGTCCGCAAGAAGGTCGCTGGAACAGCATCACGTCCACGTTTAGTCGTTTCACGCTCATCTCGTCACTTGTTCGTACAAGTTATTGATGACTCACAAGGCAAGACTCTTGCCTTCGCATCCACAATGGAAACTGATCTTCGTGCTGATAAAGGCGACAAGACTGCAAAGTCAAAGGCTATTGGTGCATTAATTGCATCACGTGCCAAGGCTGCTGGAGTTACAACTGTTGTCTTTGACCGCGCAGGTAATAAGTACCACGGTCGTATTGCAGCTGTTGCTGACAGTGCACGAGAGAACGGATTGGAGTTCTAATGTCTGCTAATCCAACTGCAGCACCAACAACTGCTAGCAATGATCGCGGCAAGGGACGCCCAGAGCGTCGCGAACGTCGTGATGATCGCGAAAAAGAAAAGAACCCATTCATGGAGCGCGTTGTGTTCATCAACCGCGTATCTAAAGTTGTAAAGGGTGGACGTCGTTTCTCATTCACTGCCCTCGTTGTTGTCGGAGACGGTAACGGTCAGGTCGGTATTGGTTACGGAAAGTCTAAGGAAGTTCCAGCAGCGATTGCTAAGGCAGTGGAAGAAGCGAAGAAGTCATTCTTCACAGTTCCACGTGTTCAAGGAACAGTTCCTCACCCAGTACAAGGTGAAACTGCAGCAGGTGTAGTTCTACTACGTCCAGCTAGCCCAGGTACCGGAGTTATTGCCGGTGGTCCAGTGCGTGCAGTACTCGAGTGTGCAGGCATCACAGATGTTTTGACTAAGTCACTTGGATCTAACAATGCAATCAACATGGTTCACGCAACCGTTGCTGCATTGAAGATGCTTGAAAGCCCAGCACAAATTGCTGCGCGACGTGGTCGTCCATTAGAAGATGTTGCACCTGCAGCAATTATCCGCGCTTCACAGATCACGGTAGGTGCCTAATGCCACGTTTAAAAGTAACTCAGATTCGCTCGAAGGTTGGAAACAAGCCTGAGCAGCGCGACACACTTCGTTCATTGGGCCTAAAGCGCATCAACGATGTTGTTGTTAAAGAAGATCGTCCAGAAATTCGTGGCATGGTGTACGCCGTTCGCCACCTAATCAAGGTTGAGGAGGTCGAATAAAGATGACTTTAAAACTTCATCATCTTCGTCCAGCTCCAGGTGCTAAGAAAGCTAAAACTCGTAAGGGTCGCGGTGAAGCATCAAAGGGTAAGACCGCAGGTCGCGGTGGTAAGGGAACACGTGCTCGTAACACAGTACGTCCAGGTTTCGAAGGTGGTCAGCTACCTCTCGTAATGCGCTTGCCAAAGCTACGTGGTTTCAAGAACCCAGCTCGCATTGAGTACCAGGCTGTCAATGTTTCAACAATTAACGCGCTATTCCCTAAGGGTGGCGATGTAACTGTTGCAGATTTGATTGCAAAGGGTGCTGTTCGCGACAGTTTGCCTGTAAAGGTGCTTGGAAATGGCGATATTGATGTGAAGGTGAGTGTTACTGCACACGCATTCTCATCATCTGCTGTAGACAAGATCACTGCAGCAGGCGGCAAGACCAACGTTCTTTAATATTTAGTACTCGATAGGGAAAGAGGAGAAGATCAATGCTTTCAGCATTTGGTATGGCCTTTAAGACACCGGAGCTTCGTAAGAAGATCTTCTTCACTCTCTCAATCATGGCTTTATTCCGTTTTGGTTCTGTCGTTCCTACGCCAGGTGTTTCTTATGCAAACGTAAAAGAGTGTTTGGCAACTGCGCAAACTGGTGGCTTGTTTGGCTTGATTAACTTGTTTAGCGGCGGGGCATTAATTCAGCTCTCTGTCTTTGCTTTAGGAATCATGCCTTACATCACCGCATCAATCATTGTGCAGCTTTTGACAGTTGTGATTCCTCGCTTTGAAGCGTTGAAAAAAGAGGGTCAATCAGGAACTGCAAAGCTGACTCAGTACACACGTTACTTAACAATTGGTTTAGCAGTCTTGCAGTCAACAGGTTTGATCGCAGTTGCTCGCACACCAGGTCGTTTGATTTCAGGATGTTCTCTTGCAATCATCCCTGACACATCATGGCAGCGCATCATCACAATGATCGTTGTAATGACTGCTGGAACATCAGTAGTTATGTGGCTCGGTGAATTGATCACTGATCGCGGTGTTGGTAACGGTATGTCAATCTTGATCTTTACATCTATTGCAGCAGGCTTCCCAAGCCAGTTGTGGTCAATCAAGCTACAAAAGGGATTGTTCGCATTCCTCTTTGTTTTGGCTGTAGGTATTTTGGTGGTTGCAGCAGTTGTCTTTGTTGAGCAAGCACAACGACGTATTCCTGTGCAGTATGCAAAGCGCATGGTGGGACGTCAGGCTTATGGTGGAACAAGTACTTATATTCCAATCAAGGTAAACCAGGCTGGTGTTATCCCAGTAATTTTCGCATCATCATTGCTCTATATTCCTTCGCTTATTGTGAACTTCACAAATAGCCAAGCAGGATGGGCAGTATGGATTAGTCGTAACTTTGTTAAGGGCGATCACCCAATTTACATCGTGACATACGCAGCACTTATTATTTTCTTCACCTACTTCTATGTTGCAATTACCTTCAACCCAGATGAGGTTGCAGATAACATGAAGAAGTACGGTGGTTTCGTACCTGGTATTCGTGCTGGAAAGCCAACATCTGAATACCTTCAGTATGTTCTCTCACGCATCACAGCTCCAGGTTCTATGTACCTTGCATTAGTTGCAGTAATTCCAATTGGTGCACTTGTTCTCTTTGGGGCAACACAGAACTTCCCATTTGGTGGAACAGCGATCTTGATCGTTGTTGGTGTTGGTCTAGATACTGCAAAGCAGATCGAGTCACAGCTACAGCAGCGCTCATACGAGGGATTCCTTAAGTAAATGCGCCTTGTCCTGGTAGGTCCACCAGGTGCCGGTAAGGGAACACAAGCACAATTCCTTGCAGCGCACTTTTCAATTCCACATATTTCTACGGGAGATATTTTCCGTGCAAATTTGAAGGCTGGTAC
>DAIMGQ010000018.1:0-16921 GCA_036723815.1 Candidatus Planktophila sp.
TGTTATTGCTCGAGAGTTAGATCTAGTAGTCACCGGAAGTAGTGATTATCACGGCACTGGAAAAATGAATCAATTAGCAGAAAACCACACAAGTAGGGAACAATGGGAGAAGTTAGAGTCACAAGCAGATGCACGAAGGGTGGTTAATGCATGAAAGACATTAGCGCAGTAACTTTTGCGGTCCAATCTTTTGTCACGCTATTTGTGATCATGGATCCACCTGGTGCAACTCCCATTTTCTTAGGTTTAGTTGCAGATAAGTCACCTCGAGTTCGTCGCATTCTGGCAATTCAAGCAGCAGGTGTTTCACTACTTGTGATCTCAATATTTGCGCTCTTTGGTCGAGCGATTTTGAATTATCTAAATATCTCTATGGAAGCATTACAGGCTGCAGGGGCACTATTGCTATTGCTAGTTGCACTAGAGCTTTTGACTGGAAATGCCAAAAAGCATGGCGATGATGGAGATTCAAATATTGCATTGGTTCCCTTGGGCACACCACTTTTGGCTGGGCCTGGCGCAATCGTTGCAACGATGATTTTCGTGCAGCAAGTAGATACAACCAGCATGGCACTTGGCTTAGTAGCAGCAGTTATTGCAGTCCACATCGCAATCGCAGCAGCCTTAATGGCCTCAACAACTATTTTAAGTGTCATCAAGGAATCGGGCGTGACTCTGGTTGCCCGTATTGCAGGTTTATTGCTTGCAGCTATTGCAGTGCAGATGCTTGTTGATGCAATCCGCGTGTTTGTAGCTGCTTAGCTCTCTTTAAACTTCTTTGTGCGGGTACGTGTGCGCTCGGTGCGCTCTGTGCGTACTGGTGCTGCCTCTTGCTTAGCACGTGGTGCTCGAGCTTCTTTGGATTCAACTTTTGCCACAGTCTTTGCCTTCACAAGTCGCCCTGTTGATCCAGCTGGAATATTGAGCATCTCATAGAGGTGTTCTGAGGATGAATACGTCTCTTCAGGTTCGGCCAAACCAAGCTCTAGAACCTGATTGATCATCTTCCAACGTGCAAGTTCATCCCAGTCAACAAATGTCACAGCGATACCGTGAGCACCTGCGCGAGCTGTGCGTCCAATGCGGTGCACATAAGTCTTTTCATCTTCAGGACATTGGTAATTGATTACGTGTGTGATGCCATCGATATCAATACCGCGAGCTGCAACATCAGTTGCAACCAAGACATCTGATTTTCCTGCCTTGAAATCACTCAAAGCTTTTTCGCGTGCACTTTGGCCCAGATCGCCATGAATTGGCGATGCCTTGAAGCCACGTTCCATCAAATCTTCAGCGGTCTTTTGTGCTGTGCGCTTTGTGCGACAGAAAACCATAGTTGGTCCACGACCATCTGCTTGCAAGATTCGTGCAAGCATTTCAATTTTATCCATTGCATGAGCACGCAAAACATGTTGCTTAATGCGAGTAACAACAGCACCCTCATCTTCACTGTCCTGTGTGCGAATATGAATTGGTTGGTTCATAAAGCGGCGAGCTAGGGCAATGATGTCTCCAGGCATTGTTGCCGAGAACAACATGGTTTGAGCGCGATTTGGTGTGCTGGAAAGTAACTTTTCAACATCTGGCAAGAAGCCAAGATCTAGCATTTCATCTGCTTCATCAAGTACTAAACGAGAAACCTCTTTAAGTTTTAGTTGTCCTTGGCGCGATAAATCGAGAAGTCGTCCTGGTGTGCCCACAACAATTTCTACTCCAGCGTGCAGCGCTTCAATTTGTGGCTCAAAGGCTCGGCCACCATAAACGGCGAGTGTGCGAATTCCACGATTAGATGCAAGTTCTTCAATGTCGCGAGTCACCTGTGTACATAGTTCGCGGGTGGGAACAACGATTAAAACCTGTGGCATTCCTTTGTTGGCAAAATCTGCCCACTCGGGATCGTGAGGAGCAATAACACGTTCAATAACAGGAATACCAAATGCAAGAGTCTTACCTGTACCTGTCTTTGCTTGTCCGATTACATCGCCATCAGCAAGTGCGATTGGCAGAACCATTTCTTGAATGGCAAATGGTGCGATAAAGCCATGGGCGTGAAGTGCTTCAATTGTTTGGCTGCGCAGGGGCAGTTCGGCAAATGTTGGTGACATATAAATTTGTTCCTATCGGATTAATTGCGCGGGAAACCTGAAATGCCTCGCCACATTAGGTTGTGAACTAGTTCCACAGCCTCTTGTCGACTCAACTTGCTATCTCGTTCGAGCCAGTGACGAGCAGTTACTTGCGCATAACCAATCATTCCAACACCCAAAAGCATTGATGCCTCTTTTGGTAGGCCAGTATCAAGAGCAATCACAGCACTTGCTGCAGCTGCACAGTCATAAGTCATACGGTTAAGACGTTCGCGAACTTGTGGTTCAACGCTCATATCACTTTCAAAAAGCAGGCGAAATGCCTCGCCTTCCTTTTCAATGAACGCAAAATAGGCATCAACAGTTGCATGGACTCGATCTTTGTTAGCTGGAGTCGAAGCAATTGCCTTTTGAATTTCAAAGACCAAAGAATCGATGTGCAAATCTAGAACTGCCAGGTATAAATCGAGTTTTGATGGGAAGTGCTGGTACAAAACTGGCTTTGAAACATTTGCACGATCTGCAATTTCATCCATTGCAGCAGAGTGGTAGCCAGCAGCGGTGAATACTTCTAGGGCTGCTGAAAGCAACAATGATCGGCGCTCATCGCGAGGCAAACGCGCCTTGTTGGTTGTGTCTACGTTACTCATTGGAGTAATCGTACGGCAGAATTACCAATCATGAACCGCCCCTATGAAGGTATTCGCATCCTGCTCGTACATGCACATCCTGATGATGAAACCATCAACAATGGAGCAACCATGGCACTTTATGCCGATCGTGGGGCTCAAGTAACGCTTGTGACCTGCACACGAGGCGAAGAGGGCGAAGTATTAGTTCCTGGACTCTCGCATCTAGCTAGTACGGAACAAGATTTGCTGGGATCTCATCGCGAAACAGAACTCGCACTTGCCATGAAGTCGCTTGGAATTTCTGATTATCGATTCCTTGGAGCACCGTCTACAAAGTTTAGAGATAGCGGCATGATGGGCACAGAACCAAATAATCGCCCCGATGTTTTTTGGCAAGCAGATCTAGATACTGCTGCAAAAATTCTTGTGGATATTATTGAAGAAGTAAAGCCACACATCTTGATTACATATGATGAAATTGGTGGGTACGGCCACCCTGATCACATTCAGGCACACAGAGTTGCAATGCGCGCCTCTGAAATATCAACATGGCAGATCCAAAAGATTTATTGGAACACAATTCCTAAGTCAGTCATCGCTCAAGGCATGGAGAAGATGAAGGAAATTGGTTCAGATTTCTTTGGTGCAGAAAGTATTGATGATGTTCCATTTGCCAAAGATGATGAGTTTGTAACCACTTTGATTGATGGTTCTGCTTATGTTGATTTGAAGATGGCGGCTATGAAAGCACATGAAACTCAAATCGCCTTAGATGGCCCATTCTTTGCTCTTTCGAATAATCTTGGAATGCAGATTTGGGGCGATGAGTACTACACCCTTGTGAAAGGCACAAAGAGTGCACCCTTTGATTCGGCTGGACGCGAAATAGATTTAACGTCAGGTGTCGTTCTGTAATGCGTTATTTACTTTCACTTCTCTTGGGTTTGGCACTTGGTGCAAGCTCTGTCTTTATTTACAGCTTCCTTCCTCCAGTTGGGTTGATACTGTCTATTGCAGCCACCTGCATTGGTGTTTGGGCAGCAGGGCGCATGTGGGGAAAACGGATTTATAGGTTCATTGCAGCTGCAGCTTGGGGATTTGTAATTTTGCGTGCAGGATTTCCTGGAGTTAATGAAGAGTATTTGATTCAAGGAGATTCCATCGGAATTTCTCTCATTAACTTTGGATTCATCGCAGTTGTAATTGCGATATTAACTCCGCTTTAACTCCAGATTTGCCCCTCGGCAGTGTCTTTAATCTGTAATCCAAGTTCTTCTAATTGAACTCGCAATACATCACTATCTGCCCAACGTTTCTCGCTGCGTGCTTTGACGCGTTCATCAAGAAGTTTTTTCATCTGATCAGTTAGCTCACGTGCCACCACAGGTCGATCTAGATCTAAGCCAAGAACTTGATCGGCATATAAAAATATTGCGCGCTTATCTTCCAGATTACTTTTTTCGATTTCTCGTAAACGAATAATGACCTTTGGAGTGTCAAGATCATTATTAAAAGCTGTTTCAATCTCAGGATCAGTAGAGATATCAGTTGATTGCCCCCAAGTGGCCATTTTGCTTCGCCAACGCTTCAAGGTTTCATCTGCTGCATTAATGGAGTTCCATGTCAGATCCATTTGAGATCTATAGCGATTTTCTAGGAAACATAATCTCAGGGCTAATGGATCAATCCCACGGGCCATGATGTCGCTGACTAGAACGACGTTTCCACTACTTTTCGACATCTTTTTGCCTTCAAATAGCAGGTGCTCTCCATGGACCCACAGATCTACAGCTTCACGCCCAATAACTGCGTTGGATTGTGCGCGCTCATTTTCATGATGAGGAAAACGTAGATCAATTCCACCAACATGCACATCCACATGTTGATTCAACATCTTCATAGACATTGCAGAACATTCAATGTGCCAACCAGGAAAGCCTGGACCCCAGGGTGAATCCCAAATCATTTCGCTACGTTCCCCAGCTGCTTTCCATAATGCCCAGTCAGCGTGGAATTTTTTAGCACCATCATTGTGGTATTCGTATCTATGTCCAGGTTTAAGTGAATCAAGTTTGTTACCACTTATCTCACCGTAACCGGCAAATTTCTGCGCATCAAAGTAAACAGATTTATCATCGCCTATGTATGCAAATCCTTTACTAATTAATTCAGCAATCATCGTTTGCATTAAATCGATCGTTTCGCTTGCACGGGGATAGGCATCGGCTATAGCAATATTTAAAAGAGCTAAATCATGGTGAAATTTCTCTTCATATTTGCGGGCAATTTCAAGTGGGCTCACTTTTTCTAACGTCGCCTGAGACAAAATTTTGTCATCTTCTGCAAAGTCTTCTGACATATGTCCAACATCAGTGATGTTTTGAATCAATGTAACTTTCACTCCGCTTAAAGCAACAACTCTTGAAATCAAATCTGCCAACATAAAGGTTCGTAGATTGCCAACATGCGCATCGCGATAGACGGTAGGCCCGCAGCAATACATTGCAAGATTGCCATTTGCACTGGCGGTCTCTTTTAGGAGTCGCGATTGGGTGTCGTATAACTTCATGATCGCTCTATAACCTCACGCCAGATAAAGATTTGGTCATGTGCAAATTCGATTAATTTGCCATGACGATTTCGCAGGGTGCATTCTGACTCCAGGTAGCCGACGATGTCTCGAAATCCGCCTTCTGGATCGTGCAGCCGGATGCTGACCCTTTTGCCTACAAGTGAGGCAAAGGTGGCTTCGAGCTCTGTTGGCATAACAGAACGATAAACCGAGTCGGCAAATATCGCGCATCGGCCACTGTAGGAGTTAGAATTCCCCGGTAACCAACTCGCTAGATTTTTTGGAGGCTGCTCGTGACGTATGTGATCGCTGAACCGTGCATCGATGTAAAAGATAAATCCTGCATCGAAGAATGCCCTGTGGATTGCATTTATGAAGGCGGACGCATGCTTTATATCCAGCCTGACGAGTGCGTTGACTGTGGTGCTTGTGAGCCAGTGTGTCCAGTTGAAGCCATCTATTACGAAGATGATGTCCCAGGACAGTGGAAAGATTTCAGCAAGGCCAATACAGAGTTCTTTATTGAAATTGGTTCACCAGGTGGTGCAAGCAAGGTCGGCCCAACAGGCACAGATCATCCTTCAGTAATCGCGCTTCCACCAAAGAGCGAGTAAACATTGCGCGGCCAGCTCCCAGATTTTCCCTGGGATGCACTCGCACCTTACGGAGATACAGCTAGGTCGCACCCGCAAGGAATTATTGATCTTTCACAAGGCACTCCGGTCGATCCGACTCCCGAGTTTATTCAGCAGGTATTTCGCGATGCATCAAACTCACCAAGTTACCCAGTAACAGCTGGAACGCCAGAGTTGCGATCAGCAATTAAGAAGTGGGCAGTAGAGCGATTAGGTGCAACCGGAGATTTTGATGTTCTGCCAGTAATTGGATCCAAAGAATTGGTTGCATGGCTTCCAACAATTTTAGAATCAAAAAAAGTATTAATCCCTGAAATTGCATATCCGACTTATCACGTTGGCGCAGTGTTAGCAGGTGCCGAATCAATTCCGGTTGAAATCGATGCAAAGAGTTGGCCCAGAGCTGATTTAGCGTGGTTGAACTCTCCATCGAATCCGACTGGGCGAGTGCATAGTGATGCTGAAATCACAGCTTGTATTGATTGGTCCCGCACAAACAATTCTGTCTTGGTTTCTGATGAGTGTTACTTGGAGTTTGCTCAATCAGCCCAACCTGTTTCTGTTCTCTCACATACCGGGGGAGACAACACAAATATTCTGGCTGTTCACTCTCTTTCAAAGCGCTCTTCAATGGCTGGTTATCGAGCAGCATTCATGATCGGTGACTCAGAATTGATCGCAAGGATTCGCGAGATTAGAAAACATGGCGGAATGATGGTGCCGCTACCTGTGCAAAAAGCGATGACAGTTGCACTAACTGATAACAAACATGTTGCTGAACAATGTGCCCGCTACAACGCTCGCAAAGATGCACTGCGTCCTGCCCTAGAGACTGCCGGATTTACAATCGAGTTTAGTAATGCAGGTTTATATCTCTGGTGCACCCGCAATGAAGATGCTTGGGAAAGTGTTTCCTGGCTGGCTCAACGTGGAATCTTGGCAACACCAGGTTCCTTCTATGGCAGCCACGGTGCCCGTCATATACGAATTGCAATGACAGCTACAGATGCTCAAATTGCTGATGCTGTTCAACGTATTAAGGCTTAATTCATGGCTGTTGCGATTTTATTGGTGGGCGGTTTTGGTACGCGTTTGATGCCGCTAACAAAAAATACTCCAAAACCAATGCTTACCGTGGCCGGCGTGCCAGTAACAGAACATCAACTTGCCATAGCAAAAGCGGCGGGTATTACTGAAATTGTTCTGGCGACCTCTTACCTTTCAGAGGTGTTCATTCCTTACTTTGGCGATGGATCTAAGTGGGGTATGAAAATCAAGTATGCAGTTGAAAAAGAACCACTTGGAACCGGTGGGGCTATTCGAAATGCAGCCAAGTTGCTTGATACCAATGAATCAGTTGTCATCTTAAATGGTGATGTTCTTAGTTCACATAATTTGTCAGAGCAGATTCGCCAACATGAAGCACATGATGCTGATGTGACTTTGCATTTAACGCAAGTAGATGATGCCCGAGCATTTGGATGCGTTCCCACAGATAGTGACGGTCGGGTCACTGCATTTTTGGAAAAGATGGAAAATCCAGTAAGTAATCAAATCAATGCTGGTTGCTATGTGTTTAATCCTCGAGTTGTTTCAACAATCCCACTAGACACCGTGGTTTCAGTTGAACGTGAAACATTTCCGCAGTTAGTTGCAAATGGAGCTAAAGTTTTTGGATATCTAGAAAATGCTTATTGGCTAGATATCGGCACCCCACGTGCTTTATTGAAGGCTTCTATCGATATTGTTAAACGCAGTGGTGATTTCTTAGCGATGCCTGGTTCGGTAATTGATCCCACCGCTGTGATCACTGGGGGCAGTTGCATTGGTCCGAACTCCTCAGTTGGGGCAGGGGTGCATATTGATGGCTCCATTGTTGAAGCCGGCTCGGTCATCGGCCCGAATGCAACAATTTCTGATTCATTTGTGGCAGCTGGCGCTAAAGTCGAAAATAATGTGAAAATAACCTCATCCTTTGTCACAAATAGCGAAATTCTTTCTATTCCATAGAAATTGAGCGTAAATGTTCACCCAGAGGAGCAACTCTGGGCTTGACATGGGGGAGTTACAAGCGTGTAATTCACTCTTAAGCACGTCTTTTCCAAGAGGGATGAGACAACGAAAGCTAATGGAGCATCGACGTTATGCCGATTCAACCCGCAGCCCAAAACTCCCCAATCCCCACATCAGGACCAACAATCACACTCGCATCAGGTGAGAACATGGAACTCTCTTGGCAGGAGCGCGCACTATGCGCTCAGACTGATCCAGAGGCGTTCTTCCCCGAAAAAGGTGGCTCCACTCGTGAAGCAAAGCGCGTATGCCTTTCATGCGATGTTCGCGCAGAATGTTTGGAATACGCACTTGCACACGATGAACGCTTTGGTATTTGGGGCGGATTATCAGAGCGCGAACGCCGTCGCTTAAAGCGTCGCACTGCTTAAGGTTCTTGCATCTCTAAGGAGATAGCGAGATGTTCTTATGGCTTCCCTAGCCGATGTAGATAAGCATCGCGTAACTGCTGTTCTTGTTTCCCACAATGGAGCAGTGTGGTTACCCGAGGTTGTTGCAGCGCTGACTTCTCAAACCAGACCAATCGATTTGATAACAGCGGTTGATACTGGATCAGAAGATGCATCTATAAAACTACTGAAATCTGCACGTATTCCATTTTTTTCTGCAGACCGTGAAACAGGTTTTGGACATGCTGTTTCGTTGGCGGTTGATAAATTACCAAAAGCAATTGAGAACGAATGGATTTGGTTAATCCATGATGATTGCGCACCTGCACCAACAGCGCTCGCAGAGTTGTTGAAAGCAGTTGATGACCGCCCACAAGTTGTAATGGTTGGTCCGAAATTACTTGGTTGGCATGATCGAACACATTTATTAGAAGCTGGCATCAGTATTGCTGGCAATGGTGCCAGATGGACTGGACTTGAACCATTGGAGTATGACCAAGGTCAACATGATGGAATCCATGATGTGCTTTCTGTTAGCACAGCAGGGGCGCTAATTCGCCGTGACGTATTTGAAGAACTTGGCGGACTTGACCATAACCTCGCACTGTTTAGGGATGATGTTGATTTTGGGTGGCGTGCTCGCACAGCAGGACACTCGGTAATCGCTGCCACTAGTGCTGTGGCATTTCACGCACAAGCTGCTGCATCAGAGCGCAGAAGGATTGATGTCGAAGGCGCTCTCTTGCATCGCCCCCTACTTTTAGATCGACGAAATGCTGCATATGTCTTACTAGCAAACTCTTCATGGTGGATGATTCCGTGGATTGCACTCCAACTATTTGGTTCTGCAATTGCGCGAGCACTTGGATATCTGTTAGCAAAATTGCCAGGTTATGCCTCTGATGAAATCCTAGCTTTCACTACATTGATTCTCCGCCCAGGAAAGATTCTTGAAGCCCGTAAGGTTCGCAAGAAGCAAAGATTTGTTTCGGCGCGTGTAGTTGCGACATACATACCACCCCGTTGGTCACAGCTTCGCTTAGGGACAGAGCGACTATTTGAACTTGTTCGCGCCAAGATATTTCCAGATCACAATACTGTGTCCGTATCAATCCTTGATGCGGTTGAAGATGAAGATCTATTAACGCCTGTCACTACAAATAACTGGTTGTCTATCTTTAAACGACCGGAAGTAATCGGCTTCTTAGCAATCGGAGTTATTTCACTTATTAACTCTAGAAATCGTTTAGGTGCAATTGTTGGCGGCGCTCTTCCAATCTCACCATCTGGTGCAACAGACTTATGGAGAACATATTTTGAGTCCTGGCATCAAGTGGGCATGGGATCTTCACTTGCAACTCCACCCTGGGTAGCTGTTACAGCAATCGCCTCACTTGCTGTCCTGGGAAAAGTTCAATTTTTGATCACAACATTCTTTTTAGTAGCACCCTTATTGATTATGTGGACAGGTTTTGTCCTGCTCAAGAGGTTAACCAGTAACAACTGGATATCAATCCCAGCAGCATTTCTATATGCAATCTCACCTGTAACTATTGCAGCTACTAGTTCGGGTCACATTGGGACATTGATCTTGTTAGTTTTTGTCCCACTTGTTGCAGTTACCCTTCACGACTGGTGGGCTATCGAAAAATATAGTTGGCGCAAGATTTTTGCTGTTTCACTTCTATTCTCATTGCTGTATTCATTTACCTTAATGAGTTTTGTGATTGCTTTATTGGCGTCGGTGGTTATTTCAATCGCTAACTACAAAGAGTTCCTATCCACTCAAGATCAGAATGTCTGGAAAGATCGTTTAATAAAGAGATCAGCCCTTGTGTTTGTACCGTTTCTAGTTAACGCACCATATTCCTTAGAGGCGATCGTTAATCCCAGTAGGTTTTTAACAGAACCAGGGTTACGTATTCCTGGTGGAGGAGCACTTGCTGTTCTGACTGGAAACCCAGGTGGCCTCGGTTCAGTGCCAATGTGGTTGGTCAGTCCGATCATCTTGGTACTTGTAATTTCTTTATTCTCTTCAACACATGCACGAGGCATCGCGGAGTACGGAATTGGCGCAATGTCTTTGGCTGTCCTTGTGGGGTCACTGTCGATTTCTACTCGCGGAAACGAAGGTGCTGCAAAGGTTTGGGCAGGCCCCGTTCTATCTATAGTCACCGTGGCTGCAGTAGCGGCAGGAGTAGTTCTATTAGATAGCTTGCGCCAAACTCTAATTTTAAGTCATGTTCACTATCGACACTATTTGTCAGCGGCTTTGCTTTTTATAACAGCCACTTATGGTGCATTGAGTATTGGATACTCCGTATCAACAGGTGCAGACTCTCCAGTACTTGCAAATCGCCCAACTGTAATGCCTGCATTCTTGAGCGTTGAAACCGATACCAAGATTTTAGTTTTGCGTGAAGTCGGAACTCAGGATGATAAGAAAATTCAGTACTACATTTCTAGAGGGCGAGACATTTCATTAGGGGAACCTGATGTCGCACCACAACAAAATGCCAATATCGCTATAGCGGCACGTTCTCTGGTTGATGGAACCGGTATTACTAGTAGTAAAACATTGGCTGATTACGGTATTAAGTACGTTTATGTGAAGAACCCCTTTAAAAAGGAGATCATCAGATCAATTGATGGACTTGGTGGATTTACCCGAACTTCTGCAACATCACTTGGTGTTGTCTGGAAAGTAAGTCAGACAACTGGTCGACTGTTATTTGTTTCCGAAAGTGGAGACCGATCGGTTCTTGAAGCTGGAGAATTTGGTGCCCGCACATTTGTGCCGGGACCAGGAACTTTGATCCTCACAGAAACTGCCAATAGATCATGGCAAGTACTCCAAAATGGTTACCGCTTAGATCGCACGAATAATGAACTTGGATTACCTACCTTCAAGGTGACTGAATCTGGCGAAATTTCTTTGCTCCATGACGGAACAGTTCGTCGTGGCTGGTTATCACTGCAATTCATATTCTTAGTGGTGGTGCTTGTAATGGCACTTCCTGCTGGTCGCCGAAAGAGTGAAATCTCCGAAGAGGAGTTAGCATGAAATTTGGTAGAGCACTTGGATTCTTAGCTGCGCTAGTAAGCGCACTGTGTATTGGAGGCTTGCTTTCTGTTGCGGTAACCACAAAGAGTTATTCGGAAAGTTACCCAGCTGTTGTATGTCCGCCAACTTTGGCAGGACTTAATTCACAAATTTCACTGTCTTCGAAAAAGACTCCTTTTCAGCGACTTCAGAACCGCACTACAAAAACTGAGCCAGTGAAGGTTTTGCGTTTACCTGTAAATAAAGATTCCTTGTTGTTTAATACCGAAGGTGCCACTCCTGTTGTTTGGCAAAGCAAGTCATCAAGTTGGGCTGGTGGTGCATTGTGCACGGGTCCTGCAACTTCTCAGTGGTTTGTCGGTGGTACAGCAGACATCACTACTCGAGGTCGTTTGATCATTGTTAATAGTGGGCTTAGCGATGCAATCGTTGATGTTCAAAGTTTTACTGAAAATGGAAAACAACCAGTTCGCACGATCACTGTTGTATCAAAAAACTACCTGGTAATTCCAACAGATTCCCTTGCCCCGGGTGATAAGTATTTGACAGTCCATGTTGCACCGCGTTCGGGTCGAATCAATGCCTTTATGGTTGATGAGCAAGGCGCAGGATTGAAGTCACTTGGTGGGGATCTTGTTAACTCTGCACCAAATGCCAGCAAGTCAGTAATGATTCCTGCCATTCCAAATCAAATCAAAGACAATTCATCCTCACCTCACACTTTAAGAGTTTTAACTCCGGGTGAGGTGGATGCAAGCGTCACTGTAGAAGTTTTGTCATCAGATGGTGTTTTTGTTCCTGTTGGTTTGACTTCACGCTCTGTCAGTGCAGGAATTGTCACCGAGTTCCAGTTCACCCCGAAGATCACCTCGACTGTTTTAGCTGTTCGAGTCACATCAACCGAGCCAGTGGTAGCGGCAATTAAATCCACGGTAACGGTATCTGGAAAAAAAGATTTTGTATGGAGCACATCTGCCCCTGAACTTGTCCCTCTGACAATTGCGATATCAGGATTAACCCCGCTTGTTTCATTTGTAGGGGAGCGCATCAATGTTTCGCTAGATGTCACATTGACTAATGGAAAAGTCATAAGAAAAACCATCAAGGGCACGGACATCGAAACCTGGCGTGCACCAGATGCAGCTCGTTCATTTACTGTTACAAAGGTTGGTCCTGACACCTTTGCAGGCGCACTTGTCTCATCGGTTAATGGATACGGATACTTTCCAATCTCCCCGGGAAGCCTTTTAACAAAGATTGAATTACCGAATTCAAATATTCGCGTCCTAAATCCCTAACAATCCCAAGATTTGCACCCCTTTCCCACTAATGTTGCACACATGGGAACAGTTGGTGGGCGTGGATGTTCACGCGCGGGTTGCAGATCACAGGCAACAATGACACTGACCTATGTGTATTCCGAATCAACTGCCGTTGTTGGACCCCTTGCAACATATTCTGAACCGCATGCATACGATCTGTGCGCTGTTCATGGTGCACGTTTGAAGGTTCCTCACGGGTGGAATGTCATCAAGCAAGAACTTGATGGACAAACACAAGGACCAACTGATGATGATTTGATGGCAATCGCAGATGCTGTTCGCGAAGTGGCTTCAAAAGAGATTCCAGAAGAGACACCGGTTGACAGTTCATCTGCGCAACAACAAATTGGTCGTCGCGGACATTTACGCGCTGTTCCTTCTTAGGAAAATCAGTGGACGAGTTTGCGCACATATTTAAGGCTTACGATATTCGTGGCCTTGTCGATGTTGAAATAGATGTTGATTTTGCATTTGCAACGGGTGTTGCATTTGCGCGATTTCTGCAGATAGAAAGAGAACCCGGAACGATTGTTATCGGGGAAGATATGCGTCCGTCTTCACCATTGTTAGCTGAGGCATTTTCTGCAGGTGCAACATCTTTAGGAATGGATGTTATTCGTATTGGGTTAGCTTCAACTGACATGCTGTATTTCGCATCTGGAAAGTTGGGATTGCCTGGTGCCATGTTTACAGCCAGCCATAATCCTGCTGAATACAACGGAATTAAACTCTGCCTGAGTGATGCGCGACCAATTGGCAAGGAATCTGGCCTAGTAACGATTGAGAAATTTGTGCGTGAGGGATCACCATTGGCGCTAGGTGGCGCTGGTGTAGAAAAGCATCGTGACATGCTTGAAGAGTATGTAGATCACCTATTGACCCTGGTGGATGTTAAAAAGATCCGCCCTCTTAAAATTATTGTCGATGCTGGTAATGGCATGGCTGGCCATACTGCCCCGGCAATCTTTGCTCGACTAAATTGTGAAGTAATTCCAATGTACTTTGAACTCGATGGAACATTTCCAAACCATGAAGCCAACCCTTTAGATGAGTCAACATTGACTGATCTCAAGCATGCGATGAAAGACCAGAAAGCAGACCTTGGCTTGGCATTTGATGGAGATGCTGATCGTTGCTTCTTGGTTGATGAGCGAGGGGTTGCTGTTAATCCTTCAGCGCTCACCTCATTAATTGCCCACCGTGAATTGATAAAGCGCCCAGGATCCTCAATCATCTATAACTTGATTTCTTCCCGCGCTGTTCAAGAAGTTATTGATGAGAATGGCGGCGTTGGATTACGAAGTCGGGTTGGCCATTCATACATCAAGAAAATGATGTCTGAAAGTGGAGCAATCTTTGGCGGCGAACACTCAGGACATTTCTACTTTAAAGAGTTTTGGAGAGCAGATTCTGGAGCTCTTGCTGCCTTGCATGCAATCGCGGCATTAGGTGAATCCAACACAACCATGTCAGCTTTGCTTGCGCCATACAACCGATATGTCATAAGTGGTGAGATAAATTCAAAGGTTGCAGATACTAAATTGGCAACTGACCTCGTTGAAAAAACTTATTCATCTGGCCAGGTCACCATTGATCACCTAGATGGACTAACCGTTAATGGGGATACTTGGTGGTTTAACCTTCGGCCATCAAACACAGAGCCTTTACTTCGACTCAATGTTGAGGCTTCAACTCAGGCTCAAATGGAGACCGTGCGTGATGCGGTTCTCTCACTTATTCGCAGATAACTCCCGTTTTCCATTAGAGAGTTTAAGCGTGTGGCGGTAATCTTTACCCATAGTCGCCTAGCACTGTAGAGCCCTACGCCTTAGGTACCCAAACAATTCTTTGAATACCACTTAAGGAGAAATACGTGAACGTTCCAGTAACAGCAACTCTTCCAGCACATGACATTGCAGATGCTTCACTTGCTGCAGAAGGTCGAAAGAAAATTGAATGGGCAGAGCGCAACATGCCTGTCCTAGCGCAGATTCGTGAGCGCTTCGAGAAGTCACAACCATTTGCAGGTGTGCGTATTTCCGCATGCATGCACGTCACAACCGAGACAGCTAACTTGATGCGCGTGCTAAAGGCTGGCGGAGCAGAGATCGCGCTTTGCGCATCAAACCCACTGTCAACTCAGGATGACACAGCAGCTGCACTAGTACACGAGTATGGAATTTCAGTATTTGCTCGTAACGCAGTTGACCGTGATGGTTACTACAAGCACATTAACGCAGCACTTGATATCGCACCTCACCAAGTATTTGATGATGGTTGCGACCTTGTGAACACACTTCACACAACACGTAAAGAACTAATTCCAGGTATCACTGGTGGTTGCGAAGAGACAACAACCGGCGTAATCCGTCTTAACCAAATGGCAAAAGATGGAGCCCTTCAGTTCCCAATGATCGCAGTCAATGACACTGACACCAAGCACATGTTTGATAACCGTTACGGAACAGGTCAATCAACTCTTGATGCTGTATTCCGTGCAACTAACTTCTTGCTTGCAGGTCGCGTGGTAGTTGTAGCTGGATTTGGATATTGCGGTAAAGGTGTTGCAGAACGCGCAAAGGGTATGGGCGCTGATGTAATTGTTACTGAAATTGATCCAACAAAGGCACTAGATGCAATGATGCAAGGTTTCCGCGTTATGCCGATGCTAGATGCAGCAAAGCTTGGTGACGTGTTTATCACTGTTACAGGTAACCGCGATGTATTGCGCGATGAGCACTTTGCCGTGATGAAGGATGGCGCAATCTTGGCCAACTCAGGACACTTCGATATCGAAATCGATGTTGCATGGCTAGAGCAGAATTCGAAGAAGAAGAATGCAAAGATGCGCCACCAGACTGATGAATATGTATTGGCAGATGGACGTCGCCTGCTTCTACTTGCAGAAGGTCGCCTTGTTAACCTTGGTGCAGCAGAAGGTCACCCAGCATCAGTTATGGACATGTCATTCTCTGATCAGGCGCTAACAGCTGAATACCTTGTTAAGGAAGCAAAGAACTTAAAGCCTGGTGTCCACGAAGTTCCTACATACATCGATAAGGAAGTTGCTGCACTTAAGTTAATCAGCATGGGCGGTCGCATTGACGTTCTAACTCCTGCACAAGATATGTACCTGAACTCTTGGGAGCACGGTAGCTAATGACTTTAGTCATGGTCGTCGATGACGACCAGGATCTTGCGGAGATGCTCGGCATCGTTTTAACAGGTGCCGGCATCGACGTGGATCTAGTAAGTCGTGGCGATGAGGTCATGGATGTTTTTCGTAACAATCCACCAGATTTAGTTCTGTTGGATGTTATGTTGCCGGGCCTCGATGGAATCGAAGTATGCAAGTTAATTCGTGCAGAATCTATGGTTCCAATCGTCATGCTTTCAGCTAAAGGTGATACGCAAGATGTTGTTAAAGGTTTAGAGGCTGGCGCAGATGATTACATGGTTAAACCATTTCGCCACCCATCTGAGTTAATCGCACGAATTAAAACTCGATTGCGTCGGACAAATGCAGATGTGCTTGGCCTACTAACAATTGGTGATCTAGCAATTGATGTTCAAGCACACCAGGTTTTACGTGGTGGCAAGCAGATTGCATTAACTCGTCTTGAATTTGATTTATTGGTTGCATTAGCAAAAGAGCCAGGGCGTGTGTTTACGCGTGATGCATTGCTCAGCGAGGTGTGGGGTTATCGCCATTCCACAGATACGCGCTTAGTAAATGTTCACGTTCAACGTTTACGTTCCAAGATTGAACACGATGCCGAACACCCTGAAATCGTCATCACAATTCGCGGTGTTGGCTACAAAGCAGGAGTCATGGGCGGTTCCTAACCATGAACCGTTTTTTCTGGAAAGTACGTAACTCCCTTGCATTCAAGGTAATTATTTCAACTGTAATCCTCTCACTCGGTGTTGTCTGGATTACTGGCTCAGCTCTTAATTCACGTCTTTCAAGCGGAATTAGAGAAGTGAATCTGAACTCTGCAATAGTCGAGGCACGATCAACGATCTTTACCGCTGATTACCGCTTCTTGCTTGCTCAAGGGGAAAAGGATTCAGTCGTTCAAAAAGTTGTTGATGATGTTATTAGTTCTGCAACAACTATTACCTCAAATGAAAACACGCGTGAAGT
>DAIMGQ010000019.1:0-3331 GCA_036723815.1 Candidatus Planktophila sp.
TAGCTTCCACACCTTGCACACCGGTGTAGTAAGCAAAGGCGGTGTGTGGGCGGTACAAATAATCTGTGTCATTGCTGCGTTGCTTTGCAGCACCACTTGGAAGAACTAAACGCAATCCAGTAAATGCTGCAGATAACTTCTCACGGCGCTCGATGCAGTGGGCGATTACCTCATCTTGATGAATGCCAGTTAAAGGTGTTGGTGCCCAACCGGTAGACATAAACTCTGCAAAGGCTTCAGATGGTGCAACATCGTAAACACGCTTAGCGCCTCTATCTAACGCTTTGTCTGAATTCTCCACAGGATCAGCCTATAAGAGGTTTACAGAAAAGGTTTATTTGACCGTAAAGGCAATTTCCTTTGCCGAAGTTGTCACTAATTTAGGCTTAACAACAATGAATCGGGCTACGAATGTGTACTTTCCCTTTGAAAAAGCAGGTGCGTTGACCTTGTCGCCGTATTCATTAATGAAACTCTTGGGCTTGCTGCAAAAAACCATTTCCTTTTCACCCACCCAGGTGTCTTTACCTTGAGTGCCTTTGCCGTTTCCAGGTTGCACATAAACCGACTGTGCTTCGTTCTTATCCTTGGCGTACAAACCAAACATCACATAGGCGTTAGGAAAAAAGTATGACTTATCGATTGTGTACTTGATGTAAACATCTTTACAACCATTGGGATCCATCGTTACTGAGTTATCCACCGTGTAAGTAAGAACTGTTTTCTTGTTATAAACAATCTTGTCTGTAATCGTTGCAGCACTAGCTGGCGCAAGGTTAGAAGCAAGAAAAATTAATGCCAATGTAAAGATGCGTAGTTTCATTGGGAAAGCGTAAATTCAAGCAAGGAACCTGTCAAAAAATAATCGTCTTCAAAGTGAACAGAAGGTGAACACACCACGTATTTTTTGTTTGACACATGCAATACATTGACCTAATGAAGCTGATGGCCACGATCATGACTGGGTGGATGCTGGCTGTGGCAACAATTACTCCTTCGCATGCTCACACAAGTGGAGCAACGACAGTTCATGAGATCACTCAAGAAACAGCACCAAAAGCAACTCTAGATGTTCAGAAAGACCCAACTGGCGGATTTAATGTTCAAGTTGTAACAACAAATTTTGTGTGGCGACCAGAAATGGCGTCTATGAAACATGTGCCTGGAGAAGGTCACGGCCATGTTTATTTAGATGGCCGCAAGATAATGCGTATCTACAACGAATGGTTCCACTTAAACACTTTTCAATTTTCAACACGATCTGGCGAACAATTACTTACTATTGAATTTGTAGGAAATGATCACGCCCCATACACAATCCAAGGATTGCCAGTTGGTGCCGAGCAAATAGTTGATGTCCCAAGTGATGAGATTCAGCCTGCCTCTAACGACAACAACACTTTGCTCTTTGGCTTGATATTTCTTGTGGTGATTGGCGCAGGAGGCTTACTTTTTAGGCTTCGTCGAGGCAAGTAAGGCGCCGCCCACTTGAGGTTGTATTCTTTACCAGTACAAGGAGACGTCGCATAGCCCGGTCGAGTGCGCCTCACTGCTAACGAGGTAAGGTGTTAAAGCCTTCAGGAGTTCAAATCTCCTCGTCTCCGCAAGTAATACCAATCAAGGAGATCTGTTGCCTACATTTAAAATAGCAATTGTTGGCGCAGGACCTGCAGGTTATTTCGCTGCGCAAGCTCTCCAAAACCTAGCCAATGATGATCGCATATTTGAAATCGACATGATTGAGCGATTACCAACCCCATGGGGATTGGTTCGAAGTGGTGTGGCACCAGATCACCCAAAGATTAAGACTGTCTCAAAGGTCTTTGAAAAGATCGCATCACAAGAGACCTTTAGATTGTTTGCAAACGTTGAAATCGGAAACGATATTTCAGTTGCACAACTACAAGAAAAGTATGACGCAGTCATTATTGCAACGGGTTCTTCACACGGAAAGACACTTGGTATCCCGGGTGAAAACCTACATGGATCCTTATCGGCAGCAACCTTTGTGCCTTGGTACAACGCACACCCTGACTTTGTTGGTGTTGATACACCACTAGATGCTGACACAGCTGTTGTTATCGGTGCAGGAAATGTCGCGATGGATGTTGCACGCATGTTGGCGTTAGAGCCAAGTGAATTAGATCCAACCGACACAGCAGATCATGCAATAGATGCTTTTAAGAAGAGCAATATCCGTAAGGTCTATATCAGTGCACGCCGTGGACCAGAGCATGCAGCTTTCACAGCACCTGAATTACGGGAACTACCAAAGTTGGAGCACACCAATGTGATTATGAACAAGGCTGATATTGACGCTGCCATTGTGCGCGCTGGAGATGCTCCTGAAAAAGATGTGAAAAGCAATTTGGATGCGATGTTGTTGATTGCTGAAAACCCAAAGACCGAGCATGAACGGACTATGCAATTTCTATTCCAACACACTCCGAAAGAGATTCTGGGCACTGATCGCGTTGAAGGGGTTGTGTTTTCAACACCTAACGGTGATGTGACCATTAAGTGTGGACTTGTAATTACCGCCATCGGGTATCAAGCCCATGGCATCGAAGGCGTTCCCTATGAAAACGGCAAGGTTGTTAACAATGATGGCCGTGTAAAAGAGAATTTGTATGTTGTTGGCTGGGCAAAGCGCGGGCCATCAGGTGTGATTGGTACGAATAAATCAGATGCAGCAGCGGTTATAGAGCTCTTAGTCTCTGATCTAAAGAGTCCAAAGAGTGCCGGAGACATTTCAGAGCTGCTAACCCACCAAGTTGTTGTTTCTCAAGAGCATTGGCAAAAGATTAATGAGGCAGAAGTTGCAGCCGGTGAACCCCATGGAAAACCCCGCAAAAAAGCTGTTCACCGAGAAGAGTTGCTTAAATACGCTGGTCATTCGATTAATTAACCTGGTAGTCACCTTCCTGTAACCAATTCACAGGGCAGGTCAGGTCAAGGGTTGCTTAGATTCTTCTATGAATAAAACCCTCTCAAACCGCAAAATCTTTAGCCTGGGCACAATTGCCCTTGCTACATCACTACTAGTTTCTTTGGTAGTTCCAACAGCGCAGGCAGTGACGTATTCACTACCTAACGCACCGACAAATGTCACCTCATATATTGGCGCAAAGGGCGTAGTAGTTCGTTGGACACCCGGCGCAGATGTTGAACCAGGGATCACTGGTTATGTTGTTTCAGCAGGTGCTGGCTCATGCCCAATCTTTGTTCCTGCAAAAGCCCACAATGTTGTGACAATGCCTGTTGTTGTTGGACAACCTGCAGGACGTCCAGTTGTGCAAGCAGTTAATGCATATGGTTTCTCAAAGCCAGC
>DAIMGQ010000019.1:3431-7282 GCA_036723815.1 Candidatus Planktophila sp.
AAGGTAATCGGAGCTTCAGATTTCCAGTGGGTAGTTTCAAACTACAACACTGACTCACTCGCTGCCCTAAAGTCAGGCACAAAGCAGGCAAAGACATACACAATCATTGAGCGTGCCGGACTAAAGATCGGTGTTGTTGGTGCGAATACACCAGAGACAATCGAACAAGTTTTCCCAGGAAACCTTGATTACACCGATGCATCAGGTGCCAAGAAGACAATCACAATCAACCCAGGTGTTACAGGTATCAACCAAGCAATTGTTGATGCCAAGGCAGCTGGCGCAGATCTAGTGATCGCTCTAATTCACCAAGGATGGCAAGAGAATGCTGATGGTGTTGCAAAGGGTGTTTTGAACACAATGGCAGCACAAATCAAGGGAGCTGCAGCAATCTACGGTGGCCACAGCCACCAGACATTTGCTTCTGTTATCCCAGGCAGCCCACGCGTTGCACCAGTTGTCCTAGGACAAACACGTAACGCAGGTGTTGAGTACACACGTACTCAGATCTGTATGAAGTTTGGAAAAGTAGTTGGACAGTCAATTGAGCACGTTCTAAAGGCTGCAGCCCCAACAATTAATACAGGTGTTGTTTCAACTGTTACAACACAAGATGTTGCAGCAGCAGCGTTGGTCAAGAAGTACAAGGATCAATTGTCTGTAAGACTTGATATCAAGATTGGTCAAGTATCTGGCGTATTCCCACGCGGTGGTACACCAGCAGTTGAGCGTTCAGGTGAAACTCCAATGGGTAACTACATTGCAGATCTAATGCGCGCGAAGTACAAGACTGACTTTGCAATCCAGAATGGTGGCGGTATCCGCGATACATTCCCTGCAAGAACTTATATCCCAGCAAACACAGCACTTGTTCGCACGGGTACTGGTCCACTTGATGTAACACTCGGTGATGCGCTAACTGTTTACCCATTCGGTAACCAGATCGCAACAACAGTTGTTACAGGTGAAAATCTCTGGAAGGCACTTGAAAACGGTGTCGGTGGAAACTTCCCAGGAGATGGACGCTTCCCACAGGTCTCAGGACTTAAGTACTCATTTGATTCTTCAAAGCCAATTGGTTCACGTATCGTCGAAGTTACAAAGCTTGACGGAACAGCAATTGCAAAGGATTCAAAGGAGTACACACTTACAACTCTTGACTTCCTAATCTACGGTGGCGACGGATACCTCAACGTATTCTCACCATCAAAGGCCAAGGTAAAAGGCGCACTACTAGATGTATTTGTAGACGCACTTAAGGCAGATATGGCCGCAGGAAAGGTAACTCAAGTTCCTGCAGCAGATGGCCGAATCAAGAAAGTTGGCTAATAGTTAAGTAATCACACAAAGGGCGTCCGTTGATTCGGACGCCCTTTGTTTTGCTTAAAAAGCGCTTGATTTACAAGGCTTTCGCTGCATTTGGGTCAGGTATAAAAAGCAGGTACTATTACGCTTCACAAATAAATAAGCGTGCGTAGCTCAACGGATAGAGCATCTGACTACGGATCAGAAGGTTAGGGGTTCGAATCCCTTCGCGCGCACAAGTTAAGCTCTCGGTGCCTTTCACACCGGGGGCTTTTCTTCTTTTAGTAGGGTGCTCTCATGACCAGAGTATTACTGACAGGTTTTGAACCTTTCGGAACAGCAACCTCAAACCCTTCGGGTGAGATTGTTAAACAGATTAGCGGTGACAATATCGTTACCGCTATTTTGCCTGTGGCATATGCAGGATCTGCAGAGCGGCTGTTGGCACTAATTGCAGAACACAATCCAGATGTTGTTATCTGTTTAGGTCAGGCAGAAGGTCGAACACAGATCACTCCTGAAAAAGTTGCAATCAATCTAGATGATGCATGCCTTGCAGATAATGAAGGAGTCCTGCGCAATGATGAAAAGATTCTCGAGGATGGCCCAGATGCTTATTTCACAACTCTTCCGATCAAAGAAATAGTTAAAGCAATCAATGCAAAAGGAGTGCCCGCAGCAGTTTCATTAAGCGCGGGGGCGTTTTTATGTAACCATGTTTTCTATGTTGCACAGAACAAGTTTGCAGGTACAAAGGTGCGCAGTGGTTTTGTTCATGTGCCATTAATGGATTCGCAGGCTCCCGAGTTTCCGGGGTTGCCTACGATGCCGTTAGATCAGATGGTTACAGCAGTGCGAGCTATGCACGAAGTGCTTTAGCAAACTCACGGAAATCTTCAACAAGTAGATCAATCTCTGTTTGGCCATGTGCCAATGAGATCAACCACTGCTCATCAAGTCCTGGAGGAGTGATGATTCCGCGGTTTAGAGCAAATAACCAGTGTGCTTCTGCGATACCAAAGTCAGTTGCTTTGTAGTCACGGTAGTTACGAACAGGTGTTGTAGACCATGTAACACAGCCCTTCACACCAAATCCAACTGTGTGTGCAGGCAATTGGTACTCATCAATGATTTCACTGATGCGATCTAACGCTTGCTGATTAAGTGCTTCTGCATCAGCAAGTGCCTGATCTGAACAAAGGCGATCAATTGCACGAACACCAGCCATTGCAAGGGGATTACCGTTGAATGTGCCGAAGTGTGCCATCTTGCCGTTTGTAACAAAATCCATGTACTTCTTTTTTCCACCAAATGCAGCCAAAGGAACTCCGCCACCAATTGATTTAGCAAGAGTAATTAGATCTGGCTCAACGCCTAAGCGAACAGATGCACCATGTGCACCTGCTGTTAAGCCTGTCTTTACTTCATCAAAGATAAGAATGACGTTGTACTCATCGCAGAGTTCACGAACACGCTCTAGGTAGCCAGCATCAGGCAAGATAATTGCAAGGTTTTCTAGAACTGGCTCAACGATGAAGCAAGCAATCTTTGAAGCATTCTTTTCAAACATTGCTTCAAGTGCAGGAATATTGTTGTAAGGAACTACGTAGATGTCTCCTGCAACCAAGTTGGAATCAATTACCGGTGTTGGTTCTTCAGGATCGCCAGCCTTTTCTAAAGCAGGCTTACTTGAAACTACAAAAGGATCGTAGCTACCGTGGTAACCGCCCTCTACTTTAAGAATTCCCATTTTATCTGAGGCAGAGCGTGCAACACGGACTGCATACATTGTTGATTCAGTTCCGCTGTTAGTAAAGCGAACCTGGTCAATCTTAAATCGCTTGCAAATCATTTCTGCAGCATCAGTTGAAATTGGTGATGGTGTAACAAAAAGCATTCCTGTTGCTAAGGAAGTTTGGATCTCTTCAATAACAGTAGGGTTTAAGTGCCCGGCAAACATGGCGCCAAAGCCCATAGATAGGTCTAGGAGCTGGCGACCATCAACATCGGTCATGTATGCGCCCTTGGCAGAGACGATTGAGATTGGGTATGGATCCCAGTGCTGGAAGCTAGATGTAACGCCTAAAGGCAAAGATTTAAAGGAACGGCAACTCTCTTCGCCGCTCTTGCTCGAATTTTTTGTAAATAGTTCCCATTCTTGCTTAAGAATAGCTTCAACCCGCTTCGGGTCTACTGGAACTGATGTTGACGGGACAAATCGAAAAGTTTGCTTGTGGTTACTCTGTGTCAGCATTTGTAAAACTTGTACGGCAAAGGTTTCAGCTTTTGAAACTCGTTTGAGAAGTACTCTCCCGGTTCGTTTTTAGTTAATTTCTTAACTAGCCGTAATTCTCTCACTCTTTAATTAAAAAGCAACCCCGTTAGACTCACGGCATGCGTAAAGTCCGGGTGTTTTTGGCCTTTTTATTGGCTTTTTTGTCAATAAATGGGATTTCTTATGCATCCGACACGATTCCCTTAAGCTGTGCAAAAAAGACAAATTATGCAATTCGTATATCTAATGTAATAAAAGGGTGTGAAAAAAC
>DAIMGQ010000019.1:7382-10236 GCA_036723815.1 Candidatus Planktophila sp.
TCACCTCCACTTATTTCACATCATCCATGGGGAGTTGCAATAGATGTTAATTACCCAGATGACCCAGTTGGTGCAGGATGGCTGGAAGTTAATGGATCAAAGTTTGGTTTATGTAGAGTTTTTGAAAACGAGTGGTGGCATTTTGAACCAGTGATCGCACCTGGTTGGAAATGTCCTGCATTAGTTCCCGATGCAACCTTTAGTGTTGATTAACGAAGGAAGAGTGCGCGCAATCTGCGTGATGTGATAAATAGACCTGCTGCAATCATCACGACGAAATATCCAATGTGAACAAGAACTCCTGAAGTGATATTTCCAAACCAGAACGCTCTAACCATTTCGATGCCATGCCAGAGCGGCAAAGCCATGATCATCTTTTCAACCCAATCTGGGTAGACAGAGATTGGATAGAGCGAGCCAGAGAACAGCGTCATCGGAAGCAGGATGATGTTGATGAAGCCCATCTGTTGGTAAGTCTTGAAGTATGAGGTCACAGCCATACCGAAGGATGCAAAGCCAAATGCCACTAGTGATGCGGCAGGGATTGCCAGCAGCGCCCAGAGGCTAGGGGTCAGACCGAGCGCGGTAACGACTGTTAGGAAGCCAAGTGAGTAGACCAAGCCACGAATCAGAGCCCAGCTGATCTCACCTAGTGCGATATCTAGAGGCCCAAGGGGCGTGGAAAGCATGGTCTTATATAGCTTGGATTCATTGAGTTTCCAAAACACATTCCAGGTTGAATCATAGATCGCACCATTCATCGCACTGTTTGCAAGCAAACCTGGTGCAATAAACAAGGTGTAATCAATTGTTGTGCCACCGGAACTCACATCTCCAACAAGATTTCCCATGCCATAACCAAAAGCTAGTAAGAAAAGAACTGGCTCAACAAAACCTGTCACAACAGGGATCCAGTTGGTTGATCTAAATGCTAACCAACCTCTTTCTAGTAACACATAAGGGCGGCCGGCATACATAGCCGTAGATTTACTTCTTTCTGCAATTTCAACAGCAGCACTCACTTTGCCAACCTCCGTTCAAATTGGCGCATCGCAAGGGTAATACCGATCGCTACTAAGGTAGATAAAAAGATTAAGTGAACTCCAACCATGAGATTGCTGATCCCGTAATCAAATGCTGCTTCACGGCCTAATTCTGTGGCATGCCACAAAGGTGAAATCCAACCAATTGGTTGTAAGTAGATCGGCATTGAAGACAGTGGAAAGAATGTGCCAGAGAACAAGAACATCGGCATGATTACTAAACGGCCAAGAATATTAAAGAACTGATCATCTTTTTCAATCTTTGCCGCAGCGAACAAAATAATGGCACCAAATGCGCCACCACCAAGAACTGCAATCGGGATAAGCAAAATACTTGCACCAAAATCTACGACATTAAAGGCGAGTAGAAGTGTGTAATAAATAGAAACACTAAAGATTGCTCGGCATAGTGCAGAAAGATAAACACCGAGTGCAATTTGACGCCCAGTTATTGGTGTTGCATTTTGGGCAAAGAAAAGTTTGCGCCATTTAAAGCCTTCAATAGTTGGGAAAATGGTTTCATCCATTACTCCTGCTATTGCTGAGTTAGCCAAGAGGGCAGGTGCGATAAAAGCTATGTATTTAATGCCGTTAGTACCACTTGTTCCAGAGCCTTGTTCGACCAGAACGCCAATACCTACGCCCACTGCGATCAAGTAAAACAAGGGGTTTCCGATGTCTACGGCAGCGATAATCGCCTTCCATTTAGACATAGATTTCAAACGCGCTGAAGCTATATACAAAGCTCCAAAGCGTTGAATCTGCGGAACATCAATACCTGTGTTCATTCAATCAATGTTCTTCCGGTTAAACGTAAGAAGACATCTTCTAGTGAAGAGCGTCGAACTAAAGAGGTAGTCGGGTGCATTTTTGCTGCAGCAATTTGTTCTAGTAGTTTTTCGCCATCTTCGGTATACATCAAGATGCGATCAGGCAAGGTTTCCATACGCTCACACATTTGTGACAACTGCGGGGCAACCTCTTTATTACGGTCACTACCAAAGCGAACCTCAAGAACTTCCTTGCTTGAATACTCTTTGATCAAACCTTGAGGCGTGCCCTCGGCCATGATCGCGCCTTTGTCCATTACAACAAGACGATCACACAACTGTTCAGCTTCATCCATGAAGTGAGTTGTTAGAACCAGAGTTACACCTTGTTCCTTTAAGCGGAACAAGCGATCCCACAAGATATGTCGTGCTTGAGGATCAAGACCAGTAGTTGGTTCATCTAGTAGCAAGATGTCTGGTTCGCTCACAAGACCACGTGCAATTGTTAAACGACGCTTCATACCGCCACTGAGGGCTTCAACCTTCACATCACGCTTTTCTTCAAGCTGTGCGAACTCAAGTAGCTCTTCAATCTTTGCCTTAATGAACTTCTTTGAAAGACCAAAGTAGCGTCCATAGATGAAGAGATTTTCGCTAACTGTTAGTTCACCATCTAGGTTGTCTTGTTGTGGCACAACTCCTAAGTGTGCGCGAACAAGCGGACCAAACTTTTCAGGGTCTTTATCCAAGATTTCAACAGTGCCCGATGTGCGGGTAGAGGTGGCAGCCAAGATGCGCATAATGGTTGATTTACCGGCACCGTTTGGGCCCAGTAATCCGAAGGACTCACCCTTAGCAACATCAAAATCAACGCCGTCTACAGCGGTGAGATCCCCGAAAACCTTGGTCAACCCACGTACAGATATGAGTGGTTTAGACATTCTTCAAGTCTACCTGAGTATTGTTTGCCTACGTGCGATTCATAAACGAACCAACCCACGACCTCACCTATGACGATGTTTTCATGGTGCCAAGCAGATC
>DAIMGQ010000019.1:10336-12220 GCA_036723815.1 Candidatus Planktophila sp.
GCAGATGCTGTCAGCTTGTTACACAAGAGAGCACATGGGGCTGTAGTTGTTGTTGAGGGCGGTAAGCCTGTAGGAATCATTACTGAGGATGATTGCAAGAGCGTTGATCGCTTCACACAATTACATCAAGTGATGAGTAAAGATTTAACGACCATGTCAGACACGCTTGGCGCTCGTGAAGCTTTTGAATTCTTAAATCAACATCGCCTCAAGTTGGCACCAGTGATTGCAAAAAATGGTGACTTAGTAGGAATCATGACAAGACTTGGCGCACTGCGTGGAACTTTGTATTCACCAGCACTTGATGCACAAGGCAAGCTGCGCATCGCAGCAGCGGTTGGCATTAATGGCGACGTTGCAGCTAAGGCATCAGCTCTGATTGCATCTGGTGCGGATGTATTGGTAGTTGATACCGCACACGGTCACCAAAAGAAGATGCTTGAAGCATTGGCTGCGATTCGCTCAGTAAATCCAAGTATTCCAATCGTTGCTGGCAACGTTGTTACAGCCCAAGGTGCTCATGATTTAGTTGAAGCCGGTGCAAACATCGTCAAGGTTGGAGTTGGACCTGGTGCGATGTGTACGACGCGCATGCAAACAGGTGTGGGACGTCCACAATTTTCAGCTGTTTTAGAGTGTGCAACAGAGACTAAAAAGCTTGGCGCACACGTGTGGGCAGATGGTGGAGTTCGCCATCCTCGAGATGTTGCACTGGCGTTGGCTGCAGGCGCGTCACAAGTAATGATCGGATCGTGGTTTGCAGGAACATATGAGTCTCCCGGGGATCTACAAAGTGATGCAAATGGTCGCTTGTACAAAGAATCCTTCGGAATGGCATCTGCGCGCGCAGTTGCAGCTAGAACATCACAGGAAGATGCCTTTGATCGCGCTCGCAAAGCATTGTTTGAAGAGGGAATCTCAACTTCTCGGATGTATTTAAACCCAGCTCGTCCTGGTGTTGAAGATCTACTTGATGAAATCATTGCTGGAGTTCGTTCTTCATTTACTTATGCAGGTGCAAAGAACATCGAAGAGTTTGCTGAGAAAGCAACTGTTGGCGTTCAATCATCAGCAGGTTACGCTGAGGGACGACCACTACATTCATCTTGGAGCAATTAACTACATGAGCCAAAAGCCAACCATCATCCTTGCTACAAGCAATGGAGTTGGAATGGGTCACCTTGCACGAGCAAGTGCTGTTGCATTAGCGCTTAAGGATGTTGCTAATCCAATTATTGTTTCAATGGCTGGTGGTATTGCAGAAGTTCCTTCGTTTATGGGGATTCGTTGCGAGTACATACCTGGCAAAGACCGCATGTGGATGAGCCGAGAAAAATGGGACATTTATCTGCGTGATCGATTACTGGCATTAGCTGAAGAAACGAATGCAAAAGTTTTGTCATTTGATGGTGTAATTCCTTACCCAGGTGTAATTGCGGCGAAGAATGCCAACCCTGATTTAAAGCTTGTTTGGGTACGTCGTGGCTTATGGCAAAAGAAGCCACAGCGCTTTGTTTTAGGTTTGCAATCAGCGATGATGGATAAAGTTATTGAACCGGGGGACATTGCCCGTTCTTATGATTTTGGACCAACTTCAACACGTAAAGAAGCGGTTTTAACCGCACCTGTTTCTCTTTTCCGCAAAGAGGATGCGATGACACGAGAAGAGGCCCGCAAGGCCTTGGGATTAGATTTAAATCGTCCGACTGTCCTAGTTCAATTAGGAACTGGTGAAGGTGACGTCAATGAAAAGATGACTGCAGCACTTTCAGGGTTACTAGGCTGGAAAGATTTGCAAGTAATTTTAACGAAAGCACCAGTTGATAAAGATGGAAAATCCCTTGCACCTGTTGGTCTGGATCTAAAGGTTGCGCGTTATTTCCC
>DAIMGQ010000019.1:12320-15813 GCA_036723815.1 Candidatus Planktophila sp.
CAATTAGCAACAACTCCAAAGAGTAAAAAATCCTCAGGGCTTACTTATAAGCGGTTGCTTGTCCAGGATCGCATTAGTCGTGGTTCTCGCCATGTGATCATGCTTGGATTGCGCCGCTTGGCACTTGTTTATCGCTTTTTAAATCCACACATCAAGGTGCAAGAGATAGATCAAGAGCCGCCGGTATTTGGGGAACAAGCTACCGCTGCCGAACTTCACCCGTTGATTAAATCGAGTACCCGATTTGAGCACTTGATTCCAGGTGCGTCGGCTAGTTATCGAAAGCGCCGAGAAGAGATAGCATTTGCTGCATACGGAAAAGAAACGGTAATCACGAAAACAAAATGAACTTTCGCTCTTGGATTAGAAAGACTCCTGCAGGCCGTTTATTTTGGCGTGTTTTCATTGGCGTAGTTGGTGGTGGCGTAACAGTTTTCGGTGCAGTGCTATTAGTTGCCCCAGGCCCAGGTGTTTTAGTTCTCTTAGCAGGCCTTGGAATTTTGGCAACTGAGTTTGCTTGGGCTGGTCGCATGATGATGCGAACAAAGGAAATGGCAAGTAAAGCTGCAGAACGCACAGGAATGAAACCTTGGGTTAAATACTTTTTGGTTGCAGGTGGCGCAGTATTTTCTATTGTTGCAATTCTTATTTATCACTACAGATAGTTTCAAGATAGGCTTGCATAATGACTAGAGCCGATACTTCAGTAGAAATTCACGACCTCATTGCAGAGCGTCGTAGTCCACGTTCACTCGATGAATCAGCTGTGATCAGCAATGATGATTTAGTTGCGATGCTTGAAGCTGCACGTTGGGCACCATCTGCCAACAACCTTCAACCGTGGCAATTGATTGCGGGCAAGCGCGGAGACGAGAACTTCGCAGCGCTTCTGGACTGTCTTGTAGCATTTAATAAAAGTTGGTCTAAGCGTGCATCTGCATATATTGCAATCGCAGGCGTTCCAACTCAAGAGGATGGCAAGGCAATTCCTACATTTATGTATGACTGCGGCTTGGCAGCATCACAATTGACAATCGAGGCACATCATCGTGGCTACGTAGTACATCAAATGGCTGGATTTGATCATGAAAAAGCATCGCTCTTGTTTAAGGGTGCGGTTCCAATCGTGATTATGGCAATCGGGAAGCAAGCAGCTGCTGAACTTCTTACAGGTGCTGCTTATGATCGCGAGCTCGCACCTCGATCACGCAAAGATCTTTCAGAGATCGTTATTGCGGGACTGCCTAACTAAAAACTAGAACGGATCTCCCAGAGATCTGGAAATGTTGGATTAAATAAGGTGCTGCTTAAGTAGGCAACACCGCTTGATCCACCAGTACCAATTTTGTGACCAATAGTTCTTTCCACCATTTTCACATGGCGATAGCGCCATTCCTGCATTCCTTCATCGATATCTACCAAACGCTCACACACCATTGCAGATTCAGGATCATTGCGGTGTACCGCTAGCAATACTTCTTGCACAGCAGTGTTTGCAACATAGGCAGTTGATTTATCGCGACTTAAAACATCTTGTGGAATTGCATGACCACGCTTTGAAATATAGACAAGGGCTGAATCCCAGACGCTATTGCGTGCTGTGATTTCCTTAATCTGTTCTTGAATGTCTAACGGTAAGTGTCCAGCCATCTTGCTATCTCTACGTCCCAACAAAGCTTCGACCATTCTGAACTGCGCGGATTGGAAGCCGCTAGATGATGAAAGATATGAACGGAAGGCGTTGAACTGCAGTGGTGTCATTGTTTCTAAGATGTCGATCTGTGTGACACAGACTTTAAGAATTGTTCGAATACGCCCCAAGATAGCTAGTGAATAATGTGAATCGCCAGATTCCATTGCAACTTGTGCTTGCTTGAATTCATGAATCAATTGTTTGAACCAGAGCTCATATGTTTGGTGGATGATGATGAAAAGCATCTCATCGTGTTCTGGGCCAGTAGAAAGTGGTCGTTGGAGTTTAAGCAGTTCATCAACTGCTAGGTAGGAGGTGTAGGTAAGTGCTGAATCAAAGTTTTCGCTCATGTGACGCGAGACCCGCCTTCTACTGCTTCTTTATAGCGGCCAGATGCCACTAAATCTCGCATACGTTCAAACCCATCCCAGATTTCAACATATGACGTTGGAAGGGGAGATATTGCTAATCGAATTGAATTAGGTGTTCTGTAATCAGGAATCACATTTGAAATTGTGCGCATAGCTACACATATTTGCGCTGCATCTGGATGAACAAGAGAGATATGCCCACCGCGCTCTTTCGCATCACGCGAAGTGTTTAATTCAAAACCAAGCGGTGCTAACCAAGCGTCATATAGCTCGATCATCATCTGAGTACCAACGGCAGCCTTATGAGCAATTGCATCAATGCCCGCTTCTTTAATCATTGAAAAGGCAGTCTGCACACAACGAATGCCCATCAACGATGGACTAGCAATCTGGAATCCACGAATTGTTTGTGAACGCTCAAAGACTGGTCCCATTTCAAACTGTGCATCTTGGGCAAACCAACCTTGGATAGGAACTTGTAATTCACTTTGCACACGCTTTGAAACATAGAGCCAAGCAGGTGAACCAGGTCCAGAGTTACCGTACTTGTATGTGCAACCAACGCAAAGATCCACACCATTGGCATCTAGGTTTAATTCAATTGCACCAACTGCGTGGCTGGCATCCCAGACAACCAAAGCACCAACTGCGCGCACCTGATCTGTGATGGACTTTAAATCTGTTCGAGCACCTGATCGGTACTGAATCACTTCAAGGGTCACCATTGCAACATCATCATTTAGATAAGGTGCAAGAACTTCAGTTGTGATTCGTTCATGTTTAGCAATAGCTGGATCTTCATTGTCAATAATGACAAGTTTTAAACCAAACTGCTTTGCTATTCCATCAAGGATGTAGCGATCAGTTGGAAAGTTAGCTGCATCAGTAATAATTGTTTTACGTCCCGGACGTGCGTGGATGGCAGCAAGGCAGAGTTGATAGAAATTAACTGATGTTGTGTCACAGACCAACACCTGTCCTGGCCCAGCACCTAATGCTGCTGCGCCTAATAGATCACCCGTTGGCTGTGCTTCATCAACCCAGTGGCTCCAGCCGGTAACAACTTCAGGGCCCCACTCTTTAGTCATGAAATCATTAATTGCTGTAATCGTTGCCTTTGGTAAGCGTCCTAATGAATTACCGTCGAGGTAACACATTTCTGGGTCTGAAATCACAAATTGAGATTTGAAATGGGCTAAAGGATCATTTTCATCTAGTTCTAGCGCGTATTCGCGGTCAGTTACCTTCATGAGGGAAAGGTACGCTCTCCTACCGTGGCGCGCAATGTTGTAAACATCGAAGATGTCTCTAAAGCCTTTGATATCAAAGAGCTCTTAGTAGGCGTCTCTCTTGGTGTTTCCGAAGGCGATCGCATAGGAATTGTTGGACGAAATGGTTCAGGCAAAAGCACATTAATGAAGGTTATGGC
>DAIMGQ010000020.1:0-12988 GCA_036723815.1 Candidatus Planktophila sp.
GTTGCTTCAACAATATCTAGAACATCTGCGTTGATCATGGCAGCCATTTCCTTATCAGGAACAGACCATGCTTCTTGTAAACGTTTGCGACGAATAGATGGTCGCTCAGGCAATGCAGCGCGCAATGTTTCAATCCATGCAGCATCTGGTTCAACAGGTACAAGATCTGGCTCTGGGAAGTAACGGTAATCCTCTGCTTGCTCCTTTGAACGACCAGAGCGAGTAAGTCCTGTGTCTTCTTGGAAGTGACGAGTCTCTTGAACAACTCGCCCACCGGCATTTAACAACTCAGCATGGCGAATCATTTCCCCGCGAATCGCGCGCTCCACAGAACGAAGTGAGTTCACATTCTTAGTTTCACTCCGTGTGCCAAGCTTTTCGGCACCAATAAGGCGTAGAGACACGTTGGCATCACAACGAAGTGAACCTTGCTCCATCTTCACATCACTCACGCCTAACGAGCGCAAGATGTCACGAAGTTCAGCAACATAAGCCTTTGCTACCTCTGGTGCGTACTTTCCTGTGCCAGGAACAATCTTGGTAACAATTTCAACCAATGGAATACCTGCACGGTTGTAGTCAAGGAGTGAATATTCGGCGCCATGAATACGACCAGTTGCACCACCCACGTGTAGTGACTTACCTGTGTCCTCTTCCATGTGCACACGCTCTACCTCAACACGAAACTTCTTCGGGCCTTCATCTGTTTCAATTTCAACATCTACATAGCCATCAACACAGATCGGCTCGTCGTACTGAGAAATCTGGAAGTTCTTCGGCATATCTGGATAGAAGTAGTTCTTTCGTGCAAAACGTGAGAATGGCGCAATAGAGCAATTAAGAGCAAGACCGATCTTGATCGTTGATTCAATAGCCTTTTCATTTACAACAGGCAATGCACCAGGCAAAGCTAAGCAAACAGGACAGGTTTGTGTATTTGGCTCTGCACCAAAGATTGTGCTGCAACCACAAAACATCTTTGAGTTTGTATTCAACTCAACGTGGACTTCAAGGCCCAATACTGGTTCGTACTTAGCAACTACATCATCATATGAAAGGGTCATCTGGCACCTCCCATAATTGGTGCCTTATTCAGCAATGGCCCACCCCACTTGGAAAGTAGCGCTGCCTCTAGTGCTGCACCAACAGAATACATACGCTCATCCTTCATAACAGGAGACATGATCTGGAAGCCAACTGGCAATCCATCTTCATCTGCCAAACCTGAAGGCAATGACATTCCGCCAATTCCTGCCATGTTTACTGGGATGGTTGCAATGTCATTTAAATACATTGCCAACGGATCATTGGCTTTCTCGCCAATTTTAAATGCTGTTGTAGGACATGTTGGAGAAACCAGAACATCTGCCTTCTCAAAAGCATTTGTGAAATCTTGGGTAATAAGCGTGCGAACCTTTTGTGCGCTTCCGTAATATGCGTCGTAGTAACCAGATGACAAAGCATAAGTTCCCAAAATAATGCGGCGCTTTACCTCTTTGCCAAAGCCCACTTCGCGGGTCAAATTCATTACGGATTCAGCTGATGCACCATCGACATCGCCAACGCGCAGCCCGTAACGCATCGCATCAAAGCGAGCTAAGTTTGATGAACATTCAGATGGGGCGATTAAGTAGTAGGCGGCAAGGGCGTATTCAAAGTTAGGTGCAGATACTTCAACGATTTCTGCCCCCGCTTTTGCTAACAATTCAAGTGATTCTTCAAAGCGCGCACGAACTCCCGGTTGGTAACCATCACCGTTAAGTTCTTTAACAACGCCGATCTTCATTCCCTTTACATCACCAGATTTTGCAGCAGCAACAACTTGTGGCACGGGTGCATTAATAGAAGTTGCATCCTTTGGGTCGTGTCCTGCAATTGCTTCATGCAGCAGCGCTGTGTCAAATACTGTGCGAGCACAAGGGCCTGCTTGGTCAAGTGAAGAAGAAAAAGCAACTAAGCCGTAGCGAGAAACTCCGCCGTAGGTTGGCTTTACTCCAACAGTTCCTGTTACAGCTGCAGGTTGGCGAATAGAACCACCTGTATCTGTACCAATTGCAAGAGGTGCTTCAAAAGCGGCAAGGGCGGCAGATGATCCACCACCTGACCCCCCAGGGATCCGAGTTAAATCCCAAGGGTTGTGTGTTGGGCCGTATGCAGAGTTTTCAGTCGATGATCCCATCGCAAACTCATCCATATTTGTTTTACCCAAAATAACAATGTCATTCTTTTTCAGGTTTGCAACAACCGTTGAGTCATACGGCGGGCGCCATCCTTCAAGGATCTTTGAACCACACGTCGTTGGAATACCTTTTTGGGCCATAACATCTTTAAGCGCAAGTGGAACACCTGCAAGTGGTGACAACTTTTCACCTTTTGCTCGCTTTGCATCGACAGCAGCAGCTTGTGCAAGTGCACCTTCTGTATCAATATGAAGGAATGCATGCACATCTGCATCAACGGCAGCAATTCGATCTAGGTGTGCCTGAGTTAATGCAACAGATGTGATTTCTCCTGCAACAAGTTTTGCTGCCATCTCGGCTGCGTTAATGCGAATCATTCTTCACCCAAAATCTGCGGCACACGGAAGCGTTGTTCTTCCTGTGCTGGTGCACCAGACAGTGCTTCTTGGGGAGTAAGGCTTGGCACCACTACATCTGGACGGAAAACATTGCGAAGTGGCAGTGGGTGCGAGGTTGGTTCAACATCCGCCCCGGCAACTTCTTGAACTCGGGCAACTGCATCCAAAATAACTGTGAACTCATTAGACAGATTCACTAACTCTTCATCGCTCATTTCGATGCGGGCTAGGCCAGCAAGTTTTGCTACATCATCGCGTGAAAGGCTGCTCATGGGGTTGAGTCTAATTAAATTACTCGCTAACTGCGAATTTGCCCATTTCCAGTAACAATCCAAGTGGTGGTTGTCATGGCTTCAAGTCCCATAGGGCCACGGGCATGCAGCTTCTGATTTGAGATACCAATTTCTGCCCCAAATCCCATCTGCTCGCCATCTGTAAATCTGGTGGATGTGTTCACCATGACAGCTGCGCAATCAGCCAAAGCAATAAACCTCTTCACATTCTCTTTATTCTCAGAAATTATCGCCTCTGTGTGTTGAGTGCCGAACTTTGCGATGTGAGCACTTGCTGCATCAACTGAGTCAACGATGGCAACGTTGATTTCTAAAGTTCCATACTCGGTGCAGAAGTTTTCATCAGTAGCCAACGTTGCTGGAATACCAGCACTCTTAGCAATTGCAAGAGTTGCAGCATCACAGTGCAAGATAACTCCAGCTTCATGCAATGCCTTGAGTGCAATTGGTGCAAACTGATTGGCCACTGCAGTGTGAAGTAGAACTGTCTCTGCAGCATTGCACACACTAGGGCGCTGAACCTTGGAGTTGATAATGATTGGCAAAGCCTTGGAAAGGTCAGCAAATTCATCTATATAAACATGGCAAACACCAGCGCCTGTTTCAATTGTTGGAACAGTTGATTCATCAACCACCATACGAATTAGTGCCGCGCTTCCACGAGGAATAACCAGATCCACTTTGCCACGGGCATTTAGTAGAGCTTTAACAGTCTCGCGGTCTTCGGATGGAACTAACTGAATCACATCCGGTGAAATAGAAGTTGTTGCTAAAGTATCACGCATTACGCGGACCAAAATCTCATTGCTGTGCGATGCACTCGATGAGCCACGAAGAAGTGCTGCATTACCTGACATCAACAAAATTACTGCGGCATCAACAGTCACATTCGGACGGGCCTCATAGACCATTCCAATCACGCCGAATGGAACTGAAATTTGTTCCAATTCAATACCGTTAGGCAAAGTTGATTTGCGCAGTGTGTTGCCAAGTGGATCTGGAAGTTCACTCACTTGGCGTGCTCCCCCGGCAATGCCTTTGATCCGCTCCGGGGTTAATAAAAGTCGATCTAAGAGAGATGAATTCAGATTTGCTGCACGTCCTGCAGCCATGTCTTTTTCATTGGCCTCAAGAATCTCCGCACTTCGAGCCTCGATGGCATCTGCGATAGTTTGAAGTGCTGCTTTGCGCTGCACACCTGTTGCAACAGTTAAAGTGCGGCCTGCGACTCGAGCTGTGTCGGCTAATGTATTTATCAATGTCTGCGCGCTCATTAGATCAACACCAAATCATCACGATGGACTAGTTCACGTTCATACTCTGCGCCCAATGATGCAGCGAGCTCTTTTGTGGAACGTCCCAACATTTGTGGCAGATCTTCAGAATCAAATGCGACAAGACCTCGTGCAATGACTTTTCCGGTTGGGCCGACTAATTCAACTGCGTCGCCTGCAATGAATTCTCCCTCAACAGCTGTAACGCCTGCTGGAAGTAAAGAAACTCCACGTTCCAAAATGGCAGTTACTGCGCCCGCATCAAGGATTAACTTGCCTTGCGGTGTTGTCGCGTGCGCAAGCCAAAGTAGTCGTGATGTCGTTTTGCTTGCTTGAGCATGGAAGTGAGTTCCATGTTCTTCGCCACGCAATGACTTTTCTGCATCAGCTAGAGAGGTGAGCAACATTGGAATTCCCGCAGAGGTCGCAATACGCGCAGCTTCTACTTTGGTGACCATTCCCCCGCTACCAACGCCTGCATTTCCTGCACCTCCAAGTGTTGCAGCTTCAATATCTGCGATGACTGGAACTTCTCTAATTCTCTGTGCCCCTGCTTGTGAAGGAGGTGCGTCATAGAGCGCATCAATATCGGAAACTAAAACTAGCAAATCCGCGCCAATGAGCAATGACACTAGTGCGGCGAGGCGATCATTGTCACCAAAGCGAATTTCACCAGTACCGACAGAGTCGTTTTCATTGATGATTGGAACAACACCTAATTGCAAAAGGCGAAACAAAGTACGCTGAGCATTTTGGTAATGCGAACGGCGCACCACATCTTCAGTTGTCAGAAGCACCTGTGATGCCGTGATCGAATGGCGGTTAAAGCTTTGTGTGTATTGCGCAATAAGTAAGCCCTGACCAACTGATGCGGTAGCTTGCTGCGTTGCTAGATCCTTTGGACGTGTTGCTAAGCCAAGCGGTGCAAGGCCAGCGGCGATCGCACCTGAGGAAACAACTACTACTTCTGCTCCTCGTGCCTTACAGGTAGCAACAACATCAACAAGTTTGTTGACAGCATCTGCATCGAGTGCGGATCCGGCTTTACCGGTTAGAGAGGACGAGCCAATCTTGATGACGATGCGCTGTGCAGAGGTGATCTGCTCTCGGCTCACTTGTCATCTCCATCCTCTGGTTCTTTCACAATGATGGCTGAAAGTTTAGGTGTGTGCGGGTCAACTACGTTGTATTCCCATTGCTTGGCGATTTCATCTTCGCTCAAAATATCTTCAACGCGCTCAGGCATATTCCATGTTGATTCAAGTCGTGAGTCCTCGCCTCTTCGATGCAGGTGGCCAGCTAACTGCTCTGCTCCAGCTTCAATGGTTGGCTCCCAGTCAAAGATAACTTCAGTATCTCCATCGCCAATACGAACTTCACTTCCTGCGACAGCACCCTTCTTAAACAACTCTTTTTCTACTCCAAGTTGTGCCAGACGATCAGCCAAGTATCCAATAGCTTCAGCGTTTTTAAAGTTGGTCTGTCGAACCCAACGTTCAACCTTCTTGCCTCGAATCGTGAACGTTCCATCTGCATTGGCATTGACTAAGAATCCAGAATCATCGACAGCAACTGGACGCAAGATAATGCGAGTGCGCTCTTCAACACCTGCATCAGCGCGATTCTTTTGAACCAAGCGACCCATTGCATAGATCAAATCTTGTAATCCAGCGCGAGATGCAGCAGAGACTGGGTACACGTCATAGCCCTTATCGCGTAACTCTTGCTCGACCATATCTGCCATTGCTTGACCATCAGGTAAATCAATTTTGTTAAGCGCGACAATACGAACTCGGTCTTCTAGTCCGCCGTATAGAGCTAGCTCATTTTCAATTGCTTCAAGATCTGCAACAGGGTTTCGATCTGTCTCTAAAGTTCCACAATCAAGAACGTGCACTAATGCAACACAGCGCTCAACGTGGCGCAGGAATTCAAGGCCTAAGCCCTTACCTTGCGATGCCCCTGGAATTAGTCCTGGAACATCTGCAACCGTGAAACGTGTTTCACCAGCTTGAACTACGCCAAGGTTTGGAACCAATGTTGTAAATGGATAATCAGCAATCTTTGGGCGAGCAGCAGAGACTGCTGCAATTAGTGATGATTTTCCAGCACTTGGGAATCCAACTAAAGCAATATCTGCAACGCTTTTTAACTCGAGAATTAATGTCCGCTCTTCACCTGGCTCGCCAAGTAATGCAAAACCTGGAGCGCGACGCTTTGATGAAGAAAGTGCCATATTTCCAAGTCCACCAAAGCCACCTCCTGCTGCAAGAAAAGTAGTTCCGGTGCCAATTAAATCTGCGATTTGTTCACCATTGCTATCGTAAACAACTGTTCCGTTTGGAACTCCAAGGATTAAATCTTCACCTTGGTGGCCATCTTTACGGTCGCCATAACCTTGATGTCCCGAAGTTGCTCTGCGGTGAGGTGAGTGGTGAAAATCGAGCAGGGTTGTGACGCTTGGATCAACAATTAAAATTACATCTCCGCCACGTCCACCATTACCACCGTCTGGTCCACCAAGTGGCTTGAACTTTTCACGCTTTACAGAAACACAACCATCGCCACCTTTGCCTGCGATGGCATAGAGAGTTACGCGATCAACGAATGTTGTCACTTGTTAACTCCCTTCTCTTCCCATAGAAAAATATCCGTGAATGAAAAAAGCGAGCCGCATGATTACGGCTCGCTCTTTTACAAGAAACCTAAAATTAAGCTACCGGAGCCACATTCACAACGCGACGACCGCGAGCGCGACCGAATTCAACAACGCCTGCAGCTAGTGCAAACAAAGTGTCATCCTTACCGCGACCTACGTTCTTGCCTGGGTGAAAATGTGTACCGCGCTGGCGAACTAGAATTTCGCCTGCATTAACTTCTTGTCCGCCGAAACGCTTGATGCCAAGGTACTGTGGATTGGAATCGCGACCGTTTCGTGTCGAGGAGACACCCTTCTTACTTGCCATTTACTTCGTCTCCCTTACTTCGCGCCGTTGATGGCGGTAATTTTTACACGAGTCAGTTGCGCACGGAATCCCTGGCGACGACGGTGACCTGTCTTGTTCTTGTAACGCAAAATATCAATCTTTGGTCCCTTGAGCTCTTCAATAACTTCGCCAGTGACCTTAACGCCAGACAAAACCTTTGGGTCTGTTGTAACAGCAGCACCATCTACTACGAGCACAGCAGGAAATGAAACAGTTGAGCCAGCAGCAGCGTCGATGCGATCGACGATTACTGTGTCGCCAACTGCGACCTTCTCCTGGCGTCCGCCAGCTTTAACGATTGCGTACACGTGTTACTCCAGTTCAGTTTCTAAGCCTTGACCTAGATGAGGTCCGTGGGCAGAGGGTAAGCGTACGCAAGCGTGTGCTTAACGGTCAAATTACGATTGAACGATCCTGGTCACAGCCTTTTCTAGGGCGTAAATGGGGTCACTGGCCGCGCCTTTAACTTCAGCATCTGCCTGAGCAATTGCCCCCACAGCATCGGCAATTTGGGCTGGGCTCCAGCGATTGAGCTGCCTTCTGGCCTTATCGATCTGCCAAGGAGCCATTCCAAGCTGACCTGCAAGTTCAAATGATTTTTGATTGCGATTGGCACCAGAAACCTTTGCCAATGAACGAAGTGATGAAGCGATCGCACTTGTAATCATCACAGGGTCTGTTCCTGTTTCAAGTGCGCTTCGAAGGGAGATAAGTGCTGCCGATAAATTTCCATCCAACGCTGCATCTGCAACATCAAAACCTGTGGTCTCGATTCGACCTTGGTGATAGGTATCAACCATCGCTTCATCAATTAATCCAGAGGGTGCATCTGCTGCAATTTGTCCAACTGCTCCTTGTAGTTCACGAAGATCATTTCCGAGTGCACCCACTAGCGCTGCAATCGCACCAGCTGATGCCTTTCTTCCTAAATCCAAGAACAAGGATTTAACGAAATCCTCTTTTTCGGCTTCCTTCTTGAGTGGATCACACGCAATTATTTCTGGCTGTGCTTTTTTGATCGCATCCAAAAGCGCCTTACCTTTAACGCCACCTTTATGAACAAAGATCACCGTGGTAGTTGGATCTGGCTGCCCGATATAGCGAGTAATTTCATCACGATTGTCTTCAGGCAAATCTTGCAAGTCACGGATGATTAAGGCACGTCGTTCAGAAAACAATGATGGCGCAAGTGCATCTGCAATATCGCCCACGATGGTGTCGGCTGCGAACAATGTGGTCACTTCAGCATTTTCATCTTTTAGCTGGGCATTCAACTTTGTTAAGGCGCGATCTGCCAAAGCAGATTCAGAGCCAAGGATCAAATACAACGCATTCATTGCACTCCCCCTAGCTCCAGTAGAACAACCTGATTGTTCCTTTGCTTTTGCGAACCCGCAAATGATGGACCTTAGCCGTTATGGCTACTGCGCCATCTATGTCTGTGCGAACAACTTGTGTGCCGAGTCTAGTCAAAGAGGCAATAGTTTCTGGTGCGGGGTGACCATAAGAGTTTTTAGCCCCAACGCTTATAACCGCAATCTGGGCTGATAAAGCCTGCATTAACTCCTGGTCCTGATACTTGGATCCGTGATGGCACACCTTATATATGTCCACAGCGCGAACCGATCCTAGAATTTCATGTTGGGCAGGTGGTTCAAGATCACCCGCAGTGAAGATGCTCCAATCACCTGTAGTCACAAGCATCGCAATACTCGAGTTATTGATCTGCGAACCCTCACCTGGCATTGCCGCGAAGTTTTTGGTTGTGTTTTCTGGCCACAAGATTTGAAATTGAATCCCTGCGATTTGGGAAACTAGACCTTTTTGCACCGTAACGACTTCACTCTCACGTAAAAGCATTAAGGCATGCGTGCTTTCCAATAAGGGCTCTAGATTGTTGCTAATCCAAACCTGACCAACTCGGCGCGATTGCAAAAGACCCGACAATCCCCCAACGTGGTCAGCATGAAAATGCGACAGAATGAGAAGTGGTATTTCCTTAATTCCTAGGTTTCTTAGACACTTATTTTCTGCCACAGGATCAGGTCCAACATCGATCACTATTCCTCGGCCATGCTGCAGATTAATAACCATGGAATCGCCCTGACCAACATCACAGTTTGCGATCTGCCAATCTCCTGCCGGCCAACGCTGAAACCAAGTGAGCGAAAGAATTATCACAACAATCACGGCTGTACTTTGCCGCCAACTTTTCTTGAATAACCACAAAAACCCGACCAAGATAGCAACGATTGCAAAACCAATTTTTCCATTGTGAATTGTTAGAACTGGAAACTCTGAACTCCAATGCGCAATTGCCACGATAGCTCCTGCCGGAAATCTGATGATGTAGATCAAAACCGATGTCAGTGCTGGCGCAAAAGGTGACACCAATGCCCCTAGAAAGCCCACAATTGTTATTGGTGCAACAAATGGCGCTGCAAGTAGATTGGCAAAAATACTCATGGGCGATAGATACCCAGACAGGGCAACCAAAATAGGAGAGCAAAAAACGATTGCAGCTATCGGGGGCGCTAGAGCGCCGGCTAATTTCTTATGGGTGGGTAGATGATTCTCAATAACGGGTGCAAATAAAAGTAGCCCTGCCGTTGCTAGGACAGAGAGTGCAAATCCGGCATCTCGAGATTGCCATGGATCGGCCAGCACAACAGCTGTAATTGCAAAGCCTAAAGCTGGCAAAGAATCAGTTTTTCGTTTAGTTGCATGGGCCGATAGAAGTACGGCTGCCATTGCCGCTGCTCGCAGGACCGATGGTGATGGTCTTACTAGTGCGATAAAACAGGTTAGCGCAATTGCTGTTGCAATCATTCGATATCTGGTGGAGCGAATCAGAAACTGCATGCACCACAAAACAAAACTAGAAACTATTGCAAAATTTGCACCACTGACAGCAACCAAGTGCGTAAGCCCAGATCTCTTCATTTGATCTTTGAATTGCGTAGATTGTTTTGATGTATCACCAAGCACCATTCCTGGGATCAAAGCGCCGGCATCTCCATCACCTGAATGTGTGCGCAGACCAGTGCGGATCGCACCGAGTGCAGATGCCCACCGTGAGGGCGGTGTCACGACTTCCAGTTCCTTATCAACTAGCAACATGGCGGCAACTCTTGCTTCATTTGTCTCTACTACCCGCGCAGTTGCTCTGACTGTTTGACCTGGAAGTAACTCAACTCTTTGCTGGGCAATGATGCGCACCGGAACGCGCAATTGAAAGTTTTTCTGGTCGATATCAAAAGCCAATAATCTTGCGGTAAATGAGTATTTTCCAGAGATACTTTGACTTGGATCTGTCATTACCTGGGCGGTAAAATGAATTTGTGAATCAAAGTGTTGGGCGATTGCAGAGCCTTCTAGCGAAGCCTGTCGGATAGACATTGCTGTTGCTCCAACAAGAATTGCTACGATAAAAACTAAGAAGCGGGCTTTGCGAAACCCAATAGGCACAAGTACCAATGCAGCTAAACAAATACGCCAGGGTGAAACTGCGCTCTGCAACAAGGCACCGCCCCATAGAGCAGCACCAAGTGCTACCGCTCTGTAGTCAATTAAATCCTGACTTTTGCTTTGATTTGCGCGAATTTTGCAGCACCAATTCCACTCACCTTTTGTAGATCCTCAATAGTTAAAAAAGATCCATTGATTTTTCTGTAATCAACTATTCGTTGAGCAATAACGGGTCCTACGCCATCTAAAGCATCCAACTGTCGCGCAGTTGCTCTATTGATGTTAATCGGCCCCGACCGCACCGCCTTTGAAACCCGCACACCACTGCTGTTAACAACAGTTGAGTCAACGTAAATCTGCTCACCATCATTTAAAACTCGGGCAAGATTGATTGTGCTCAAATCCGCTCCCGGTGCACTATCTCCTGCTGCTTTGATCGCATCGATAACTCTGGACTTTCCGGTCAGTGTGTATACGCCTGGCTTGTTTACTGCTCCAGTGACATCAACAAAGATTTCAGGCTCAGAAATTGTTATTGGAACAACCTGCATAGCCTCGTTTGGTTGTGAATTGCCTCTGGCAACTATGAATACTGAAAGCAAAAGAATTAGAGAACCAATAACTAGCAGGGCTCGTTTTTGAGTTTGAGAGTAGTGAAGGTCAAACCACCAATTTCGTAATGATTCGAAAGCATCGCGCAGCTGTTCCATGGCCGAATTGTGAATTGCGGGCTAAGGGCCCACGTGAGCTACCTGATTAATTGTTGATAACGATATTTACAAGCTTTGGAGCACGTGTAATGACCTTATTCACGCTTGCTCCAGCCAAAGCTTCAATAACACTTGGCAAGGCAAGTGCAGCCTTTTCTAGGTCGGCATCTGAAATTGTTGGAGGGACTTCTAGTCGATCTTTGATCTTTCCATTAATTTGAATAACAGCGGTAACAGCATCTGCCACAAGTAGTTTTTCATCAACCACAGGCCAACCAGCAAGTGCAACACATGGCTTATGTCCTAGGCGCTCCCACATTTCTTCAGCTGTAAAGGGAGCAACAAGTGAGACCATAATCGCAACTGCTTCTACAGCTTCACGAACGGCTGGGTCTGCCGCACCGCAGCCAGAGTCAATTGCCTTACGAGTGGCATTTACCAGCTCCATCACGCGCGCAACTGCAACGTTAAACCGGAATGATTCAACAGCAAAAGCAGCATCGTGTAGTGCTTTATGAGTTGCTTTACGCAATCCGAGATCACCCTTGCTGAAATCAACACCAGGTGCACTTGTCACATCTCCAGATAATCTCCACGCGCGGGTTAAGAATTTAACTGAACCAGATGGTGAAACATCAGACCAATCAACATCATCTTCTGGTGGTCCAGCAAAAACCATTGATAGACGAATTGCATCAACACCATGATTTTCAAGTTCATCTGAAAGTCGAACTAAGTTGCCGCGGCTCTTAGACATTGCAGAGCCATCCATCACAACCATTCCTTGGTTGAGCAAACGTGTGAACGGTTCATTGAAATCAACCATTCCCATGTCATTTAAAACCTTTGTAAAGAAACGGCTATATAAAAGGTGCAAGATCGCGTGTGTTACGCCACCAACATATTGATCTACTGGTAACCAGGTATCCACATTCTTTTTGGAAAATGGCTCGGTTGCATTTGTTGGATCTGCATAACGAAGGTAGTACCAAGAAGAGTCAACGAATGTGTCCATCGTGTCTGTGTCACGCTTTGCATCTCCAGAACACTTAGGACACTTAACGTTCACCCAATCAGTTGCAGCACCTAGTGGTGATGTTCCCTTAGGTTTTAAATCTAAACCTTCAGCATTTGGCAGGGTCAAAGGAAGTTGATCTGCAGGAACTGGTACTTCTCCACATGATGGGCAGTGAATGATTGGGATAGGTGTGCCCCAGTAGCGCTGGCGTGAAACTAACCAATCACGCAATCGATAGTTTCGAGCTGCAGCGCCCTTGCCATCTGCCTCTAACTTCTTATTGATAGCAGCAATAGCCTCAGCCTTGCTCAATCCATTCAAAATATCTGAGTTAACAAGCTTTCCATCTCCACCAGTTGCAACACCTGATTCATTGGGATCCTCTTCGCCAGTTTCAACAACTACGCGAACAGGTAGTTTCATAGCTCTTGCAAAATCTAAGTCTCGCTGATCGTGTGCTGGGACAGCCATAATCGCGCCAGTTCCATAATCTGCCAACACGTAATCACTTGCCCAGATGGGTAGCTTTTCACCGTTTACTGGGTTAATCGCATAGCGGTTTAAGAACACACCGCTCTTTGGACGATCTGTTGCTAGACGATCAATGTCGCTAGCGGCCTTGATCGTCTCCAAATAGTTAGCAAACTCTGCTTCAACGCC
>DAIMGQ010000020.1:13088-14993 GCA_036723815.1 Candidatus Planktophila sp.
TACCACTGATTCAACTTCTTCTTGGTAACTGTTGAATCACAACGCTCACATAAACCTGCAACAACCTGCTCATTTGCCAAAACAGTTTGGCAACCAGGACACCAGTTAACCGCTGAATCCTTGCGATATGCCAAGCCGCGTTCGTAGAACTTTAGGAATAACCATTGGTTCCATTTGTAGTACTCAGGGTCGCATGTGTTAAAAACTCGATCCCAATCAAATGAGCAGGCATACCGACGCATAGACGCCTTTTGAACTTCAATGTTTTCATAAGTCCAAATACGAGGATCTGAATTACGTTTAATTGCTGCGTTTTCTGCTGGCAATCCAAAGGCATCCCAACCAATTGGGTGCATTACGTTGAAACCCTTTTGTGCCCAGTAACGAGCAATTACATCGCCTAGTGCATATGCCTCGGCATGGCCCATGTGAAGATCACCGGATGGATAAGGAAACATATCCAAAACATATTTTTTCTCACGTGTGTCATCTGCGCCGCCAGATTTAAATGGTTGCAACTCATCCCAAACGGGCAGCCATTTTTCCTGCACGTAGGCAAAGTCGTATGCCGCGTGCTCGCGCTCGTCATTCACGTTGTTATTCATGTGTGGAGCTAAGGGGATTTGAACCCCTGACCCCCTGCATGCCATGCAGGTGCGCTACCAGCTGCGCTATAGCCCCGATTTTCGTGCGAGTGCAGACCTTACCGCATCTCCCAGCGTTGGGCTTAAGCCGAAGTCGCACCGCTTTCTTCGCCATAAACAGGTTCTGGAATAGATCCCGCGTTATGTTCAACCAAACTCCATTGACGGGGATTACGTTCCAGGATTGACCACGATGCATTTGAAAGCCCACCAATAACACCCCAGTGAGATAGTGGGAGCTGCAAAAGTGAACCGAGAATACATCTGGCTGTTCCACCATGTGTCGTAACAATTAAAACTTGATCAGTTTTTTCCCCTAGTGCTTTCTTGATTGCACGAATGGCTCGCTCTGCAACTTCACTTCGTCGCTCACCCGTAGTGCCGGCAGGATTATCTTCTCCATCAATCCAGCGAATAAAGTTTTGGAAATCATCTGCGCGGTTTTCTGCACCAGTTTTACCTTCCCATAAGCCACCATCTGTTTCACGAAGATCTGCATCGATCTCAACCGTTAGTCCAGTTAAGTTAGCAAGTTCCTGGGCGGTATTGCGAGCACGTCCCAAGTCACTTGAAATAATTGCAGTCGGATTCATCCCTGCAAGAATTTGAGCAGCATGTTTTGCTTGAAAAACACCTACTTCATTTAGATCAATATCTGAATGACCTTGAAAACGATTAACGACATTCCAATCTGTTTGGCCATGTCGCCAAAGAACAACTCTGTTAGCGGCCATTAGCTGCAGCCTCTTTAACAGCCTCCAACTCGATTGTCGGGCAGTCATTCCACAATCGATCCAACATGTAGTACTTACGCAGTTGCGCGCTTTGCACATGCACAACTAAATCTGAGTAATCTAGCAAAATCCATTCCGCGCCGTGTTCGCGACGAATTGGCTTATCCCCTACTGCAGCAAGTTTGCGCTCAACTTCATCTGCAATCGAATCAACCTGTGCTTCATTTTGACCAGTAACGATCAAGAAGACTTCGCTAAGAACCAATTGATCAGAAAGGTCGAGGGCAACAACATCTACTGCAATCTTGTCGATGGCGGCGTGAGCTGCAATCTGAGTGATCTCGTGGGTTCTTTTGCTAATTGTCATAGAGGTTATTCTCTCGTATAAATGCTGCTACCGATGACGAAACATCTGCGCTCAAACCTTCTCGAATTGTGGTCGCTGCCACTGGCAAAGCACCAATCTCAATTCCATTTCCCTCATATCCAGGGCGCGAAATAACTACAAATTCGACCATTGTTCGTAG
>DAIMGQ010000021.1:0-14537 GCA_036723815.1 Candidatus Planktophila sp.
TAGAGCAAGCGGCTCATAATCGCTGTGTCGTGGGTTCAAATCCCGCCTCCGCTACTAGTTCAACAAGCGTGAATTTCGCGCTACGAGATGGCTCAGGTAACCTAAGCCCCTCGCAATCGATAGAAGGAGTAAGACCATGGCAAGTAAGAGCGCGGACGTACGTCCAAAGATCACCATGGCATGCGTTGATTGCAAAGAACGTAACTACATTACAAAGAAGAACCGCCGCAACGATCCAGACCGTATGGAACTAAAGAAGTTCTGTCCACGTTGCAAGTCTTCAACTCTTCACCGCGAAACTCGCTAATGATCAATCCCGATTCGGTCGGGCGCACCTTTGAGGGTGCAGGATCTGTAACTGTTTCACAATCTGAAATTGATGCCTTCTGTGCTGTCATATCAGAAACAAATACAACTGTTGCACCACCCACTTTTTCTATTCGAATTTCACTTTCACAATATGAATCAATCCTGACCCAACCCGAAATTGGCGTTGACTGGACTCGATTAGTGCACGGAGATCAAAAGTTTGAAATCTTTCGCCCCATTGTCGCAGGCGATGTTTTGAAGTGTTCAGCAACAATTGAAACACATCGGGTTGCTGCAGGAAATGAAATTGTCTCCGTACGCTCAGATTTACATAACGGTTCTGAATTAGTCGTTTCCTCTTGGTCTACTTTGGTGGTGCGGGCATGATTGAGGTTGGCACCGTATTAGATGAAAAAGTCTTCTACCTAGATCGTGCAATGCTCAAGGCATATGCAGATGCAAGCGGAGATCAGAATCCAATTCATCAAAATGAAGAGTTTGCACTCTCTGTCGGACTTCCTAACGTAATTGCACATGGCATGTTAACTATGGCCTTGGTTGGTAAGTATGTGACTGATTGGGCAGGGGGATCAGCTGCAGTTAAAGAGTATTCAGCACGCTTTGTGAAGCCTGTGATTGTGCCGGTGGATCAAAAGGTTGATTTAACTGTTTCTGCAACAGTTTCTGAGATTGATGGTGATCGCATTTCAATAACCTTGAGTGCCACATCTGCTGGCGTGAAGGTATTGGGTATGGCTAAAGCAGTGGTGATTAAGTGAGTGTTCCAGATTCAGTAACTGCACTGGCACAAGCCCGTATGGATGCACGCGCTGCAAAAGACTTTGCGTTGGCCGACAAATACCGCGATGAATTGCTCCAAGCAGGTTTTGAAGTTGTAGATGTTGTTGGGGGATATGAACTAAAGCCTAAGAAGCCCTACATAACTCTTGCTTACCCACGTGACATCCGCACGATTGATTTGGAAAAAGATGTCACGGTTGGATTAATTGTCGATGGATATACAGAAGATGCTTTAGAAACCGTCAAAGCAATAAAGGCCAATAGCGATTGCGCCGTCGCAATCATTGCAATTGGTGATGCTGGTTCATTGTTTGAGCAGATGGATAAGCGCACCTACTTGATTTCAGTTAATCCAGGTGCTGCATGGGGAGATTGTGCGAACGTTTTTCTAGAAAAGGTTAACAGTAAGTATGTAATCATCATGGACCCTTCAACTCGTTTTACAGGCGATGCAGTTACGCCAGTTGTTGCAGAACTTGAAAAGGGTGAGTACGTTGCTGTGGGTTGGCGCGGGGGATTAGTTAACACTGAAGATGATTGGCGAAGTGTTGATGACAAGGGTCCTGGCGAAGTTGATGTTTTGTTTTCTTACTTCATGGCCTTTAATCGCGCAGCAATGAAAGAAGTAGGTGGATTTAATCCTCGTGCTTTGTATTATCGAAATGCAGATATGGAGTACTCCTTAAAGATTCGCCAAGCAGGTGGCAAGCTATTGCAAATGGAGTTACCTCTTACGCAAGAGCGTCATCATGGGTATCACGACGCAGATCCCGAATACCGCGAGGTGCAGTCCAAGAAGAACTATGACCGTATCTTGGATAAGTACAGAGGTAAAAGCGCAATTTTGTCTCCGCGCAGGTAACCTTTCTACATGACCGAGTTATCCCAATACACCAGCTTGCGTGTGGGTGGCCCGGCTACAAAAATTGTTCAAGTTTCAACAGAGGCCCAAATCATCGCTGCTATTGAAGAGGCAGGCGATACTCCAATTCTGATTATGGGTGGGGGCACCAATGTTCTTATCGCTGATAAGGGTTTTGAAGGAACGGTTATTCGAATCTCAAACAATTCAGTGCAATCCGAAGTTGATGCATGCAGTGGTGCAACGCTAACAATCGGCGCAGGCGAAGATTGGGATACTTTTGTTCAAACAACTATCGCCAGTGGGTTTGCAGGTCTTGAAACCCTTAGTGGAATTCCTGGCACGGTAGGTGCCTCACCAATTCAAAACATCGGTGCTTACGGCCATGAAGTTTCAGAGTTCATCACACGGGTTCGTACATATGACCGCCAAGAAAAAGCACTGAAGACTTTTACTAATAGTGAATGCCAATTCTCATACCGAAACTCTTTATTTAAGTCGCACCCTGGGCGATATGTAGTACTAGATGTGCAGTTCCAGTTACGCCGCGGTGAATACAGTGATCCAATCACTTATCTTGAACTTGCAAAGAAACTTGGTGTGCGACCAGGAGATAAAGCAACTGTAGTTGCAACACGTGAAGCAGTTTTAGAACTTCGTGCAAGCAAAGGAATGTTGCTATCTCCAGATGATCATGATTCGTGGTCGGCTGGATCTTTCTTTACAAATCCGATTATTACTCAGCAAGCAGCAGATGGTCTGCCGGATGCTGCACCCAAATGGCCGCTTAATGATGGCCGCGTGAAGATTTCTGCTGCATGGCTTATTGAAAATGCAGGAATGCATAAAGGCGATGAAGTTGGTGGTGCGCGAATTTCAACAAAGCATGTGCTGGCATTGACTAACTCAGGTGATGCAACAGCTTCAGATATTGCAGAGCTTGCAAAGCGCGCGCGAGATCAGGTTAAAGAGATATTTGGAATTACCCTTGAAGCAGAAGTAAATCTGATTGGGATCGAGATTTAGCCCTCTGTAAGTAGCTTTTTAATACGGCCAATACCTTCAACAATGTCTTCATCACTTGTTGCATATGAAAAGCGTAAGTATCCGGATGGGCCAAATGCCTCTCCTGGTACGGCAGCAACCTCAACCTCTTCAAGTAGCAATGTCGCTAACTCTGCAGAAGTTGTAGGTGTTTTTCCCCGGATTGTTTTGCCTAGTACGCCCTTAACTGATGGGTATACGTAGAACGCACCAGTAGGTGTTGGGCATTCAAATCCTGGGATCTCGTTCAGTAGATCAACAATTAGCTTACGACGACGGTTAAATGCTTCACCCATTGTGTGGACAGCATCAAGATTTCCAGTCAATGCTGCAATTGCTGCGCGCTGTGAAACGTTTGAAACATTTGATGTTAAATGTGATTGCAAGTTTGTCGCTGCTTTGATGACATCTTTAGGTCCAATCATCCAGCCCACACGCCAACCAGTCATCGCATAAGTCTTTGCAACTCCGTTAATGATGATGCATGTGTCTGCAAGTGCTGGGACTACCACTGGAAGTGATGGAGCTTTAGCGCCGTCATATAGCAAGTGCTCATAAATTTCATCGCTGATGATCCAGATGTTGTTCTTAACAGCCCATTCACCAATTGCTTTGACTTGCTCTGCTGAATAAACAGAACCTGTTGGGTTTGATGGAGAGCAGAAAAGTAGCGCCTTAGTTTTTGGTGTGCGAACAGCTTCTAACTGTTCAACTGAGACCAAATAGTTTTGAGTTTCATCAGCAAAGACTTCAACCGATACTCCACCAGCTAATTTGATGCACTCTGGGTATGTTGTCCAAAATGGTGACGGGAGTAGTACTTCATCGCCTGGATCAATTATTGTTGCAAATGCTTGATAGACAGACTGCTTTCCACCATTTGTTACTAGTACTTGGTCAACGGTGATGTCATAGTTACTGTCACGCTTTGTCTTAGCAACGATTGCTTCACGTAGATCTGGCAAACCTGGTGTTGGTGTGTAGCGATGATTTGCTACAACTTTGGTCGCTGCAGCTGCTGCTTCAACGATGTAATCAGGTGTTGGGAAATCTGGTTCACCTGCACCAAAGCCAATTACTGGACGACCAGCTGCTTTGAGCGCCTTTGCTTTTGCATCAACGGCCAAAGTGGCTGATTCTGCGATAGCTGCAATGCGGGCTGAGATACGAGGAGTCATAGGCGTAAGTCTGCCGTATTTCAGGCGCGAGTTAGACCTGAACCCCACCTTGCCTCTACACTTCGACGCTCACGAGGGTTTGCTTTTCCCTATGGTTTTGCCATGCTCTCGCGAAGGGCAGTAGCTCAATTGGCTAGAGTTGCCGTCTCCAAAGCGGCCGGTTGGGGGTTCGAGTCCCTCCTGCCCTGCAAGAAGTAATAAAGAAGTATCCGTGAAGTATCGAAAGGAAATGACGATGACAGAGTCAGTTGAACAAGTAGCCGAGAAGCTCGGTCTATTTGCGCGCGTTGGACTTTTCTATCGCCAAGTAGTTTCAGAACTTCGCAAGGTTGTTTGGCCTACACGTAATCAGCTAACAACTTACACAGCAGTTGTTCTTGTGTTCGTGTCATTTATTATTGCCGTTGTATCTCTCATCGACCTTGTTCTTGGAAGACTTGTCTTCTGGGTATTTGGGTAAAGGAAAAAAATGACTGAAGAGATCAAAGCAGACGCATTTGAGGCAGCCCTGGCTGCCAATGCGACAGAGATCGCAACTCCTGTAGTTGAAGAAGAGATCGTTGAAGTGCCAGTTGCTTCAACCGAGCCTGAATTAGCGCTCGCATCAGATGAAGATGGCGACATCGAATCAGATGAAAATGATCCAAACGCAGAATTCCGTCGCACGCTGCGCACAGCACTTGGCGACTGGTATGTAGTCCACTCTTATGCAGGATATGAAAAGAAGGTTAAAGGCAACCTTCAAAACCGTATCGCTTCATTAAATATGGAGGATTACATCTTCCAGATTGAAGTACCTGAAGAAGAGGTAAAGGAACTTAAGAACGGCCAGTTCAAGATGGTTAAGCGCAACATCTACCCAGGTTATGTTCTTGTTCGCATGGACCTAACAGATGAGTCTTGGTCAGCAGTTCGTAACACTCCTGGTGTTACAGGCTTCGTCGGCAACGCTCACCACCCATCTCCATTGAGCATGGATGAAGTTGAAAAGATTCTGGCACCACGTCCACAGAAGAAGTCAGAGAAGGATCAAATCCGTCTTATTGATTTCGAAGTAGGCGAGTCAGTAACAGTTATGGATGGCCCTTTTGCAACGCTGCCAGCATCGATCTCAGAGATCATGCCAGAGCAAGCAAAACTCAAGGTGCTTGTTTCGATCTTCGGACGCGAAACACCTGTAGAGCTTTCATTCGGTCAAGTACAAAAGATTTAATTAAGAAACCAAGAAAAAGAGGAAACAGAAATGGCACCAAAGAAGAAGGCAACCGGCTTCATCAAGCTGCAGATTCAGGCTGGAGCAGCAACACCTGCACCACCAGTTGGTCCTGCGCTAGGTCAGCATGGTGTCAACATCATGGAGTTCGTGAAGGCATATAACGATGCAACAGCATCACAAAAGGGCCAGATCATTCCAGTTGAGATCACTGTCTACGAAGACCGTTCATTCACATTCATCACCAAGACACCTCCTGCATCACGTTTGATCTTGAAGGCTGCTGGCGTTGAAAAGGGATCAGCTGTTCCTCATAAGACTAAGGTTGCAAACATCACCATGGCTCAGGTCAAGGAGATCGCAACACAGAAGATGGCTGACCTCAATGCAAATGACATTGATGCAGCATCAAAGATCATTGCGGGTACTGCTCGTTCAATGGGAATCACAGTCAACGGATAACTAAATTTCTCTGCACCAAATTGGTGAAGAGATGTGGGAGAACCTCGCTGGTTCGCTAACCACAACCACTAGCTCCCGAAGGGGAGGAATGAGGAAGAAATGAAGCGCTCAAAGAAATACTTAGCGGCAGCTGAAAAGGTAAAGAAGGATCACCTATACACACCGCTACAAGCATTAACACTTGTAAAGGAAACATCAACAGTTAAGTACGACGCATCTGTAGAAGTTGCGCTAGTACTTGGTGTGGATCCTAAGAAGGCTGATCAAGCAATCCGTTCAACAGTTAACCTTCCACACGGAACTGGTAAGACTGCTCGCGTTTTGGTTTTCGCGAACGGTGCAAATGCTGATGCAGCTCGCGCAGCAGGTGCAGACATCGTCGGTGGAGATGAACTCATTGAAGAAGTTTCAAAGGGCCGTCTTGATTACGACGCAGTTGTTTCAACACCAGACCTCATGGGTAAGGTCGGTCGCCTCGGTAAGGTTCTAGGACCTCGTGGTTTGATGCCAAACCCAAAGACAGGAACTGTTACAACAGATGTTGCTAAGGCTGTTGAAGACATCAAGGGCGGAAAGATTGAATTCCGCGTTGATAAGAACTCAAACCTTCACTTCTTGATCGGTAAGGCTTCATTTACTGCAGATCAACTTGCAGATAACTATGCAGCTGCGATGGAAGAAGTACTTCGTGCAAAGCCAAACTCATCAAAGGGTCGCTATGTACAAAAGGCTGTAGTTTCAACAACGATGGGACCTGGAATCGCTATCGATCCAAACCTAGTTCGCGAACCATCAGCTAACTAATTAGCATTAAGAAGTAGGGCCCCGGCATTGCGCTGGGGCCCTTTTTCATTAGTGGCTATTGACTCAAGACCGACATTTCCTGTAATTTCTAATTCAAGTTCAAATTTGGAGAGGTTCTTAACTGTGTTAAAGAAATTCCAAAGATTTTTTCAACGATTAAAGCGAAAGCAAGTTCCCACTCTCATCGATCAGCGGGAGAGAGATGCGTTGATTCGGGAGAACGCAGAAGCACGGGGGGAGAGTCTCGCGCACGCAAACAAAGAGGAGTCGACGGGGGATAAGTTCGTCGATCGGGCGAGCGCACCAGGGGTCGTTGGGGGTCCCACTCACATGATTTCGCGAACTGCTCAAGAGCATCGGGCCCGGAATAAGCGCTGAATTTGACCCCGAAGGCTGCCCACCTTTAGCCTTACGCCATAACCAAAGACCGCAGGTCTAGATCAACCGCAAGGAAGATCTAAATAAATGAGGAAATCTCAGCCCGCGTAGGTGATCATGGTAAATCCGTGGCGCTTACGCGTTACGGATTTTTTTATTCCCTACGGTCACCAATGAAACAGGAAAGGTGAACCGAATGGCTCGCCCAGATAAGACAACAGCAGTTGCTGAACTTGCGGAGGATTTCCGTACAGCTAATGCAACAGTGCTAACTGAATATCGTGGTCTTTCTGTTACATCAATGAAGGAACTTCGCCGTGCACTTGGTACAACAACCAAGTACTCAGTAGTGAAGAACACTCTCACAAAGATTGCAGCAAAGGATGCTGGAGTAGAGATCGCAGATGATCTTCTAACCGGTCCATCAGCAGTTGCATTCATCAAGGGTGATCCAATTGATGCAGCAAAGAGCCTCCGTGATTTTGCAAAAGAGAATCCATTCCTTGTTATCAAGGGTGGTTTCTATGAAGGCAAGTCTGTAACACCTGCAGAGATCATGCAGCTCGCTAACCTCGAGTCTCGTGAAGTTCTGTTGGCAAAGCTTGCTGGTGCAATGAAGGGATCGCTTGCTAAGGCAGCGCGCATATTTGACGCACTTCGCATCAAACTTGAATCAGAACAAGGCGCACCTGCGCCAGTTGCAGAAGCGGCACCAGCTGCTGAAGCAGTAGTCGAAGCTCCTGCAGAAGCAGCAGTAGAGACACCAACAGATGTAGCAGAAGCTCCTGTAGCTGAAGCAACAGAAGTAACTACAGAAGCAACTCCAGAAACAGAAGAGAAGGAATAACGAATATGGCAAAGCTCAGCACAGAAGATCTATTGGGTCAGTTCAAGGAAATGACATTGGTCGAGCTCTCAGAGTTCGTTAAGTCATTCGAAACTGAATTCGATGTAACAGCAGCAGCTCCAGTGGCAGCGGCAGCAGCAGGCGGCGCAGCAGCAGGCGGCGCAGCAGATGCAGGACAAGATGAGTTCACAGTTATCTTGGAAAACGCTGGATCACAGAAGATTGCAGTGATCAAGGAAGTTCGCGGACTAAATTCAAGCCTTGGCTTGAAGGAAGCGAAGGACCTAGTAGATGCATGTCCAGCAACCCTTCTAGAGAAGGCAAGCAAAGAGACAGCAGACAAGGCAAAGGCAGCACTAGAGGCAGCTGGCGCGACTGTAACAATCAAGTAATTTCAATAATTACCCCGAAAGACCCCGTTTGGCTCTCGTGCCAGACGGGGTTTTTTCATCCACAAACATCCCAAAAGACCTGACAGGGTCTTGGCTTAGGAGTATAAGCAGCGGGTTGGACAGGGCGGGGGTGAGGTCGGTACTCTTCACCTTCGCTCAAATTTCTATGGTCAGGGCATATAGCGGCTGAGACCTAATAGTTGTGCGTTCCCGCAAATTGTCTGGAAGGACATCTCTTGGCCGCGTCTAAAAAAATCTCAGTAGCCCCTCGTCGAGTTTCATTCGCCAAGATCCGCGAACCTCTAGAAGTTCCTAACCTATTAGCGCTGCAAACTGAAAGCGTTGACTGGCTATTGGGTAACGAAGCATGGCGTTCACGTATCGCAGCAACCGATTCAATGAATCGTGGAGAAATCCCAACAACTTCAGGTCTTGAAGAAATCTTTGAAGAGATTTCTCCGATCGAAGATTTCCAGGGAACGATGTCTCTATCTTTCCGCGATCACCGTTTCGAGCCACCTAAGTACTCAATTGCTGAGTGCAAAGAACGCGATATGACATATGCACAACCATTGTTCGTAACAGCAGAGTTCACAAACAACATCACTGGTGAAATTAAGTCACAGACAGTATTTATGGGTGACTTCCCAGTAATGACAGCTCGCGGAACATTCGTTATTAACGGAACCGAGCGCGTAGTTGTTTCTCAGATAGTTCGTTCACCTGGTGTGTACTTCGAGCGCACAATTGAAAAAGCTTCTGACAAAGATGTTTTCACTTCAAAGGTAATTCCATCACGCGGTGCCTGGCTTGAGTTTGAAGTTGATAAGAAGGATCTTGTTGGTGTTCGCATCGACCGTAAGCGTAAGCAGTCTGTAACAGTGTTCCTAAAGGCACTTGGTTGGACTGAAGAACAAATTCTTGAAGAGTTCGGCGAGTTTGAATCAATGCGCGCAACTCTTGAAAAAGACACAGTAAAGACACAAGATGAAGCGCTACTAGATATCTATCGCAAGCTTCGTCCAGGTGAGCCTCCAACTAAGGAAGCTGCACAGAACTTGCTCGAAAACCTTTACTTCAACCCAAAGCGTTATGACTTGGCCAAGGTCGGACGCTTTAAGGTTAATAAGAAGCTAGGTCTAGACCTTGAGCTTTCATCATCACTACTTACTATCTCTGACATTGTTGCGACTTTGCGCTACTTAGTAGCACTTCACCGCGGCGATCTATTGATGGAGTACGGCCGCGAAGTTCGCGTTGAGAAGGACGATATCGATCACTTCGGTAACCGTCGTCTTCGTACTGTTGGTGAATTGATTCAAAATCAGGTCCGCATCGGTCTGTCACGTATGGAGCGCGTAGTTCGCGAACGTATGACGACACAAGATGTTGAGGCAATTACTCCTCAGACTTTGATCAACATCCGTCCAGTAGTTGCGTCAATCAAGGAGTTTTTCGGAACTTCTCAGTTGTCACAGTTTATGGATCAGACAAATCCTTTGTCAGGACTTACACACAAGCGTCGTCTTTCAGCGCTTGGACCTGGTGGTCTTTCACGTGACCGCGCGGGTTTCGAAGTTCGTGACGTTCACCCATCTCACTACGGACGTATGTGTCCAATTGAAACTCCTGAAGGACCAAACATTGGTCTGATCGGTTCACTTGCAACATATGGTCGCGTTACTGCATTTGGATTTATCGAGACTCCTTACCGCAAGGTTTCAAAGGGTCGCGTTACAGATCAGGTTGATTACCTAACTGCAGATGAAGAAGATGAACACATCATCGCGCAGGCAAATGCACCACTAACAGATGACAGTCACTTTGCAGAAGCACGCGTACTTGTACGTCGTCGTGGTGGCGAAGTTGAATACATCCCAGCTGATGAAGTTGATTACATGGATGTTTCTCCACGTCAGATGGTGTCTGTTGCAACAGCAATGATTCCGTTCCTTGAGCACGATGATGCAAACCGTGCGTTGATGGGTTCTAACATGATGCGTCAGTCAGTTCCTTTGATGCGTGCAGAAGCACCAGTCATTGGTACAGGCATGGAGTTCCGTGCCGCAGTTGATGCAGGAGATGTTGTAACTGCAACTAAGGCCGGCGTTGTTACTGAAGTTTCTGCTGATGAAGTTAAGGTCATGGCAGATGACTCGACTTACCAAACTTATTCACTGCACAAGTTCACACGTTCAAACCAAGGAACTTCATACAACCAGAGGGTTGTTGTTTCTGAAGGTCAGCGCGTTGAATTTGGCTCAGTTATCGCTGACGGTCCTTGTACCGATCAGGGTGAAATGGCGCTCGGAAAGAACCTACTCGTGGCATTTATGTCATGGGAAGGTCACAACTACGAAGATGCGATCATCCTTTCACAGCGCCTAGTTCAGGATGATGTTCTTACATCAATCCACATCGAAGAGTATGAAGTTGATGCTCGCGATACCAAGCTTGGTGCAGAAGAAATCACTCGCGATATCCCTAACGTTTCTGAAGAAGTTCTCTCAGATCTAGATGAGCGCGGAATCATTCGCGTTGGCGCCGATGTAGTTCCTGGCGACATCTTGGTTGGAAAGGTAACTCCTAAGGGAGAAACTGAACTAACACCTGAAGAGCGTTTGCTTCGTGCAATCTTTGGTGAGAAGGCTCGTGAAGTTCGCGATACATCTCTCAAGGTTCCACACGGTGAATCTGGAAAGGTTATCGGCGTAAAGATCTTTGAATCTGAAGAAGGTTTCGAGCTTGCAGCTGGCGTTAACCAATTGGTTCGCGTTTATGTTGCACAAAAGCGCAAGATTCAAGATGGTGACAAGCTTGCTGGTCGCCACGGTAACAAGGGTGTTATTTCTAAGATCCTTCCAGTAGAAGACATGCCATTCCTTGAAGATGGAACTCCAGTAGATGTTGTACTAAACCCACTTGGTGTACCTGGTCGTATGAACGTTGGTCAGGTTCTTGAAATGCACTTAGGTTGGGTAGCAAAAACTGGTTGGGATCTTTCAGGTGTTGATGAAGCATGGCAGAAGCACATGCGTGCAATCGGTGCAGAAAAGGGCGAACCAGGAACAAAGTTTGCTACTCCTGTTTTCGACGGTGCGCTTGAAGATGAAATCTCAGGTCTTCTTTCTGCAACTCTTCCAAACCGTGATGGTCTACAACTTATTGGTAAGAGCGGAAAGGCCAAGTTGTTTGATGGTCGTTCCGGCGAGCCATACCCAACACCAATTTCAGTTGGATACATGTACATCTTGAAGCTCCACCACTTGGTTGATGACAAGATTCACGCACGTTCAACTGGTCCATACTCAATGATCACGCAGCAACCACTCGGTGGTAAGGCTCAATTCGGTGGTCAGCGATTTGGTGAAATGGAAGTGTGGGCACTTGAAGCATACGGTGCTGCTTACACACTCCAAGAACTACTCACTATTAAGTCAGACGATGTTCTCGGCCGCGTAAAGGTGTACGAAGCAATCGTTAAGGGTGAAAACATTCCTGAGCCAGGTATCCCTGAGTCATTCAAGGTACTTATCAAGGAAATGCAATCACTATGTCTGAATGTAGAAGTGCTTTCTTCAGAAGGTGTCGCAATTGAAATGCGCGATACAGATGAAGAAGTATTCCGTGCCGCCGAAGAGCTAGGTATCAACTTGTCACGAGTTGAGCCAAGCAGCGTAGAAGAAGTGTGAGAGGGAAAATAACATGTTAGATGTCAACTTCTTTGATGAACTACGTATCGGTCTCGCATCTGCAGACAATATTCGTGAATGGTCTTTTGGTGAGGTTAAGAAGCCAGAGACTATTAACTACCGCACACTAAAGCCTGAAAAGGACGGCCTATTCGACGAGAAGATCTTCGGACCAACTCGTGACTGGGAATGTTATTGCGGTAAGTACAAGCGCGTTCGATTTAAGGGAATCATCTGCGAGCGTTGCGGTGTTGAAGTCACACGTGCAAAGGTTCGTCGCGAACGCATGGGTCACATCGAGCTTGCAGCTCCTGTAACTCACATCTGGTACTTCAAGGGTGTTCCATCACGCCTTGGTTACCTACTTGATCTTGCTCCAAAGGATCTAGAAAAGGTTATTTACTTCGCTGCTTACATGATCACAGAAGTTGATACTGAAGCGCGTGAAGAAGATATGCCACAGATGGAAAAGAAGCTTGCTAATGATCGCAAGAAAATCGAAACACGTCGCGATAACGATGTTGATGTGCGCACCAAGAAGCTTGAAGCAGATCTTGCAGAACTCGAAGCTGAGGATGCCAAGTCAGATGTTAAGCGCAAGGTTCGTGAATCAGCAGAGCGCGAACTTAAGGCGATCCGTGATCGTGCAGAGCGTGAAATTACTCGTCTAGAAGATGTTTGGGCACGCTTCAAAAACCTTAAGGTTCAAGATCTTGAAGGCGATGAGAACCTTTACCGTGAAATGCGTGACCGTTATGGCATGTACTTCAAGGGTGACATGGGCGCAGCTGCAATCAAGCGTCGTCTAGAGACATTTGATCTAGAAACTGAGCACAAGCTACTTACTGATCTTTCTGAAAACGGTAAGGGTGCAAAGAAAACTCGTGCAATCAAGCGCTTGAAGGTTGTTAACGCATTCCTTACAACAAGCAACAAGCCAGCATCAATGGTTCTTGATTGTGTTCCAGTTATTCCACCTGATCTACGTCCAATGGTTCAGCTAGACGGCGGTCGCTTTGCGACTTCAGATCTAAACGATCTATACCGTCGTGTTATCAACCGTAACAACCGTTTGAAGCGTCTTGCTGATCTCGGTGCACCAGAGATCATCGTTAACAATGAAAAGCGTATGTTGCAGGAAGCTGTAGATGCGTTGTTCGATAACGGTCGTCGTGGTCGTCCAGTTACAGGTCCGGGTAACCGCGCACTGAAGTCATTGTCAGACATGCTTAAGGGTAAGCAAGGACGTTTCCGTCAGAACTTGCTCGGTAAGCGCGTTGACTACTCAGGTCGTTCAGTAATTGTTGTTGGTCCACAGTTGAAGCTGCACCAGTGCGGTCTTCCAAAGCAGATGGCACTTGAACTTTTCAAGCCATTCGTAATGAAGCGACTTGTAGATCTAAACCACGCGCAGAACATTAAGTCTGCAAAGCGTATGGTTGAGCGTGCACGTCCAGTTGTTTGGGATGTTCTTGAAGAGGTTATTGCAGAGCATCCTGTTCTGCTTAACCGCGCACCAACCCTTCACCGTCTAGGTATTCAGGCTTTCGAACCACAATTGGTTGAAGGTAAAGCAATTCAGATTCACCCACTCGTATGTACAGCATTTAACGCTGACTTCGACGGTGACCAGATGGCGGTTCACTTACCTCTCTCTGCTGAAGCACAGGCAGAAGCTCGCATCTTGATGTTGTCTTCAAACAACATCTTGTCACCAGCATCAGGCCGTCCAATTACATCTCCTACACAGGACATGGTTCTTGGCCTTTACTACTTAACAATGGTTCGTGACAACGAGCTAGGTGAAGGTCGTGCATTCAGTTCTATTGCAGAAGCGATCATGGCTCACGATCAGCACTCAGTGTCATTGCAAGCGAAGATCAAAATTCGCTTGACTCCAACATCAGAGACAATTGAAACAACAATTGGTCGCGCGTTGTTTAACGAAGCGCTTCCAGCCGATTACCCATTTGTTGATCTTGATGTAACAAAGAAGCAGCTTGGATCAATTGTTGATCGCCTTGCTGAGTTCTATCCAAAGGTAGTTGTGGCAGAAACGCTTGATGCGTTGAAGTCACTTGGCTTCCACTGGGCAACTCGCGCTGGTGCAACAATCGGTATCGAAGATGTTGTTACACCACCACGCAAGAAGGAAATTCTTGAAAGCTACGAAACACAGGCTGACAAGGTTCAATCGCAATATGAAAAGGGACTCATCACTGATGACGAGCGTCGTCAGGAATTGATCGAGATCTGGACAAAGGCAACAGCTGAAGTGGGTAAGGAGATGGAAGAAAACTTCCCTCGCGTTAACCCAGTTTGGATGATGGTCTTCTCTGGTGCTCGTGGAAATATGATGCAGATCCGTCAGATTGCGGGTATGCGTGGTCTTGTAGCAAATCCAAAGGGTGAAATTATTCCTCGCCCGATCAAGTCAAACTTCCGTGAAGGACTTTCAGTACTTGAGTACTTCATTTCTACTCACGGTGCTCGTAAGGGTCTTGCAGATACAGCGCTTCGTACCGCTGACTCTGGTTACCTAACTCGTCGTCTCT
>DAIMGQ010000022.1:0-1105 GCA_036723815.1 Candidatus Planktophila sp.
CTTGATCCTGGCCGAATAGGTGTTGAACTATCGGAAGAGTTCCAACTTCATCCAGAACAATCAACTTCTGCAATCATTGTTCACCATCCTGAAGCCAAGTACTTCAACGCAAACTAATTTATTGGATGAGTAACTTCTTTGAGGCTGTTTTCTTTGACATGGATGGCCTATTGGTCGATTCCGAACCAGAATGGCTTTTATCCGAAATAGAAGTGACCAAACCTTTCGGATATTCCTGGGAAGAAGTTGATCAAATCGCATGTTTAGGTGGTCCGCTTTCAAAAGTTGGCCAATACATGTTTGATAAATGTGGGCAACAAAAGTCTGCGCAGTACTTCACCCAAACCCTGATTGAAACGCAGGTCGCAAGAATGCGTGGGAACACCCCAACTATGCCAGGTGCTGTTGAGTTAGTCAGAGAACTTCAATCACATGGGATCAAGACCGCGCTCGTCTCAGCAAGCCCAAGAAATATTGTCGATGCAGTGTTGGATAACTTGGGACATGACCTGTTTCCCTTTTCGATCAGTTCAGATGATGTGGTCAACACCAAACCAGACCCGGAGGCTTACTTGAAAGCAGCGACGAAAAGTGGGTCAGAGATCACTAATTGTCTTGTCTTTGAAGATTCCTTAACCGGTATGAACGCAGCAATTGCAAGCGGTGCCTATCTCATCGGAGTTCCACACCTTGTTTCAATCACGGAATCCCCGCGAGTCCGTGTGATTCGCTCGCTAGAGCAGTTGTCTTTTTCTAAATTAACTGAGTTGAAGCAAGACTTCTCAACCGGAATTTAGTCGTTGTGCGCAGGGCAAATACTTTTAAAGTAGCACCAATCGCATAAACGTGAAGTTTTTGGCGGCCAGTAATCTTTCTCTATCGAAACAAAGATATCTTTAGCTACCCGGCGTAAGACCTTTTCTGTTGCCTCAAGTTCGGCCATAGTCGGATTACTTTTGACAAGTTTCCCGTCGCCTAAGTAAATCAGCTGAAGAAGACGGGGGAGTACTCCATTATTCTTCCAGTATAGAAGTGCATAAACTCGAAGTTGGAAAAGGGCTTTCTCTTCCCAGCCTGGCTTTGGAGCTTTACCTGTCTTGTAATC
>DAIMGQ010000022.1:1205-5529 GCA_036723815.1 Candidatus Planktophila sp.
CGTGCGCCCTGCAGCTGGAATTTCAAAGAGATCCTGAAGGACGGTATGTACCAAAGTTCCACGTTCGGCATCTAATGATGGCGGCTCGGGTAACTTGTCGATTTTGCGGTACTTATATTGCTGTGGGCAGTTCTCATACTCACTGACCGCACTTGGCGATAGACGCAAAGACTGTTCGTTACTCACTTGGCTGAAGATACTCGTACTTGCGCGAGTAATTTCGCCTAAGATGCTCCCGTGTCTAATCTTGGGTATTTCGGAGCCGGCGATCGAATTCAATTGACCGATCCAAAGGGAAAGCTCTACAGCTTCACCATCACGCCTGGAAAAGAGTGGCACACTCACAAGGGTTGGATCACCCATGATGACCTCATTGGAATGCCAGAGGGCTCGGTTGTCAGCACGACAGCTGGATTGAAATTTACTGCATTCAAGCCTTTGCTTGCAGATTACGTCTTAACAATGCCTCGTGGGGCAACAATTGTTTATCCAAAAGATGCAGCGATGATTATTGGAGTTGCAGATATCTATCCAGGTTCACGCGTACTTGAAGCCGGAGTAGGTAGTGGCGCTTTAACGATGTCACTGTTGCGCGCCACTGGTCCAACCGGAAAGGTTCATTCCGTTGAACGAAGAGCGGACTTTGCAGAAAATGCGCGGTCGAATGTTGATGCCTATTTTGGTGGTGCGCCAGCAAATTGGAGTTTGGTAGTTGGTGATTTACAGGATCAAGTTTTCGACTCTGAATATGATCGCGTTGTCCTAGACATGCTGGCCCCATGGGAATGTGTCGACATCGCAGCAAGAGCGCTACGCCCAGGTGGTGTTTTCTTGGCCTATGTAGCGACAACAACTCAGCTTTCAGCAACGGCTGAGGCGCTCAAGGAAGATGGTCGATTCACTGAACCAGAAAGTTCTGAAACGTTGGTGAGAGGTTGGCATCACGAGGGCTTAGCTGTGCGCCCCCAGCAGCGCATGATTGGGCATACCGGATTTCTTATTCAAAGCCGACGTATGGCACCAGGAGTTGAAGTGCTAGCTCGACGTAGACGTCCGGCGAAAGGTGCCTACGGTGTCTCGGAAGATTGAACGCTTAATCAACCTAACAATCGCATTACTAGCAACAAAAAGATATCTTACAAAATCTGAAATTTTTCGAACAGTTGAAGGTTATGAAGGAAGCGCTGAAACTAAGGAGCGGATGTTTGAGCGCGATAAAGATGACCTTCGCTCTCTTGGGATAACAATCGATGTAGGAAGTTTTGATCCTCTCTTTAACGATGAAGCAGGCTATCGAATTAGGTCTGAAAGTTATCAATTAGATCTTGGAGCCATAACTCCTACCGAGATGTCATTATTATCGCTAGCCGCAGATGCGTGGCAAGGCGCAGCATTTGCCGAACAAGCACAGAGCGCGATCTTGAAACTCAGTTCCATAGGAGTACCGGCTGATCCAATTGATATTCCTGGATTCTCACCCAAACTCTCTAATAGTTCAAAAGACTTGGAAACGATTTCTGGGGCAATAGGTAGCTCGGATTATTTGGTTTTCGATTATCTTTCACCAAGTTTGCTTTCCGAAAGACGAGAAGTTATCCCTATAGCTTTATCTAACAAATCTGGTTTTTGGTATGTATCTGGTGTCGATAAGGCAGTGCAAGAGGTTCGAACTTTTAGATTAGATCGTGTGCAAGGTGCTATCACTGTACTTAAGAACAAGGAAGACTTTGAGTTTCCTACTGATTTTGAGTTGGACCAAACTGTTGCATCATCTGCAATCAGGTTCGCCATCATTGATGTGCGAAAAGGCAAGGGGCATGCAATTCGAGCATTAGCCACTTCAGTAACCGACCTAGGGGAGTGGGATCAGATTAAGGTCCCCATCTACACAATTGAGTATTTGACAGCGCAGATCTTGTGGCATGGGGACGATGTTTTTGTTCACGAACCGGTTGATTTACGAGAGAATGTAGTTCAACAACTTGAAGCATTGGTTGTTAATCATGAGTAAGAATGTTTCTGCGCCACTTCTACGTACAGCGCGACTACTAGACCTTGTTCCCTTTCTTAACACCCATCAAGGAATTGCGCTTAAGGATCTTGCCGCTCACTTCGATGTCACACCAACACAGATGAGTGCAGATCTCATGACGCTGTGGATGTGCGGTTTACCCGGATACACGCCGCTGGAGTTGATGGATCTGGAATTCGAATCAGGCTTTGTGACTATACGAAATGCTCCAACTCTTGCTAAACCGCGCACGATTACCTTCCAAGAAGGCGTTGCTCTGTTGCTGGGATTAGATTTAGTCGCCTCATCGATTCCTGAGAATCGAATAGATTTGCTCACCAGTGTTCAATCATTGCGTGAACGTTTGACGCGAATACTGGGAGTACCAGTCAGACTATCGGTCGTAGCTGCGGCATCTGGCGCAGTTTGGACAACCATTTCACAGGCGGTCAGAGCAAAGGGCGGATTAGAGATTCACTATCACTCTTTGTACAAAGATCAGATTAGCCAGAGATCTGTAATGCCAGTTGATCTGTATGACTCGAATGGTCACCAATATATGCGCGCCTTTTGCTTTACCGCCAATGACTATCGCGAATTTCGCGTCGATAGGATCACAAGTGCCACACCGGCTGAGGTTCCAACAGGCCTTTCCGCCGAAAGTGCTAATCCAGAAAAGATCAGGTTCCGTATCACTGTAAATAATCGCTCCAGAGATGTGGCTGAACGTTTTGCTATTTCTGACGTGGAACTTGAGACAGAGATTGAGCTGTCCTCTTACTCACGCCAATGGATCGAGAGATCTGTCATGGCTTCTGGGGCCGCTGTTATCTTGAATTCACCTGTAGAGATTCGTTCTGAACTGGCGAAAAGGACCCAACTGATGCTTAAACGTTACAAAGAGGCGTAATTCCCACTTTTCACCCTCAGGGCTCTGGTGTAGCCTTGGATTAATCATTAGCCAAGGAGTAGGTACTATGAATTTAGGTCCAAGAGAAGTAGTTATTCTTTTAATTGTTGTCCTCGTTCTGTTCGGCGCAAAGCGTCTACCTGACTCTGCACGTTCACTTGGTCGCTCTATGCGAATCTTCAAGAGTGAAATGAAGGAAATGAAGGCTGACGACGGCGTGATAGAAGAAACCGACAAAACAGAGAAGTAAATTGATGGCACCGGCAAATGAAGCACGGATGCCACTGCTTGACCACTTACGTGAACTAAGAAAAAGAGTTCTTCGTTCGGCAATCGCTGTTCTGATTGCTTTTAGTGGTGGGTGGTATTTCTATAATCAGATCATCACAACATTGGCTAAACCTGTTTGTGATTTGAAAGCTGCGCAACAATCCGGTTCGGAAAGTTGTGGGGCCCTATATATCAGTGGTGTTTTGGGTCCACTTGATCTTCAGATCAAAGTTGCCTTGCTTACCGGAGTTATTGTCTCTGCACCTTTCTGGCTCTACCAGCTCTGGGCTTTCATCGCTCCGGCACTTCATAGAAAAGAAAAGCGAACAAGTGTTTTGTTTGTCGTTGCGGCTACACCTTTTTTTGCAATGGGAGCGACTCTTGGTTATCTAATACTTCCAGTTGCTATCAAGGCACTTTTTGGTTTTACTCCTGATTCAATTAACAACTTAGTACGATTCGATGATTATTTAGATTTTGTTCTGCGTCTTATTCTTCTTGTCGGCCTTGCCTTTGAGCTCCCAATCTTCTTATTGACCTTCAACCTCATCGGCTTCCTTCGCGGAAAAACAATTCTTAGACCTTGGCGAATCTGGGTTTTTGGAATCTTTCTCGTGGTCGCAGCCTTTTCACCCACCGCAGATCCCTTGAGTATGGTCCTTCTATCTGCACCACTGATTGTTCTTTATTTCATGGCTGGAGGCATTGCGGTATTGGTCGACAAAAAACGCGACAAAAACCAGGAACTGGTCGAAACCGGCTCTATGTCCATTGAGGCACCCACACCTATCCAGGAATAGCCGATAAGGTTCCCGCATGTGGGCGTTGGTCATCAATCCTGTTTCAGGACAGGGTCAGGGGACCACAGTCGGAACCTATGTGGCAGGCTATTTAAACCAACATAATGTCGAGTTCACAATCGTTACGGGTAACTCCTCGGTTGCAATCACCGATCATTTAAAGATATTTATAGAAAAGAATCCAGACTGCTCCGGAGTCATTGCCGTTGGTGGCGATGGCCTAATGCACATCATTTTGCAGATAATTGTTCCTGCTCAGATTCCTCTGGCGCTGATTCCTGCGGGAACAGGCAATGACTTCGTCCGCACATTGGGCTGGGATCTAGAAGACGT
>DAIMGQ010000022.1:5629-8755 GCA_036723815.1 Candidatus Planktophila sp.
CAGATAAATGATGGACTCTTTGATGTCATGGTTCTCCATCCAGTGTCCAAAATCGAGTTTATGAAGGTTTTTCCCCGAGTCTTTGCTGGAAACCATGTGTCACATCCGGCGGTAGAAATAGTTCGAAGCAAGAATGTGAGCATTGAATCCAAGGCGGTTGCATACGCCGATGGTGAACGGATCGGGCAACTTCCGATCTCGGCTGAGTGCATACATAATGCAGTTCTAACGTGGGTCGCATGACAACCCCGGCAGAGCGCTACGCAGCGGCCAAAGCGCGGGGTCAACATCCAATCACCACTGAGTTCATACAGACTTTTGACTTTGAGTTTGATCCATTCCAGATAACTGCCTGTCACGCGGTAGAAGAAGGAAAAGGCGTTCTGGTTGCTGCACCTACTGGTGCCGGCAAAACTGTGGTGGGGGAGTTCGCCGCTTACTTCGCTTTGCAAGCCGGTAAGAAGTGTTTCTACACCACACCTATTAAAGCGCTTTCAAATCAAAAGTATTCAGAGTTTGTAGCAAAGTTTGGGGAAGATCGGGTTGGCTTATTAACGGGTGATACCAGTATCAATGGTGAAGCAGACATCCTTGTTATGACAACGGAAGTCTTGCGTAACATGCTGTATGCCGGATCAAACACACTCACAAATCTGGGCTGTGTTGTTATGGATGAAGTTCATTATCTTGCAGATAAATTTCGTGGAGCTGTCTGGGAAGAAGTTTTAATCCATTTAATGGAAAGTGTTCAGGTAATCTCATTATCTGCAACCGTCTCCAACGCTGAAGAGTTTGGTGAATGGCTAGGCGAAGTTAGAGGTGATACCGAGGTAATTGTTAGCGAAATTCGCCCTATTCCTCTATTCCAGCATGTATTAATCGGCAATCGTTTACTGGATCTTTTTGATGCCCCAGGTCGAGTAAATCCTGAAGTCCTAAATCGCGAACGTGAAATGACCAGACGCGCCTCACTCGGTAGGAATCGTCGAGGTCGTTTTGCCGAACCAAGTGATCGCATGTCTCGAGCAGACATTATTGAAAAACTTCAAGGTGAAAGTTTGCTGCCTGCCATTACATTCATCTTCTCGCGAATCGGTTGTGATGCAGCAGTAAAGCAGTGTTTGCAAGCCGGCCTACGCCTGACTTCGACTGAAGAACGTGAAGAGATCAAACGTACTGCACTTCGATATACGCAGAACATTGCCGAGGAAGATCTTGAAGTTTTAAACTTTAAAGAGTGGTTAACCGCGTTGGAGCGTGGAATTGCAGCCCATCACGCTGGTCTACTGCCAAGTTTCAAAGGAGCGGTCGAAGATCTCTTCCAACGTGGCTTAGTAAAGGCTGTGTTTGCCACTGAAACTTTGGCACTTGGTATCAACATGCCAGCTCGAACAGTAGTTTTAGAAAAACTTGTTAAATTCAACGGTGAGGCCCATGTGCCAATTACACCGGGGGAGTACACGCAATTAACCGGTCGTGCTGGTCGTCGCGGAATCGATATCGAAGGTAACGCGGTAATTCAGTGGTCTCCGACTGTCGATTCAGCATCTGCAGCAGGTCTTGCCTCAACTCGAACCTATCCGCTGAGATCTTCTTTTTCACCTTCCTACAACATGTCAATCAATTTGATTTCACAGTTTGGTCGAGAACGAGCACGTAGATCACTTGAGTCCTCATTTGCGCAGTTTCAAGCAGACCGAGCTGTCGTTGGTTTAACCCGACAGATTCGAAAAAATGAATCTGCAATTGAGGAGTTGATTAATGAATCCTCGTGCCACCTTGGGGATTTCTCGGAGTACGCACGCCTTCGCCGTTCAATTAAGGAAGTAGAAGTACTTCTAAGTCGTCGTGATCAACGCAAGACTTTTGACAATAGACAGCGTGGCCATATGGAGGGCGAATTAGCCGATCTTCGCAAAGCGATGAAGAACCATCCTTCTCATGGATGTGCCGATCGCGAGGAACATGCCCGACTTGCAGAACGTGCTGGACGCCTAGCTCGCGAGAACGAGGGTCTAACGATTCGTGTGGAAAGCAGAACACACGTGATCGCTAAAACCTTTGATCAGATTTGTCGGGTCCTAGATCACCTTCAATATATTGAAGGTGAAAAACCTACTGCCCAGGGGAAAATTCTGACCAAGATTTATGCCGAGGCCGACCTTTTGCTTACCGAGTCAATCCGAAGAGGATTATTCGATGAGCTTAATGCGACCGAGTTACTTTCTGTTGTTTCGTGTGTGATCTTTGAGTCTCGTTCGGCTGAGAACTTAGCTCCAAAGATGCCTAGTCAAAAAGTGCAGTCAACAATTACTGAAATCATTTCGCTATGGGCAGCACTTGAAGAGATCGAAAGTAATTTCGGAGTAAAGACACAGCGCGAACCTGACGCAGGTTTCTGTTTCATTTCCTATAAGTGGGCTAGCGGCAACTCACTTAACAGCGTCCTTAAAGGCACAGACATGTCTGTCGGAGACTTTGTTCGATCGACAAAGCAGTTAATTGATCTGCTCAATCAAATAGCTGGCGCAAGCGATAAGTTACGCCCCGTTTGCAAAGATGCCGTAAAACGAATAGACAGAGGTGTCGTCGCATACTTAATGGGGGAGATATGACACTAATGCTGTTAGACAGCGCCTCCCTTTGGTATCGGGCTTATTACGGAATGCCGGACACACTTTTGGCACCTGATGGAACCTCAGTTAATGCAATACGTGGCTACATTGATATGACAGCCCGCTTAATGAGCGTTTATAAACCAAATCGTTTAGTTGCATGTCTTGATGGAGATTGGCGGCCTAGTTGGCGTGTGGATATTTTTCCAGCATATAAAGCTAACCGTCTAGAAGAAGAAGGAGAAGAGGAAGAAGAACCAGAAACCCTCACTCCGCAGATCCCAATCCTTCTTGATTTACTTGATCTGTTCGGAATTCCTGTGGTTGGAGTCGATGATTACGAAGCCGATGATGTTATGGCCACCTATGCCGAAGTAGAAAAGGGACCTATCCGAATCGTTACAGGCGATCGTGATTTATTTCAGATGGTCGATGATAAGCGAGACATCAAAGTGGTCTATCTTGCCAAAGGTATTTCTCAGCACGACTTAGTTGACATCAAGTATGTTGC
>DAIMGQ010000022.1:8855-14485 GCA_036723815.1 Candidatus Planktophila sp.
CACATGTATGCGATAGAGAAAACCAATCGCAAGGTGCTATCAGCTTTCATTTTTGCACTCAGTCTTAACGCTGTTTTACTCCATTGGACAAGTACTTTTGTTGGGTCAATACCGTGGATTATTTTATCCTTTGGTCTGTCCCTGTTGTATTTGCCGCTCTCATTAGTCAGTCGATGGGGGATAGCTGCATATCCCTTGCTATTTGTGGTACTTGAAGAGGTACGAAACAGATTTCCATTTGGAGGATTTGGTTGGGCAAGAGTTGCATACTCACAGGCTGATGCGCCGTATGCGGCAATTGCATCCCGCGGGGGAGCCATATCCCTTTCTGCAGTGACGGTTCTTATTGCTGCATTCATTTTCTTTGTCCTTAACAAAAAAGTGAATCTCATCTTGCTTTTTCCATTGTTTGCTTTGTTGATACCAAACAACATCATGGCCTTTAGTCAAACTTCTGTTCTTATGATCCAGGGAAATGTTCCAGAACTAGGCTTGGAATTCAACGCTAGAGCAAAAGAAGTTTTCAACAATCACGTCAAGGAAACTAATAGGGCCTTGGCACAAGGTAAGAAAGTCGACTTTATTGTGTGGCCGGAAAATGCGGTTGATGTAGACCCATACACAAACAAGGATGTATACGATGAATTGGAGTCATTTGATAAGCCATTGATCATTGGCGCGATCATCGGTAAAGGTGAGAAGCTATTTAATACTTCAATATTGTGGGGCGATGAGACGCAAGATATCTATTTCAAGCAGCATTTAACTCCATTTGGCGAATACATCCCACTGCGCTCAATAGCTAAGAAAATCTCACCTTTGGTCAATCAAGTCAACGATTTTTCGCCTGGTAACGGTCAGAAAATCTTCAGAATCGGTCAGGCAAGGATTGCTCCAGTGATCTGCTTTGAACTAGTAGATGATGAGATCCTGGCTGAAGCTGCAAAATCTTCCAATCTTTTGGTCGTGCAAACCAACAGTGCAACCTTTGGAACATCGGCAGAAAGTGCCCAACAATTGTCGATGACTAGGGTTCGAGCTATTGAACATTCCAGAAACGTTGTTTCAGTGTCGACAACTGGAATTTCTGCAGTCATTGATTTCAATGGAAAAGTTCTCAAGCAAACTTCAATGGGAACGGCGGAACATGTATTCGCAGATGTCGGGCTCATAGAACAGATATCGCCGCGGGATCGTTATGGGGATTGGGCCGGCGTTTTCACGCTTGTTTGGCTGCTCGTGGTTGCCCGTCGAGCGTATGCATTACGCCGATAAGTTACATTATGTAAAGTAACGATAGAAAAGGCTGATTAGCCCCTCCTACCGATAATCATCCATAGGTGTGCAGGCACAGACCAGATTGCGGTCTCCATGAGCACCATCAATGCGCCCAACTGGTGGCCAATACTTCATCCGCGAACCAATTGATTCACCAGCAACTAAACCATCTAATACCACCGGATATCCGCCCTTTTCACGGCTGTACTCCCGCTCCCATTCACTTGTGACCACGGAAAGGGCCGTATGAGGAGCATGGCGCAGCGCTGAGGCTTCTATCGAGATCTTGCCGTCTATGACTTCTTGAATCTCAGCTCTAATCGAAATCATGGCATCAATAAATCGGTGGATCTCTCTGATGTTTTCTGACTCAGTAGGCTCAATCATTAGTGTGCCCGCAACAGGAAATGACATCGTAGGTGCGTGGAACCCGTAATCCATCAAACGCTTTGCAATGTCATCAACGCTAACTCCAGAATCCTTGGTTAACCCACGAATATCAAGGATGCATTCGTGCGCCACGCGACCGTTGGCCCCGGTGTACAGGACTGGATAAGCATTCTGAAGTCGATGTGCCATGTAATTGGCAGAAAGAATCGCTACCTGGGTTGAGTGAGTTAACCCTTCTCCCCCTAGTAAACGAATGTATGCCCAAGAAATAGGCAAGATGCTGGCAGAACCAAAAGGTGCACCAGAAATTGGTCCAGGACCAGTTGATGGTCCAGCTGTTAGATCCATTGGGTGGTTTGGCAGGAACGGTGCAAGGTGAGCGCGAACGATTACCGGACCGACTCCAGGTCCTCCTCCACCGTGTGGAATAGCAAATGTCTTGTGAAGATTAAGGTGTGAAACATCAGCCCCAAATTTTCCAGGTTGAGCAACCCCAACTAAGGCATTTAAGTTAGCGCCATCTACATAAACCTGACCACCAGCATCGTGAATAAGTGCGCAAATTTCAGAGACCGCAGTTTCAAATACTCCATGCGTTGAAGGATAAGTGATCATAAGCGCTGCAAGTGCGCCTTCATGCTCTGCAATCTTTGCTTTGATATCTTCGATGGAAACGTTTCCATTCTCATCACAATCAATCACAACAACTTGCATACCGGCCATAACAGCAGAAGCTGCATTAGTTCCGTGAGCACTAGATGGAATCAAACAAATCTTTCTATTTTGATCTCCACGTGAGTCATGATAATTTCGAATTGCAAGAAGCCCAGCAAATTCTCCTTGGCTGCCAGCATTTGGCTGCAGCGAAACTGCGTCGTAACCAGTAATGGCTACTAACCAATCAGAAAGTTGCTTGATTAACTTTCGTGTACCGACATTTTGCTCAGCCGGTGCAAACGGATGCAGAGAAGCAAACTCAGGCCAGGTAACCGCTTCCATCTCAGTGACAGAGTTCAATTTCATGGTGCAAGAACCCAGTGGGATCATGGTCCGATCAAGTGCTAAATCTTTGTCTGCCAAGTTGCGTAGGTAGCGCATCATCGCAGTCTCGCTGTGATTGGTATTAAAAACCGGGTGGGTTAAGTACTTGCTTGTACGAAGGAACTTGGCTGGGATCTTCTCCCCCGCTACGTCCTCGAAGCCTAAGATTGAAAGAACTTCCGCGAACAGAGCTTCAGTGGTTTGCTCATCAAATGAAACGCGCACTTCAGTTGAACTGACTTTTCTGAAGTTAATGCCCTTGGCCTCGGCCTTTGCGTGAATAGCATCTGCGTTCGGAACCACAACATGAACCGTGTCAAAAACCACATCTTCTCTATTGTTCGTTGCGGCGTGAAGGCGCGCGGCAAAACCATGGACTCGCTCTGCGATTTGCTTCAGACCTTCTGGTCCATGCCACATGGCGTAGAAGGCACTCATGTTTGCTAACAAGACCTGAGCAGTGCAAATGTTTGATGTTGCTTTGTCTCTACGAATATGTTGCTCTCTTGTTTGTAGCGCTAAACGAAATGCGGGCTTTCCTGTTGAATCAATACTTTGACCAACCAATCGTCCTGGCATGGAACGCTCTAACCCTGTGCGAACCGCTAAGAAACCAGCGTGAGGTCCACCAAATCCCATTGGGACTCCAAAGCGCTGAGCTGTACCTACGGCGATATCTGCGCCCCACTCCCCTGGAGCTTTGAGCAAGGTCAAGGCTAGAAGATCTGTTGCCGCGATGACTAGAGCATCACGTGAGTGCGCGTAATCTGCGAAAGAAGAGTAATCAATAACAGTCCCAGTCGTGTCCGGATACTGCAAGAGCGCACCGAAGAACTCACCGTCATAACCATCGCGCACAACATGGCCTGAATCTATTTCAACTACTTTGATTCCAAGTGGCTTGGCACGGGTTATCACAACCGCTTTTGTTTGTGGATGCACATGTTCTTCAATTAGAAATACAGCGTCATCGCTCATTTTCGAAGCACGACGAGCAAGTGTCATCGCCTCAGCTGCTGCAGTACTTTCATCTAGCATCGAGGCATTTGAAATGTTAAGACCTGTTAACTCACACACCATGGTTTGGAAAGCGAAAAGTGCTTCCAGTCGGCCTTGTGAAATCTCTGGCTGATATGGCGTATATGCGGTGTACCAGGAAGGATTCTCTAAAACATTTCTCTTAATGACGGGTGGAACAATAGTTCCGTAGTATCCAGTGCCGATCAGAGATGTGAAAACTTTGTTTTCAGAGGCAATAGAACGTAGTTCAGCGATGACCTCAACTTCACTCTTACCGCTATCCAACGCACCTTCGATAACACCCTTGATAGCAATGTTTGCTGGAACAACATCTTTGATAAAGGAATCTAAATCGGAATATCCCAAGGCCTGCAACATCGTTGCTTCATCAATAGAGGTAGGACCTATATGGCGATCCTCAAACGAACGACTCATCGATAATCCTCATCCTGTTCAAAGCCTCTCGCCTAAAAGTGCAAGGGCAGAGATGAAGAATAAGGCAGATTAAGCGCCTTTGCTCTTTCTACGAAGTGAGAGTTCGTCGTTTTCTTGGCCACCTACAACGTGACCATTAATTTCACCTTGAAGTACAGATAGAGAGCCTTCAACCTCGTGCCAGACCTTGCCGACGGCAATTCCAAAGACACCTTGGCCACCTTGCAAAAGGTCGATAATTTCATCTGGGCTAGAGCACTCATAAATTGATGCGCCATCACTCATCAAGGTAATTCTTTCAAGATCGGTTACTCCCCTGCTGCGCAAATGATCTACAGCTGTGCGAATATTTTGGAGAGAAACACCGGCATCTAGTAACCGCTTAACAATCTTCAAAACCAAAATGTCACGAAAGCCATACAGGCGTTGAGTTCCGGAACCACTTGCAGTTCTAATGCTTGGTTCAACTAATCCCGTGCGAGCCCAATAATCTAATTGGCGATATGTAATCCCTGCAGCCGAGCATGCGGTAGCGCCTCTGTAGCCGATCTCTAGCTCTTCTGGGCTCATGGGGAATGGCTCATTTCTCTTGGGGAGTGAGATAAATGTAAACCCGTACCGGCATATTGCCTAGGAACGACACGGCCCAAACCTCTACTTTAGGTTGAGGGTTTCGCCTATCCCACAAAGTCTTCTGGATTGATCTGATCTAGGAATTCACGGAACTTTTCGACCTCTTGGTTCTCACCCTCGCCCTGTGGAATCTCGATTCCAATCTCATCCAGGAGCTCCTGGGTGGCCAGGATGTTGCTATGGCTTCTAACTGCCAATGCGATGGCATCTGACGGTCTAGCAGAGATCGTCAACTGTCCCCCGTTGGAATCCCGAAGCAGCATCGTGGCATAGAAAATTCCATCCTTGATTTCAGTCATGTGGACCGCTGTTACGGTGGCATCTAGCAGGTCGAGCAAGTTGTTCATTAAATCGTGGGTCAAAGGGCGAGGTGGTTCGACGCCTTGCTGGGCAAATGCAATCGCAGTTGCTTCAACGGCCCCGACCCAGATGGGTAGGAACCTTGAGCCATCAATCTCCTTGAGTAAAACGATCGGTTGGTTAGAAGGCATCTCGACTCGAACGCCGATGACCTCCATTGGTATCAACATATTTTGGCTACTTTTTTAGCGAAGGCGATTTAGGCCACCGCGCACAAGTGCTGCGTGCAGGCGAATTGAAAGAGATGCGATCTCCTTCTGGACTTCTTCGGCTCTGGCCTTTGATTCAGCGCTCTTTTGACGAGTCAATGGAGTGATGACCTGCTCGATCAAACCGATCTCACGATCTGCTGCGGATTTAAAAGAACGTAGGTGACGAGCTTCAATTCCAAAGCCACCCATCTCTGTAACAGCCTTTGCGATGGCAAGAGCGTCACCATCGTAGTGACGACCGCGAGGTGCAATTAATCCATA
>DAIMGQ010000023.1:0-6268 GCA_036723815.1 Candidatus Planktophila sp.
ATCTGAGGCTTTGGACATGGCCTAAGCCTATGACCCTTGAGCCACGCAGGGCTCTCGAGTGGCCCTCTGTGTCGAATTACGACACAATACTGTTGTGAAAATGACCGGTGCCAATCCAGCAGGGGACGATGCTCGTACCCGTGACCTAGTGGCCCGCTCAATTCTAGAAAATGGACCGTCTACCGCTGCCGTTCTAGGAGAGCGCTTAGGGCTTACCGCCGCAGGAATTAGACGACATCTAGATCTATTGGTTGCCGATGGTGTTGTAGAAGCGCGTGATCCACGTTCTTCATCTATTCGCGGTCGTGGTCGACCATCAAAGGTTTTTGTTATGTCAGATCAAGGCCGCGAGCAATTTGAACATTCATACGATGACTTAGCTGTTGCGGCATTGAAATTTATGTCAGCCCAATCTGGTGCTCATTTAGTGGATGCTTTCGCACAATCTCGCGCCGATGACATTGAACGTCAAGCGCAGAAATTTATGGCCAAGCGCACAGGCAAAGTTGATGCGCTCGCAGACTTCTTAACTGATCAAGGGTATGCCGCAAGTGTGCACGATAAGCCAATGGGACAAGAGCTGTGCCAACACCATTGCCCAATTGCACACGTTGCTTCTGAATTTCCTCAATTATGTGAGGCAGAGACTGAAGCACTGTCAAAGCTTCTCGGAACTCACGTTCAACGTTTGGCGACAATCGCACACGGCGATGGCGTCTGCACAACTTTTATCCCAAAGACACACACTACAACCCGAAAGGTACGTGCATGACTACAGCACATCCAGAACTCGACGGACTCGGCAACTACGAATACGGCTGGTCAGATAAGAGCTCAGCTGGCGATAACGCTAAGCGCGGCATCAATGAGGATGTTGTTCGCGACATCTCAGCAAAGAAATCTGAACCACAGTGGATGCTAGATATGCGCCTCAAGGGTTTGGATCTTTTCGGAAAGAAGCCAATGCCAAATTGGGGATCAGATCTTTCAGGTATTTTCTTTGACACCATCAAGTACTTTGTTCGCTCAACTGAAAAGCAAGCAGCCACATGGGATGACTTGCCAGATGAAATTAAGAACACCTACGACCGTCTTGGTATTCCAGAGGCTGAAAAGCAGCGCCTAGTGTCAGGTGTTGCCGCTCAGTACGAATCTGAGGTTGTTTATCACTCAATCCGCGAGGATCTAGAAGCACAAGGCGTTATTTTCCTTGATACAGATAGCGCGCTAAAGCAACACCCAGAGCTTTTCAAAGAGTATTTCGGAACAGTTATCCCAGTTGGAGATAACAAGTTCGCAGCGCTCAACACAGCGACGTGGTCTGGTGGATCATTTATCTATGTACCAAAGGGTGTACATGTTGATATTCCATTGCAGGCTTACTTCCGCATTAACACTGAAAACATGGGTCAATTCGAGCGCACATTAATTATCGCTGATGAAGATTCTTACATCCACTACGTAGAGGGCTGCACAGCACCGATCTACAAGTCTGACTCTTTGCACTCAGCTGTTGTTGAAATCATTGTGAAGAAGGGTGCTCGCGTTCGTTACACCACGATTCAAAACTGGTCTAACAATGTTTACAACCTTGTTACAAAGCGTGCAACATGTGCTGAAGGTGCAACTATGGAGTGGGTCGATGGAAACATTGGTTCAAAGGTAACCATGAAGTACCCAGCAATCTTCTTAATGGGTCCACATGCAAAGGGTGAGACTTTGTCACTTGCTTTTGCAGGTGAAGGACAACATCAAGATTCCGGTGCCAAGATGGTTCACGCTGCTCCTTACACATCATCTTCTGTAATTTCAAAGTCCGTTGCCCGAAATGGTGGTCGTACTTCATACCGCGGTCTTGTTCAGGTTCAAGAGGGTGCACATCACTCTGCAAGCACAGTTAAGTGCGATGCACTATTGGTAGACACAATTTCTCGTTCCGATACATATCCATATGTTGATATCCGCGAAGATGATGTTTCTATGGGTCACGAAGCAACAGTGTCAAAGATCAGTGATGATCAGCTTTTCTACTTGATGTCACGTGGCCTCAATGAAGATGAAGCTATGGCAATGATTGTTCGTGGATTTATCGAACCAATCGCACGCGAACTTCCAATGGAGTACGCACTGGAGCTCAATCGTCTGATTGAACTTCAGATGGAAGGTGCTGTCGGTTAATGTCAGTTTTAGCAACTAACTACTTAACGCCTACAGGGCGCGAGGAAGCGTGGCGTTTCACACCGCTCAAACGTCTTCGTGGTCTGCATGATGGCACTTCTGTGCAATCTGATCGATCAACACTGATCGCTAAAAATGCACTTCCTCAAGGCGTGACTTTCACTCGTGAAAATCTAGAGCCACTTGCAGCAAGTGATGATGTCATCATTGAACGCATTCGCTCTTTTTCTCCATCTGTAGCGCACCTGTCTATTGCGGCAAATACTGAAGTATCAGAGCCAATCTTTTTGAGTCGTTCAGCAGGAGCGCTCGATACAGCTGAGTTCTCACGTGTTCGAATCTCACTTGGAACCCACGCGGTCGCAACTGTGATTGTTGAAAACACCACAGACACTATTTTGGCTGAGGATCTAGAGATTGCATTGGCTCCAGGTTCAAACCTGAAGTTTGTAACTTTGCAAGAGTTTGAATCCAAGTCTGTATACACAGCGCGTCATCACGCCGTTGTCGACAAAGATGCAACCTTCAAGTCTGTAACAGTTACGGTTGGCGGAGATGTTGTGCGTATCCTGCCTACGGTCGAATTCACAGCACCTGGTGGTTCTGTTGATCTGCTCGGCGTTTACTTTGCTACAGCTGGTCAATTCTTTGAACACCGTATGCATGTTGATCACGCAGTTCCACATGCAAAATCAAATGTTAATTACAAGGGCGCACTTGCTGGTCAAGGCGCACATACTGTGTGGATTGGCGATGTGTTGATCCGTGCAGCTGCAGAAGGCACAGACACGTACGAACTCAACCGCAACTTGCTCTTAAGTGATGGTGCACGTGCAGATTCAGTTCCTAATTTAGAAATTGAAACTGGTGAAATCATCGGTGCAGGACACGCCAGTACAACAGGTCGTTTTGATGACGAGCAGTTGTTCTATTTGATGTCTCGCGGAATAGCTATGTCAGATGCTCGCCGTTTGGTTGTTCGTGGCTTTTTCAATGAGATCGTTCTAGAAATCGGAAATGAAGAAGTTCAAAACCGAATTATGGATCGCATTGATAACGAGCTAGAAAAGGCAGCCAATAATGTCTGATTTAGTCCTAGATCAATTAACTGAAGGCAAGCCAGTTCTTATTGAAAAGAATGGCAAGTCGATCTGCGTTGCACGAGTGGGCGATGAGGTCTTTGCTGTTGATGACACATGCACTCACTCGGATGCATCGTTGTCAGAAGGCGATGTCACAGGATTCAAGATCGAATGCTGGCTACATGGTGCCGAGTTTGATCTACGCACAGGAGAGGCATTAACCCTTCCTGCCAACATTGCATTGAAAACATATGCGGTATCAATCGACGGAAACGCCGTCACGGTAGAGATTTAGTAACGAGAGAAGAGAGAAAAAATGAGCACACTAGAAATCCGCGGCCTGCAGGTATCAGTTGATACAGACAACGGCGTAGTCGACATCCTTAAGGGTGTTGATCTAACAATTAAGTCTGGCGAGACTCACGCCATCATGGGACCAAACGGCTCAGGTAAATCAACTCTTGCTTACTCAATTGCAGGACACCCTAAGTACACAATCACAGGTGGCTCTGTAACGCTAGATGGCGCAGATGTTCTTGATATGACCGTTGATGAGCGCGCAAAGGCTGGGTTATTCCTTGCTATGCAATATCCGGTTGAAGTTCCAGGAGTGTCAGTTTCAAACTTCCTGCGTACTGCAGCAACTGCCCTTCGTGGTGAAGCACCAAAGCTTCGCACATGGGTTGGTGAAGTAAAGGATGCAATGCAGGCACTCAACATGGATCCGTCATTTGCTGCACGTAACGTAAATGAAGGTTTTTCTGGTGGCGAGAAGAAGCGCCACGAGATCATGCAGCTAGAACTTCTAAAGCCTAAGATGGCAATTCTTGATGAGACTGATTCAGGACTAGATGTCGATGCACTGCGCATTGTTTCTGAGGGTGTCAATCGCGCCAAGTCAGCTAATAACCTAGGTGTTATTTTGATTACGCACTACACGCGCATCTTGCAATACATCAAGCCAGATTTCGTACACGTGTTTGCCAATGGTCGCATCGTTGAACAAGGTGGACCAGAGCTAGCTGACAAGCTAGAAGCAAACGGTTACGCAGATTATGTGAGCAAATAAGAAAGTTATGGCATTTAACGTTGCGAATGTACGTAAAGATTTCCCAATCTTTGAACGTACTATTCGCGACGGTAAAAAACTGGTCTATTTAGATAGCGGAGCTACAAGTCAGAAGCCACTTTCAGTCATTGATGCTGAAAGTAACTTCTATAAGTTTCACAATGCAGCTGTCCACCGCGGTGCTCATCAACTGGCAGAAGAAGCCACAGATGCCTACGAGGGTGCTCGCCTAAAGGTTGCTCAATTCCTTGGTGCGCGTGAAGAACAGATTGTTTTTACAAAGGGTGCAACCGAATCGCTCAACCTCATTGCCTATGCAATGGGAAATGCAACTCCCGGAACACGTTTTGCACTTACATCTAAGGACAAGATTGTTGTTACTGAGATGGAACACCACGCTAACTTGATCCCTTGGCAGCAGCTGTCAGCGCGAACAGGTGCGCAGCTATCGTGGTTTGAGGTCACACCAGATGGACGTTTGGATCTTTCAAATATCAATTCTGTGATTACAGAGAACACAAAGGTAGTTGCTCTGACTCACCAATCAAATGTTTTAGGAACAATAATTCCTTTAAAGGCGATAGTTGCGCGCGCACACGAAGTCGGCGCAGTTGTTGTTCTAGATGCGTGTCAATCAGCTCCTCACATGCCAATTGATGTAAAAGAGCTAGATGTTGATTTTCTCGTTTTCTCTGGACACAAGGCTTTAGGACCAACAGGTGTTGGCGTGTTGTGGAGTTCTCAACTTGATGATCTGCCACCTTTTCTCTATGGCGGTTCAATGATTGAAACAGTGACCATGACTGATGCAACGTGGGCACCAGCACCACGCAAGTTTGAAGCTGGAGTTCCAAACATGGCACAAGCCGTTGGTCTTGGGGCAGCCCTTGATTACTTAACATCACTTGGAATGGACAATGTTCATAACCATGAGGTCGCACTGACAAAGTATTTGTTAGAGAAGTTGCAGCAGGTTCCAGAGCTCAAAATTGTTGGACCAACAGATCTTGATTCCCGTGGCGGAACAGTTTCATTTACTGTGGGGGAGATTCATCCACATGACTTGGGTCAGTTTGTTGATAGCCAAGGTGTCGCAGTTCGCACGGGGCATCACTGTGCCTGGCCATTAACGAGAAAACTTGGCGTGCCGGCAACTACGCGTGCATCACTATATTTGTATAACGATGAATCAGATTGCGATGCCTTATTTAATGCAATCCTTGGCGCACAGAAATACTTTGCATAATGGAACTAGACAGCCTTTATCAAGAAGTAATTCTTGATCACTATAAGCACCCTTTGAACAAAGGTCTCTCTGCAACATACGGGGCTCAGGTTCATCACGTGAACCCAAGTTGCGGTGATGAAGTCACTCTGAATGTCACAGCAGAGCATGGCGTGATCAAAAGCATTACCTGGGATGGGGTTGGTTGTTCGATTTCGCAGGCGAGTGTTTCAATCGCAAGTGATTTATTGGTCAATAAGAGTTTTGCGGAGGCAGACGCCATTCTTGATGAATTTACTGAACTCATGCATAGCAAGGGAACCAAGCAGGGCAACCCTGATGTCTTAGAAGATGCCGTGGCACTTGCTGGCGTTTCGAAGTTTCCAGCCCGCATTAAGTGCGCACTTTTAGGGTGGATGGCGTTTAAGGATGCAACGGTTAGAATTAAGACAACAACAGGGGGAGAGTAGCGATGGCAACAAGTGTTGATGATGTAACTGAGGCGATGAAGGATGTTGTTGATCCTGAACTCGGTATCAATGTTGTGGATCTTGGGCTTATCTACGATGTCATGGTTGATGAAGCCAACATCGCAATCCTTAACATGACCCTTACATCTGCGGCATGCCCTTTGCAGGATGTAATCGAAGATCAAACTCGCGCAGCCCTTGCTGGGATGACAACTGATGTGAAAATTAATTGGGTGTGGATGCC
>DAIMGQ010000023.1:6368-11995 GCA_036723815.1 Candidatus Planktophila sp.
GGTGTGATTCCAAAAGATGGCGCAGTTGTAACACGACTTGCACTCTTTGTTGGTCTACTTGCCATCGCAGATGCTGGATTTAATATGTTGGGACGCTATTTCTCTTCACGAATTGGCGAAGGTTTGATTTACGATCTGAGATCCCTTGTCTTCGCCCACGTCCAAAAGCAGTCAATTGCCTTTTTCACTCGCACCCAGACTGGTGCGCTTATTTCTAGAATCAATTCTGATGTTATAGGTGCACAACAAGCTTTCACAGCAACCCTTTCAGGTGTTGTCAGCAATGTTGTCAGTCTTGTGTTGGTTGGAATCACAATGCTGATCCTTTCCTGGCAGATCACCATTTTTTCATTGCTACTGCTTCCAGTATTTTTGATCCCAACTAAATGGGTGGGACGTAGATTGCAGGCGCTGACGCGCGAGTCATTTAATGTGAACGCGGAAATGTCTAGCACTATGACCGAGCGCTTTAATGTCTCAGGTGCAATGTTGGTCGCTCTCTATGGTGAGCCTGACCGTGAGCGTGAGTACTTCAGGAGTCGTGCACGACGTGTTGCTGACATCGGCATCAAGATCGCAATGCTCAATAGATTGTTCTTTATTGCGCTAACTAGCGTTGCAGCCATTGCGACCGCTTTTGCTTATGGAATTGGTGGACATCTGGCAATAAGCGGGGGAGTAACCGTTGGCACACTGCTCGCAATCACAGCGTTGCTTGCTCGTTTGTATGGACCACTAACTGCGCTATCAAATGTTCGTATTGATGTTATGACCTCACTGGTGTCTTTTGAAAGAGTTTTTGAAGTTTTAGACCTTGAACCAATGGTGAAAAATCGGGATGGTGCAAAGGTTCTTGTTACCAAAGAGCCACGTATTGAATTCGACAAGGTCAACTTCTCCTACCCGCGTGCAGAAGAGATCTCATTAGCTTCACTTGAATCTGCAGCCAAGGCCGAGACTGTGCAGAGCGGACAGGTTCTACGTAACCTTTCATTTGTTGCAGAACCCGGATCAATGACAGCGTTGGTTGGTCCATCCGGTGCTGGTAAGACGACAATAAGTGCGTTGCTCCCTCGTCTCTACGATGTTACCGATGGTGCTATTCGGATAGATGGGCATGACATTCGTGATTTAACCGTTGAATCTCTGCGTGAATCAATTGGTGTGGTCATGCAGGATGCACACCTATTTCACGAATCGATTGCGGAGAATCTTCGCTATGCAAAGAAGGATGCAACTCCAGCAGAGATGCAAGCTGCATGTGAATCTGCACAAATCTGGAAGTTGATTCAATCTTTGCCAAATGGTTTAGACACAATGGTGGGAGAGCGTGGCCACAGACTTTCTGGCGGAGAAAAGCAACGTCTTGCTATTGCACGGTTGCTCTTGAAGTCTCCCGCGGTTGTGATCCTGGATGAAGCTACTGCGCACCTTGATTCTGAAAACGAACAACTTGTTCATGCCGCTCTTCAGACCGCACTGAAGGGCAGAACCAGCATTGTGATTGCCCACCGCTTAAGTACGGTGCGAGATGCGGATCAGATTCTCGTACTTGAAAAGGGATCAATTGTGGAGCGTGGTAAGCACGATGAGCTAGTCGCAAAGGGCGGGTTGTATTCGGATCTTTACAACAGACAAGATTTAACGGGAGCGACGAATCAAGATTCGCCCGTAGATAACTAAGCCTGCAAAGAAAATCCATTGCAAGGCATATGCCATGTGTGGACCATCGCTTAGCTCGGGTACTTGCGCTGCAACCTTTGGAGTTAGTGAAACATCAGAGCCTGACAACAGGTCTAGATAAAACTTTTCAGTATTCAATTGCGATTGCGCATTAAGTTCTGAGACTAAACCTTGCCCGTTCCCAGGTAATGCGAAAAATGAACCGCGGGGCAAGGAGGAGTCAAGGCGCAGTCGGCCTGTAATTGAAACTTCCTCTTCTGGTAAAGCGGTGACAACCGGTGGAGTTGTGGCTGTTGCACCTGCTTGGACCCAGCCACGATCAACCCAGAAACTTTTGTTGTCAGTTGATCTAAACAGTGTCAGAACTTCATATCCGTACTTGCCGTCGTTATAGCGATTTCGTAGCAAGATCTGTTTTTCAGTATCAAAAGTTCCTGCAACTGAAACAGCCTGCCATTCATAATTAGGTAGATCACTCGTAACGGTATTGAGTGCGATTGGAGATTTGGCAATTCGTTCTTCGATCACAGCGTTACGTGCGTGACGATCAACACCCCGGTGATACTGCCACTGTGAACCCCAAAGACAAAAGATGATGAGGAGTAAGGCAATCAAGGATTTGAGAAGAGCCAAGGGCTCCTTAGTTTTTTGCGTGGAGGTCATGCTTAATCGAGAGCGAGTGGTTTATCTTCGACTACGTCAGCACCGCGTGTAATAGTTTCGCGTCCTGCATTGGCAATGACAACTGCAAAATAGGGCAGAGTCACGGCACCCAAAAGGGCAAACCAGCGATAAGGACTTGGCAAGATAACAGTCAAAATAAAGCAAGCGGTTCGAATCATCATAGAAATGAAATACCGCTTTTGTCGACCAGCTTGATCACGGGTAAGTGCGCTTGGGGCACTTGTGATGTCGTAGATCTTCTTTTCTTTGGCCATGTGAGCAAGGGTAGTGCTCGGCGCGCTCCTTCGCTTCTTTTGTTTACTCAAAGGTAGCCACTAGGTTTTGACCATGAGTTCAATTGCCTTAGTCACAGGCGCAAACCGCGGAATTGGATTAGCAATCGCACACTCCCTCAAAACCGCCGGCCATGATGTTGTCGTGACCTACCGCAGTGGCACTCCACCGCAGGGATTCAAATCAGTTCAGATGGATGTGACCAGCACCGAAAGCGTTGATGCCGGATTTGCCTCAATAGAAGAACAATGGGGAATACCTGAGATTGTCGTTGCCAATGCGGGCATCACAAAAGATGGCCTGGTCATGCGCATGAGCGATGAAGATTTTGAATCTGTCATTGATGCCAATCTGACAGGTGCCTTTCGCGTCGCGCGACGTGCAACAAAGGGTTTGTTAAAGCTAAAGCGTGGTCGTTTGATATTTGTGGGTTCAGTAGTTGGAGCTGTTGGCTCGGCCGGACAGGTTAACTATTCAGCTTCAAAGGCTGGTTTGGTTGGAATGGCACGTTCTTTTGCGCGAGAGCTTGGCAGTCGTGGGATCACAGCTAATGTGATTGCACCAGGATTTGTTGAAACTGACATGACTGCGACGTTGGATGAAAAACGTCGAGAAGAAATTGCAGGGTCGGTGCCACTTGGGCGTTTTTGTACTGCAGAAGAAATCGCTGATGTTGTAACTTTTGTTGCATCACCACAAGCAAGTTATATCTCTGGGGCTTTAATTCCAGTTGATGGTGGATTAGGAATGGGGCACTAAATGGGAATACTTGAAGGTAAAAAAATACTTGTCACAGGGGTGTTAACCGATGCTTCGATTGCCTTTCATATCGCCCGTCTTGCCCAGGAACAGGGAGCCGATGTCATTCTTACGGGTTTTGGAAGAGCGCTTTCTTTAACTACCCGAATTTCAGGACGTCTTCCTAAGCCATGTCCTGTTATTGAACTAGATGTGACTAGTGATGCCGATTTAGCTGCACTTGAATCGCGAGTTCGTGAGCACTTCCCAGAAGGTCTAGATGGAGTTGTTCACTCAATTGGTTTTGCACCAGAGGCAGCACTTGGCGGAAACTTCTTGAATACACAATGGGAAGATGTTGCAACGGCAGTTCAGGTTTCAGCGTTCTCACTTAAGTCATTAACCATGGCAGCCCGTCCCCTGTTTAATGGCGGGGGATCAGTTGTTGGTCTTGATTTTGATGCTCAGGTTGCTTGGCCGAAATATGACTGGATGGGTGTTGCAAAAGCAGCGCTGGAATCAACATCAAGATATCTCGCCAAGGATCTTGGACCCGAAAACATTCGAATTAATCTTGTTGCGGCAGGTCCTATCCGCACAATTGCTGCCAAATCGATTCCAGATTTCGAACGTTTTGAACATTTGTGGGATGAGCGCTCACCAATGCGTTGGGATGTTAATGACCCTGTTCCAGCTGCTCAAGCTGTGGTGGCTTTGCTTTCGGATTGGTTTCCAAAGACAACGGCTGAGATCATCCATGTTGATGGCGGCTTCCATGCCATGGGCGGCTAAGCGGGAGTTCACGCTCGATTTCACCTTTTCACCCCTCTACGGGTAATCTTTGCCCCAGACCAGTGGCGTTACAACCACTGCAAGAGGAGTTACCGCTCCCACCTTCATCGCCACTAGTGCGGGCTGGTTTGTCGGATAAGAGAATTAGTTCTCTTGCCCTTGCGGTTTTCTTTTGCAGCGCTGTAACACCAAAGCGTTAACGAACCGAAGGAGCACAAAGTCACCACTGAACCTCGTATTAACGATCGAATTCGCACACCCGAAATTCGTTTGATCGGTTACACCGGCGAACAAGTTGGAGTTGTAGATATCGATACAGCGTTAAAGATGGCAGATGAAGTTGGTCTCGACCTAGTCGAAATCGCACCAGATGCTAATCCACCCGTTTGCAAGATCATGGACTTCGGAAAGTACAAGTACGAAGTTGCACAGAAGGCACGGGAAGCGCGTCAGAACCAGACCCACATTGTGGTGAAGGAAGTGCGTTTAACACCAAAGATCGAAAACCATGATTACGAGACAAAGCGTAGTCAGGTTGAGAAGTTTCTTAAGGGTGGCGACAAGGTGAAGGTGACAATGAAGTTCCGCGGACGCGAACAGACGCGACCTGAGTTGGGATACAAGATGTTGCAACGTCTTGCAGAAGACATTGCAGAAGTTGGTTTTGTTGAGTTCGCTCCTAAGCAAGAGGGACGAAACATGACAATGGTTCTTGGTCCAACTAAGAAGAAGACAGAAGCAGTTGCAGAAGCAAAGGCAGCACGCAAGGCGAAAGCTATCGCTGCTGCAGAAACTACCGAGTAAGGGAACATAACCATGCCAAAGATGAAAACACACAGCGGTGCGAAGAAGACCTTCCGCATCACAGGTTCTGGAAAGGTTATGCACGAGCGCGCTGGAAAGCGCCACTTGCTCGAGCGTAAATCTTCACGAGTAACACGTCGTCTATCGACAGAGTCAGCTGCAAAGCCAACTGTCGCAGTCACAGCCAAGCGCATGCTTGGTTTGAAGTAAGGAGCGAGTTAAATGAGAGTAAAGCGCGGAGTCCACGCAGCCAAGAAGCGTCGTACAACTCTAGAACGTGCAAGCGGTTACCGCGGGCAACGTTCACGTCTTTTCACAAAGGCGAAAGAGCAAGTTACGCACTCTATGGTTTATGCATTTAATGACCGTAAAGATAAGAAGGGCGATTTCCGTCGTCTATGGATCCAACGCATCAACGCAGGTTGCCGCGAACACGGTCTTACATACAACCGTTTCATCCAGGGCCTAAAGGCTTCAGGTGTTGAGGTTGATCGCCGCGTTCTGTCAGAGCTTGCAACAAATGATCCAGCAACATTCAAGACACTTGTTGATGTAGCTCGCAAGAGCCTTGCAGCACTCTAAGTTCCAATAATGATTGAGAGCCTTAACTCGCCACATGTTGCGCGGGTTAAGGCTCTTATTGGTTCTAGGGG
>DAIMGQ010000023.1:12095-14056 GCA_036723815.1 Candidatus Planktophila sp.
CAAGATCCAGGAAACGCGGGCACGATCTTGCGTTCGGCCGATGCATTTGCCATGGATGCAGTGATTACCTCACCAGGTAGCGTTGATATGTTTTCACCAAAGGTTGTCCGAAGTACTGCAGGATCTCTATGGCACATTCCGGTGTTTGAATCAGTGGCCATTGATGAGGTTCTAGCATTGGGAGTAAAGGCTTTTTCTCTTGGGGCTGACGGATCAAAGAAATTAAGTGAGTACCAAATGTCGGGGGATACTGTTGCAGTATTTGGAAACGAAGCTCGAGGCCTATCGACGGGACAGAATGTGGATTCGATAGATGTTGTAAGCATTCCGATGCCAGGCAATGCCGAAAGCCTCAATCTTTCAGCAGCGGCTTCGATTGTTATGTATCACCTATCAAATATGCCACGTTAACAAAGGGCCACAAGATAGAGTTATGCCTATGCGCGTTGAGGAGATTTCAACCTGGGTACAAGATGCCCGTAAGGCTTTCGCCTCCGCCACAGATTTAGATTCGCTCAAAACCGCACGACTGGCCCATGCGGGAGATAAATCACCAATCGCGTTGGCATCGCGGGGACTGGGTTCGCTTTCACCGGAAGACAAAGCAAGTTTCGGCAAAGTTATTGGCGAGGCTAAAGCAGAGATTGCCCAAGCGTTAGCTGAAGCAACTGCTGTTCTGGAAGCAGAACGTGATCGCAAAGTGTTGCTCGAAGAAGTAGTTGACATCACCTTGCCGGTTAATCGTTCGCATCGTGGCGGGTTACATCCAATAACGATCATCAAGAACGAAGTATCAGATTTCTTTATCGAACAAGGTTTTGCTGCTGAAGAAGGTCCTGAACTTGAATCAGGATGGCTCAACTTTGATGCGCTAAATATTCCGGCAGATCACCCAGCCCGAACTATGCAAGATACTTTTTTCATCGAGCCAGTTGAATCTGGAATGGTTTTGCGAACACACACCTCACCAGTTCAAATCCGAACCATGCTGACGCAAGAGCCGCCAATTTATGTTGTGTGTCCGGGTCGCACATTTAGAGCAGATGAGCTCGATGCAACCCACAGTCCGGTCTTTCATCAAGTTGAAGGTTTAGTAATTGATAAGGGCATCACGATGGCTCACCTCAAAGGTACGTTAGATAACTTTGCTCGCCATATGTTTGGCCCAGATGTGACAACGCGCCTTAGACCATCTTTCTTTCCCTTTACTGAGCCAAGTGCAGAAGTAGACATCTTCTTTAATAATCGCTGGATCGAATGGGGCGGTTGCGGAATGGTTAATCCAAAGGTGCTTGCAACATGTGGCATTGATACAGATGTCTACAGTGGCTTTGCATTCGGAATGGGGCTTGAGCGCACACTGATGGTTCGACACGGTATTACAGATATGCATGACATCGTTGAAGGCGATCTGCGTTTTACTCGTCAGTTTGGAGTTGGACTGTAATGCGCGCACCGCTGTCCTGGATAAAAGAGTTCGTTGATATCCCAGCATCTGTTACCGCAGAACAAATTTCAGATGGATTGATTCGCGTGGGTTTTGAGGTTGAAGAGATCATTGAGCAAGGAGCTGATTTAACCGGCCCACTAAAGTTTGCAAAAGTATTGTCAATCGAGGAAATCACAGAGTTTAAAAAGCCAATTCGCTACGTCGGCTTGGATTGTGGTGAAGGTCAGACTCGTTATGTCATTTGTGGAGCAACAAACTTTGCAGTGGGAGATTTAATTGTTGCAGCTTTGCCGGGCGCAGTTTTGCCAGGTGACTTTAAAATTGGTGCTCGCGAAACCTACGGTAAGACCTCCAATGGAATGATTTGTTCAGGTCGCGAACTTGGCATTAGTGATGATCACGCCGGCATTATGGTTTTTTCTGAAGGTGAAGTCACTATTGGCGCAGATGCAATAGAGGCCTTGCAGATCAATGATGTTATTTTTGATGTCGCTGTTAATCCAGACCGTGG
>DAIMGQ010000024.1:0-12600 GCA_036723815.1 Candidatus Planktophila sp.
AAAATATCTTTGTTCTTCTTACCCATAGCCTTACGCAAAAGATCTGCGCGCCCCAATGAGAAGCCAGCAACCTTTTGAGCAATAGCCATTACCTGCTCTTGATACACGATGAGGCCGTAGGTGTCACCAAGGATTTCCTGAAGTGGTTCAGTTAATTCAGGGTGGATTGATTCCACAGGCTTTCGCTTATTCTTACGATCGGCGTAGTTGTTATGTGCGTTCTCTCCCATTGGTCCCGGGCGATACAAAGCAATAACAGCTGAGATATCTTCAAAGGAATCCGGCGACATGCTCTTAAGCAATGCTCGCATAGGTCCACCGTCGAGCTGGAACACACCCAACGTATCTCCACGACTTAATAACTCATATGTCTTTGGATCATCCAGCGTCAAAGTTTCTAGAACCACATCAATACCTTGGTTCGCTTTGATGTTCAGCAAACAATCATCTAACACCGAAAGATTTCGAAGTCCCAAGAAATCCATCTTGAGCAACCCAGTTGCCTCACACGCGCCCATATCAAACTGAGTGATGATCGCACCATCTGCCTCGCGGCGATGAATAGGAATCACATCGAGCAAAGGTTCGCGAGACAAGATAACTCCAGCTGCGTGAACACCCCACTGACGCTTCAAACCTTCTAGGCCGCGCGCCGTATCAACTACCCGCTTTGAATCTGGATCTGAGTTATAGAGAGCACGGAATTCGCCCGCTTCACCGTAGCGATCATCCTTTGAATCAAAGACTCCACTTAAGGAAATATCTTTACCCATCACACTAGGAGGCAATGCCTTTGTTAATTTTTCACCAATCACATATGGATAGCCAAGCACTCGTGTCGAGTCCTTGATCGCTTGCTTAGATTTAATCGTTCCGTAGGTAATGATCTGAGCAACGCGATCTTCACCATACTTATTGGTTGCATATCGAATCATTTCGCTGCGCCTGCGCTCATCAAAGTCCAAGTCAATATCAGGCATTGAAATACGTTCTGGATTAAGGAATCGCTCAAACAAAAGGCCGTGTTCTAGTGGATCAAGTCCTGTGATACCCAGTGAATAAGCAACAAGAGAACCTGCTGCAGAACCACGACCTGGACCAACACGAATACCAACCTCTCTTGCATGAGCAACAAGGTCTGCAACTACAAGGAAGTAACCCGGAAAGCCCATCTTTTCCATCACGCCAAGTTCATATTTCAAACGATCTTCATGCTCTGGGGTTAAACGATCTCCCATACGAGCTTTCAGGCCACGTTCTGCCTCTTTTTTCAGCCAGGAATCTTCGCTCTCACCTGCTGGCACCTCGAACTGCGGCAGCAAGTTTTCGCCCTCACGAAGTGTGATGTTGCAACGCTCAGCAATAAGTAATGTGTTGTCACAACTTTCTGGAATCTCTTTAAAGAGCTCTCGCATTTGAGCTGCGGTTTTGACATAGAAAGTGTCGTTATCAAACTTAAAGCGCTTGGGGTCTGCAAGTGTTGAACCTGACTGCACGCATAGCAACGCTTCATGGGCAGCAGCATCTGATTGCTTTGTGTAGTGAAGATCGTTGGTAGCAAGGAGAGGCAATCCCAATTCTTTGCCCAGCTTTAAAAGATCTTGCTTAACGCGGGCTTCAATTTCAATCCCATGGTCCATTACTTCTAGGTAGAAATTCTCCGCACCGAAGATATCTCGATAGTCACTAGCTGCCTTGATTGCTTCTTTGTATGCACCCATACGTAAACGTGTTTGAATTTCACCGCCCGGGCATCCTGTTGTTGCAATCAATCCCTTTGAATAAGTTGCTAGAAGCTCTCGGTCCATGCGCGGCTTGTAGTAATAACCTTCAAGGGATGCAAGTGATGACAATCTAAATAGATTTGCAAGGCCTTGATTGTTTTCAGCCAAAATTGTCATGTGCGTATATGCACCGCCACCTGACACATCATCTTCTCCACCAGCAGCCCACTGCACTCGCTTTTTATCAAACCGTGATTCAGGAGCAACATAGGCTTCAATTCCGATGATTGGCTTAACATCAGCACTCTTGGCTGCTTTATAAAAATCAAATGCACCAAAAACATTGCCGTGATCGGTCATTGCAATTGCAGGCATGCCTTGGGCTTTGACCTCAGAGATTAAATCGCCAACCCGAGCCGCTCCATCGAGCATGGAATACTCGGTATGGACGTGCAGATGTACGAAATTATCCTTGGACATGATTGGCGAGATTAGTGCTTATGGAAGAACGGCGTCGGAAAGCAACGCCAGCGAGCGTGTGAGATCGGCTGGATACGGCGCTTGAAAGTGAAGAGCCTTGCCTGTTACGGGGTGGGCAAAGTTGAGTTCGGCAGCATGAAGCCAAGGTCTAGACATTCCTAAACTCTTACCTAGTACCGGATCTGCCCCATATGTCGTATCCCCCACCAAAGGATGGTGAAGGGCAGAAAAGTGAACACGGATCTGATGAGTGCGACCTGTTTCTAATTCAATTTTCACCATCGACACACCACGATAAAACTCGATGACTTCATAATGAGTTATTGATTCTTTACCTGTAGCCATCACTGCAAAACGGTGATCCTCTTTTGGGTGTCGATCGATGGGTGCATCAATAGTTCCAGTTGTTGGATCCATGTGGCCTTGCACCATTGCGTGATAAATCTTGTCGACTGTGCGATTTCGAAATGCATCCTTTAGGGCATGAAAGGCTGCATCACTTTTAGCAACAATCATTAACCCGCTAGTACCAACATCTAGTCGATGAACAATTCCTTGACGCTCTGCGGGGCCTGATGTAGAAATTGTGTAACCAGCTGCCATCAACGCACCAACAACTGTTGGACCCGTCCATCCTGGACTTGGGTGGGCAGCACAACCAACCGGCTTATCAATAACAACGATGTCGCTATCGTCATAAATAATGCTTAAGCCATCGATTGGAGTTAAGGGAATTGGATCAGAGTTAATTGGTTCAGGCATCAATACTTCAATAACTTGTCCTGCACTAACACGATCAGACTTAGGCATTGGCTTGCCACCAGATGTGATGTCACCATCTTCTAGCAATTTAACAACGGCTGTGCGTGAGAGTCCTAGAACTCGAGTCAATGCGCTATCAATACGTTCGCCTGCAACTCCCTCAGGGACGGTTAATGTGCGGGCGATGCGATTGCTCATACCTATGAGCCTACCTTTGTTATGGGTGCGATATTTCGCGCAGTAAGCACCATCGAAAGTAGGGCAGCAATGACAATTGCTGAGTCTGCGATATTAAAGATTGGCCAATACGGCAACTGCATCCAATCAATGACATGTCCTCGTAAAACACCTGGTTCACGGAAGATTCGATCTACTAAATTGCCAAGAATTCCACCCATCACAAGGCCCAAAACAATTGCCCATCCTTTGGAGGTAATTCGGGGTGAGAAGTAGAAAATTCCACCCAACACAATTAAGCCAAAGATTGATAAAAAGATGGTTGCACCTTCTGCAAAAGAAAAAGCAGCACCTGAGTTTCGAACTAAGGTCAGTTGAAAAAAGGATCCTAAAACTTTGATATCTGGTTTATTGGAAAGTGCGCTGACAGCCCAGATCTTTGTTGCTAAGTCGAGGATCCAAACGAACCAGGCAACACCAAAGAGTGTTCGCCACATGCGCACAGTTAGCGCCGTTCTTCCTTCTGCTTGCACAGCATGCAGAGAGTTGCGCGAGGGAACACCTGAAGTCGTGCTTTGCCAATAGGCGCACCGCACTCTTCGCAATTTCCGTAGGTCTTGTTATCAATACGCTCTAGTGCGCGCTCTGTTTGTAAAACCATGTCACGTGCATTAATTACAAGCGACATCTCATGCTCGCGCTCAAAAGTCTTCGTTCCTGCATCTGCTTGATCATCTCCAGCACCTTCGCCAGATTCTTGAATCAATTCATCCATCTCGCGTTCAACGATTACGAGCTCTCTGCGCAAACGATCTAGATCCTTTGAAATCTCAGCTTTGATCGCCTTTATTTCAGCTGCTGTCCAGGGTGATTCTGTTTCACTAACAACTACTGGAGTTGGAGCAACCTTGATTGGCTTAAGTGGTGCAATCTTCTTGCCACTCTTTGCAGGACGTGGCGGAGGCGGCATAACCAATCGACGCTCTTCAACAACTGGCGCGGCAACTGGTGCTGTAACTGTTGAAACAGAAACTGTCTGAGATTTTTCATCAACGGTAAGAGTGGTCTTTGAGGGAAATGGCTTTCCTGGCGCTTTCTTAACAGGAATGCTCTTAACTGCTGACTTCTTAGCAGGAGCCGCCTTTTTCGCAGGTGCCTTCTTGGCGGGAGCTTTTTTCGCTACCTTCTTTACCGCTGCCTTTTTTGCAGGGGCCTTTTTTGCGGCCTTCTTTACGGGAGCCTTTTTTGCAGCCTTCTTGGCAACCGCTTTTTTAACAGGCTTCTTAGGCATGTCGCGAACCTTATGCCCAAGGGGGCGCCGTTACCAATTACGCCACGGGCAATTTTTGATACCTCTATCAACTACACTTAACTCCTCGCGTAAATGGCGTTGACGGGGCTATCACCTCACGAGCCAGCAGGAAGAAATGGGCTAGCGCTCATCTAGAACCAGCACGCAAGATAAGAAGTGGCACACCACGGTGTGCAAGGCGGGTGGTACCGCGAAAGCTGCAGATGCAGCCATCGTCCCTCCAGAGATTGTTTTCTGGAGGATTTTTTTATGTCATTTCGCGCCATCCCAGCAGCAGTTGATCTGCCTGCCGTCGAACACTCAATTTTGAAGTTCTGGCGCGATAACTCAATCTTTGAAAAAACAGTAGCAGCCCGTGAAGGTGCGCCAACCTGGACATTTTATGAAGGTCCTCCAACTGCAAATGGAATGCCAGGAACTCACCACATCGAAGCACGTGTGTTTAAAGATTTGTTCCCACGTTTTCATACAATGAAAGGCAAGCAGGTAACTCGTAAAGCTGGATGGGATTGCCATGGCTTGCCTGTTGAAATCGCTGTAGAAAAAGAGTTGGGATTTTCCGGCAAGGGCGATATTGAAAAGTATGGAATTGCTCCATTTAATGACAAGTGCCGCGAATCAGTTCAGCGTCACGTAAGTGCCTTTACAGACATGACAGATCGCATGGGCTTCTGGGTTGATTTTGATGAGGCCTACTGGACTATGTCACCTGAATATGTTGAATCAGTGTGGTGGTCATTAAAAGAGATCTGGAAGAAGGGTCTACTTGTTCAAGACCATCGCGTTGCTCCGTACTGCCCACGTTGCGGAACTGGATTATCAGATCACGAATTAGCCCAAGGCTATGAAACAGTTACAGATCCTTCTGTCTTTGTTCGCTTTCCCATTACCTCAGGTGATCTAGCAGCTCTTAAGGCATCTCTTTTGGTGTGGACCACTACCCCGTGGACACTAGTTTCAAACACCGCCATTGCTGTTCACCCAGATGTTGAATACGTTGCCATCGAAGTTACTGAAGAAGAAACAACAGAAGTCTTAGTTGTTGCCAAGAACTTGATGGATGCAGTCAAGGGCGAGAAGAAGATCCTCAAGACCATGTTGGGTAAAGAGCTTGAGCGTGTTACCTATAAGCGTCCATTTGATTACATCGAAATCCCTGAAGCCCACTTTGTTGTGCTTGCAACATATGTAACAACTGAAGATGGAACTGGCTTGGTCCACCAAGCACCTGCTTTTGGCGCAGATGACTTAGCGGTGTGCCGTAGCTATGGACTGCCTGTAGTAAACCCCATTGCACCTGACGGACATTTCCTTGCAGATGTTCCTGTCGTTGCAGGATTGTTCTTTAAAGATGCCGATAAGCCATTAGTCAAAGAGTTAAAAGCAAGTGGCGCCCTATATAAGCATCAGCAGTATGAGCACACCTATCCACATTGCTGGCGCTGTCACACAGCGCTGATGTATTACGCACAACCGTCGTGGTACATCCGCACAACTTCAATTAAGGATGCACTCCTTCGTGAGAATGCGAAAACAGATTGGCATCCAGAAACAATTAAAGAAGGTCGCTATGGCGATTGGCTCAACAACAACATTGACTGGGCGCTCTCCCGTAATCGTTTTTGGGGAACACCACTACCTATTTGGCGCTGTGAAAATAAGCATGAGATCTGTGTTGATTCCCTCAAAGAACTTGGTGAATTGGCCGGACAAGAACTCTCAAACCTTGATCCGCACCGTCCCTTTGTCGATGACATTACCTTTGCATGTGCAGAGTGCTCAGAAACAATGACACGTGTGCCTGAAGTAATCGACTGTTGGTATGACTCCGGTGCAATGCCATTTGCCCAATGGGGATACCCACACAAAGAGGGATCTGTTGAAAAGTTTAAAGCTTCATACCCTGCTGACTTTATTTGTGAGGCAATCGATCAAACTCGCGGTTGGTTCTACACACTTATGACAATCGGAACATTGGTCTTTGATCAATCTTCTTACAAGACCGTGCTGTGCCTTGGCCACATCCAGGATAAGGATGGTCGCAAGATGAGTAAGCACCTAGGCAATGTTCTAGAGCCAATGGCACTCATGGATCAACACGGGGCAGATGCTGTTCGTTGGTACATGTTGGCCGCCGGATCTCCGTGGGCAGCACGCCGCGTGGGACATGAGAGCCTGAATGAAGTTGTTCGAAAGACTTTGTTGACCTACTGGAACACAGTTTCCTTCCATGCTCTCTATGCAAATGCTTCCAATTTTGAAATCTCACAAACACCACCACTTGCTGATCGTCCGTTAATGGATCGTTGGATCATCTCTGAACTCAACATCTTGATTCAAGAAGTTGATGCCGCCCTTGAAGATTTTGATTCACAAATTGCCGGCCGAGCACTTGCTCGCTTCATCGATGATTTATCGAATTGGTATGTGCGCCGCTCTCGTCGACGTTTCTGGGATGGAGACACGGCAGCCCTTGGAACATTGCATGAATGCTTAGTGACACTAACAAAGCTGCTTGCTCCCCTAGTTCCATTTATTACAGAGCAGGTGTGGCAAGAGCTTGTGCGTCCAACAGATGCATCAGCTGCAGACTCTGTGCACTTAACGAATTGGCCAGTTGCACAATCCTCTGCCATCAATACAGAACTTGGATCACAGGTTGCATTAACCCGACGTATTGTGGAACTAGGCCGTGCAACCCGAGCAGAATCTGGAATCAAGATTCGCCAACCATTGGGCCGAGCACTCATTGCAGCAAGTGGTTGGTCAACTTTGCCTGAACAAATGCGTGAGCAAATCGCTGATGAACTAAACGTTCAAACTCTTGAAGATATTGCATCCGCAGATGGGGACCTGGTTGATATCAGCGTGAAAGCTAACTTCAAATCACTCGGTGCTAAATTTGGCGGAGCGGTGCAAGAGATCTCAAAGGCAATTGCTGCAACCGATGCAACTACGCTGGTCAAGACTCTGCGCGCAGCAGGTTCAACCACCGTTGGAACCTGGGAAATTGCTCTAGATGACCTAGTAATCACTGAAGTACCAAAGAGCGGATGGAGCGTTTCATCCCATGATGGAGAAAGCGTTGCGCTGGACCTAGAACTCACCCCAGCGTTGATAGCAGCTGGCAGCGTGCGAGAGGTAATCAGATTTATTCAAGAGCGTCGAAAGAGTGATGGCTTTGATATTTCTGATCGAATCAATCTGACTTGGAATGCAACGGAAGAAATTGCAGCAGCAATTGAATCTGACAAACAGCATATTGCGGATGAGGTTTTGGCTTTATCAATGGTCCGGGATAGCTCATTGGCTGTAACTGACGCAGAAGTTGGTGTTGAAGTCGTACTAGTTAAAAACTAAAGACCACTTACTAAGCCCATCAGTAATTGTGTTCCGAAAAAGAGCACAATGAAACTCATGTCTAGGCTAACCGCTCCAAGTCGAAGTGGTGGAACAAAGCGTCCAACAAAGGCCATTGGCTTATCAGTGATGGTGTAGATGGCTTCAACTAAATACAACACTGGCCCTTTTGGGCGCCAGGTACGTGAAAACATTTGAACATAATCAAAGATCAAACGACCGAGCAGTGCAAAGAGAAATACCTGCAGAATTGTTGCAAGCACTGAGCCAACGCTCAACATTGGTCAGCTCTGGTTAAAAAAGCTTGCTTGTGCAGCAGCTGATTTGTCTTCGACGCTGACGTTGACATTCGCAGGTGAAATCAAAAATACCTTCTTAGTAACGCGCTCAATAGTTCCGTGCAAACCAAAAGCAAGACCACTTGCAAAATCAACTAGGCGCTTGTGCTCTGATTCATCCATGTCGGTCAGATTAATGATCACTGGGTTTCCCATGCGGAAGTGCTCACCAATTGTGCGGGCTTCGTTATAGAAACGAGGATGCAAAGTAATGATGCGATCTAAAACTGGAAGATCAAGCTGTGGTGCTACTTCAACAGCTGATGAGTGACGAACAGCCGATACTGCACGAGGTTCGCGAGGCTTGATGCGAACATCACCGGTTGTTCCAACAGCTGGAGTAGAAGTTGCTTGAGGAGTATCAAACTCAGGATCATCCATCAAGCCAAGATAGTTTCCGATACGACGCATTGGATTAGACATGATTAAAGTTTATAGGTGGGGTGAGCGAGAACCGAGGATTGATGAACCCACACGCACATGTGTCGCACCATGGGAAATAGCAGCTTCATAGTCCCCACTCATGCCAGCAGATAATGATGTGGCCCCGGGAAACCTCTCCATAAACTCCTTATGAATCACTGCTAATTGAGCAAATGCTTCATTCGGATTCATCTCCACCGGGGGTACTGACATTAGGCCAGCCAGGGTGTGGGTTGGTGATTTATCAACTAAAGCGGCCAACGAATAAAGCTCTTCTAGTCCTGCTCCCCCACGATGATGGGCACCATCTAAGGAAACCTGCAGGAATATCTGCAAAGGATGCGGTGCAACCTTTTCAATAATTTCAAAATGTCGTGGGTCATCGAGAGAGTGAATAACTGAGGCCCAGGAAGTAATCGATTTCAACTTATTACTTTGGATCTGTCCCTGAAAATGCCAAGTACCAGTAACAAGTGCTGCTTTTTCAGCACCTTCAGCATCTCGGTTTTCACCAAAGTCTCGAACTCCCAATTCATGCAAAATCTGAGCATCCGTGACTGCAAAAGTCTTAGTAACGGCAATCAAAGTCACTTCGTGATCTGCCACTTTTGCGATCTTGGAGCGCACTAACTCTAAGTTTTGAGATAGCTCTTCTTTGCGGTTCATAAGCTGACTACCCCCGCAAAACGACCAGTTGGATTATCTCTGCGGTGAGAATAATAGAGTGGATCTTCTTTTGTGCAGATCAAAGAAGCCTCGTAGGAAACTCCCTCGGCAGCTAAATCTGCGATCAAGCCAGCAGGTAGATCTAGCCCCGGAGTTCCTTGATGTGTAGTTGAAAATGCCCGTGGATGATCTGCAATCACATCTTGTTGCATTTGAAATGGCACTTCATAGCACTTGCCACAGATCGAAGGCCCAAGAATTGCATGAACTTCAATTGCCCCAAGGGTGCGCATGTGATGCAGCGCTTTGATTGCAACCTTATTGACTAAACCTGCACGTCCCACATGCACAGCAGCTACCGCCTCTTGTGAAATAAGCAGTAGCGGAATGCAATCTGCCACCATGACGGCTAGTGAAATACCTTTAGTTGTCGTAATTAGGCCATCACACGTTGGCTCTTGATCAAGCACATGATCAACTACAACAACATCGTTGCCGTGTACTTGATTCATGAACTGCGTATTACCTAGCAGTGCACGATTTGCAGTTACTGCGGCAGGATCATCACCAACATGAAAACCAAAGTTCAAGGATTCATACACGCCAAGGCTGGAGCCTTTGCGTCGATCAGTGAAAAAGTGAGGCAAAGCCTTACTTCATGAAGTCAGGGACGTCGATTTCATCCTCTGCAACGAGCTCCTCAAAGGTCACGCGACGCTTTGGGGTTTCATTGCCCAGGTCCAAAGCAACAGAGATTGGATCATTTGATGCAATCGGATCTGCTACCCCACCCAGTGTTGCTGCGTTGATCGTTGGAGTTGAAACCCGCTTAGGTTCCCCACCTTCAAATCCAGCTGCCACAACAGTAATTCGAACTTCATCGCCCAGTGCATCATCAATTGTTGTTCCGAAGATGAACTTTGCATTTGGGTGCACAGCAGATTGAACTAGCTCACACGCCTCATTGACTTCGAACAATCCAAGATCAGATCCACCTGAAACAGAAAGCAGAACTCCCATAGCACCATCAATTGATGCTTCAAGTAGTGGACTTGAGATTGCAAGCTCAGCGGCTCGTATTGCACGGTTCTCACCGCGAGCAGAACCAATTCCCATTAACGCAGAACCAGCACCTGACATCACAGCTTTAACATCTGCAAAGTCAAGGTTGATAAGTCCTGGTTGTGTAATGATTTCTGTGATTCCCTGCACGCCAGATAGCAATACCTGATCTGCGCTCTTAAAAGCATCCGCCAAAGTAATTGTGCGATCTGAGATTGCAAGCAACCGGTCATTAGGAATAACAATCAATGTATCTACTTCTGCGCGCAACGCTTCGATGCCAACATCTGCTTGGGCAGAACGCAACTTTGCTTCAAATGAGAATGGACGAGTAACAACACCGATTGTTAACGCACCAATGTCTTTTGCAATCTTTGCAACGATTGGAGCAGCACCTGTCCCAGTTCCGCCACCTTCACCTGCTGTAACAAATACCATGTCTGCACCGCGCAAGATTTCTTCAATGTCATCTGCATGATCAAGTGCAGCTTCACGACCCTTATCTGGATCCATGCCTGCGCCAAGTCCGCGAGTTGTCTTGCGACCAATATCTAATTTCACATCTGCATCACTCATTAACAAATGTTGTGCATCAGTATTAATTGCAATGAACTCGACGCCTTTTAATCCGACATCGATCATGCGATTAATTGCGTTAACTCCACCGCCACCAATGCCGACAACTTTGATGACCGCTAAATAATTTTGTGGTGAAGCCACTGTGTTTCCTCCTTATGAACCATAAACCTCAACTTGAGACTTACTATTCAATGCTTTTCGATAAGGCGAACCTAAAGCGCATACGGGTGATTATCAAACACCGACATGAAGTGTTTACCGTGTCGTAACTTCAATGATTATTTAACTATTGGTGCATGTGGTGCCGAGACATCAACTCTTTTAATTGATGCATTTTCTGGCAATGCAATAAGTGCTTTATAAACCTTTAATTTCAATTCATTTTCGCTATCAGTGCCCCAACGGATCTCAAGATTCTTGCCAGCATTATTAACAACTAAGACAAGTGCGCCCGTGCTTCGAACCTTAACAACACTCAATGCCTCCTTGAGGTCTGCGGGAAGTGTCATAAAGAAGGTGACAGCTTTTGTGGCCGCCGTTAAATCTCCGGCTTGGATCTGGACCAATGGGGTTGATGGTGTACCTCGCAGCACAAAGCTCTTTCCAGTCGCATCTATGACCTTGTTGTTATAGATCGCAACCGGTGTTCGCTCGGTTAACTCAATTGTTACTGTGCCATTAATCCAGTTTCTAGAAACCTTTGCACTATCTACCCAATCAAGAGTTTCAAACTGTGCAGCAACTGCGCGTGGCTCAACGCGAGCTAGCTTTTGCCCCTTAACAATCCCAGAACTTACTTGCGTGCTAGCTCCTTTGATTTCTACAGAGCTGACAGTAAAAAGAGTGGACCAGCCAAGGATGTATGCAGCCGCCACAAGGAGCACTCCTGAAACTAGAAGTATGAGGCGACGATTCATGATTATGCAAAGCGCCGATTTAAGCCATCAACAATGATCGGTGCAAGAGAGCTGACATCGCCAGCGCCTAAGGTCATGATCACATCGCCAGGCTGGGCCATCTCAATGACTGAATCTGTAACTTCAACAAAGTTAGGGATGTATTCACCCTTGGTCATTTGGCTAGTAATCAACTTTGATGTGACGCCTTCTATTGGTTTTTCACTTGCTGCATAGACCTCTAGAACTATTGCCCGATCTGCTCTATCAAGAACTGAGGCAAAATCTGCTGCAAATGCTTTCGTTCTGGAGTATCTATGTGGCTGGAAAATAACGATCAACCGACCATCTGCTGCATATCGACGGGCAGCCTCTAGTGTCACCTTTATTTCTGTTGGGTGATGTCCGTAATCATCAATAACGCGAACTCCATGAACAGTTCCGATAAGTTCGAAGCGACGTCCAGTCCCCCGAAAAGTGCCCAGCCCAGTGAGCAATTCAGCTGCACCAAAACCTAGCTTCAATCCTGTTGCTAACACACCTGCTGCGTTTAATAAGTTGTGATGGCCCGGAACTTGCAACTCAATATGGCCAACACTCTTTCCATTCCACACAGCGCGCGCAGATGAACCCATCGTCATTAACTCAATCTGGTCAATATGAAGATCAGCGCCTTCTGCTACTCCATATGAAATCAGCTGCACATTTTTTGTTGTGCCAGCAAGGGCCACGGCCCCCGCATCATCTGCGCAATAAGTAAGGAAGCCCTCAGGTTTAATCGTTGCTGCAAACTCTCTAAAGGCTTGTGCCACAGATTCTGG
>DAIMGQ010000025.1:0-4600 GCA_036723815.1 Candidatus Planktophila sp.
GAGAGTGCAACTACATCTGCTTCAAATTTTTGAGTGGATTCAAAGACTGCGCGCAGTGCTGGCAAAGGATTTTCACCGGCTAACTTGCCACGATCAGAGGTAATTAAGAGATCACCCTGTTTAAAGCGAGAACCTGATTGGCCCAGATCAACTGCCAACACCTCATTACTTGCCATAGAGCCAAGGATACTTGAATGGGTGTGGGAAGATAAGGGCATTACTAACTAAGGAGACAACGATGGCCACAGCAAAGAAGGCAGTTGCAAAGAAGGTAGCAGCCCCTGTCGTTCAACCTCGTCATGATCGCGTTGATTGGCGTTCGCTATATCTCTATGCGGTTTGTTTAATTACTTTGCTGGTTGTCTTGTTTTCTACCGTCGCATTAATCAATGCAATCATGAACGCTGTGTTTCCAGATCCTGGATACGTAGATATCTATGCCAAGCCTGAAAATGCCCCATCTGCAGATTTGCTTGCCCAACAAGAAGAGAACAATCAGATTCAGGCGTTAAAGAGAATCTTTACATCATTTACAACGATTGCTATTGCTGCTCCGCTGTATCTCTACCACTGGCGCACAGCACGCAAGCTTGAAAACTAACCGATTAGTTCGCGGTTACGCTTAAATTCACGAATGTGGTTACACGCACGCTCTGTGTGTGTTTCATAGCAAGGATCACAGAGCAGCACTAGCTGGTGGCATTCTGGCTTTTGGCAGTTTCTAAACTGTCGACTTGATCCACCACAGGCAGCACATTCACCCATAGGTTTTGTGTGATCACTAAATTCAATTGTTAAGCGATCATCAAATGTAAACAAGGAGCCTTCCCATAGGCCATCATCGCCAAAGGCATCTCCATAACGCACGATGCCACCCTTGACCTGATAAACCTCTTTAAAGCCTCGGTTTTTCATAACAACAGACAAGATCTCACAACGAATGCCGCCGGTGCAGTAGGTGACAATCGGCTTATCTTTCATGTGGTCATACTTGCCACTTTCAATCTCTGCCACAAAATCATGGGTTGTTTCAACATCTGGCACCACGGCATCTTTAAACTTGCCAACCTTGGCCTCAAAGGCACTACGGCCATCAAAGAAAATAACCTCATCGCCGCGCTCTTCAACAAGTTTGTTAACTTCTTCCGGGCGAAGATGAACTCCGCCACCGATCACACCGTTCTCATCAACTTTGATCTCATCAGGATTACCAAAAGCAACTAGCTCTGGTCGAACCTTGATGGATAACTTAGGAAAGTCATTTCCTGTGCCCTTAGACCACTTGAAATCAATTTCTTTAAATCCAGGATATTCCTTGGTGGCTTTGACATATTTCTTAAGGTCTTCCATCTTTCCACCCAGCGTTCCATTAATACCGTGAGGTGAAACAATGATGCGGCCTTTAATTCCTAGGGACTGACACAAACTCTTCTGCCACAACTTAAGGGCATCAGTATCTGTAATTGGCGTGAAGCCATAGAACAGAATTACTTTGTCTAGGTCCATGGGGCAATTCTAACCGCCCTTACCTGTATTGCGAAAAGTGCGCCTAAAATAACGCCATGGATTTCAGCTTCACCGGTGAGGTAATCGAATGGCGAGGACCAGCACCTTTTTACTTTATTGAAACACCAGCCAAGTACGCACCCGAGATCAAAGCAATTGCAGCAGACAAAAGTTATGGCTGGGGAGTCCTGCATGCAATGGTGACTATCAAGAACCAAACATTTAAGACAGCACTTTTCCCTAAGCAGGGGCTCTACTTGATCCCATTAAAGAATGCGGTTCGCAAACCACTTGCTATCGGACTAGGTGACAAGGTCAAAGTCGCTCTCGACTTCGACTGCTAGTTATTGAAATAATGTCACTATGAAAACCTTGGCAGAAAAGCTCAAGTCTGAGCAATGCCGCCGAATTCTTGAAGCGCTAGGCAGTGGTCCTAAATCAGCAGAAGAATTGGTCACGCTGACTAAATTAACTCTTGGTTCGGTTAACAAACATATCGAGGTACTTCTAGAGGCAAAGCGCATCAAATCAAAAAGAGACGGTACCTTTACCAAGTGAAAAGGCTGCGCGGGTTACTTCAGGCGTGCCACTTTGGCCCAACCTTGCTGGTTACCACCGTTGCTTTTCTTATTGCCCAAGCTTTGTGGTGGGAGGGGCCGGCATATCTCATAGCTATTGGTGTCCTATTGGGGCAGTTAATCGTTGGTTGGACTAATGATTTATATGACTACGCCGATGATCTAAAACATAACCGTATGTCAAAGCCTTTAGTCTCAGGCTTAATCACAACTAAGCAATTGCGCACTGCAATCTTTGTAGTTTTGCCATTGACAGTGATTGTTAACCTCTTTGGTCCGCTGGGATTAAAGGGAGGTGCTGTTTACTTACTTGGCATTGGTTTTGGTCTTGCCTATAACTTCTACTTTAAATTCACACCACTTTCACCGCTGCCGTATGTGATTGCATTTGCTGCACTGCCTGCCTCAATAGTTTTAGCAGTTGATAAAACTCCACCGCTCTGGATGATGCTGGCGGGCTCACTACTAGGTGTTGCTGCCCACATTGCTAATGTTTTGAAAGATTTTGAAGAAGATGGGCAATCTGGCATTCGTTCTTTCCCACGCATTATTGGTGAAAGATGGTCAAGGGCTGCCATTGCTGTGGTTCTACTTGCCACAACTATCTTGCTGAACTCAGTTAGCTCGCGCCCAGCACTATTGATCGTAGGCATCATCGGTGCGTTGTTAACCTTTAAAGCTCCACGAAAAGTGCTCTTTAAAGCAATCATGGTGGTGGCGTTAGCGAACTTAGTGCTGTTGATATCGGCACTTGATACTGAAATTGGAAACCAAGAGTTTGCCGTCAAAACGAGCATCATGATCGGTGAGGATCGTCCAGCTGAACTTTTCCTACCTTCCCCTGATGATTCCAAGGAATCAACAGGGATTTTGATTAACCTCCATGGCTATTCAGGCGACTCGATATCCCAAACCAATTACACCTTCCTCAAGGAATCTGCATTAGCCGCTGGCCTTGCATATGTTGCCCCAGATGGATTGAGGGATGCATCGGGCAACCGTTACTGGAATGCCTCTAATGCTTGTTGTGACTTTGCAAAAAGTGGTGTTAATGATGTGGAATACATCGATGGGTTAATTGATGAAATTTCAAACAGTTACAACTTAGATAAGTCTCGTATTTATTTGTTTGGTCACTCAAATGGTCACTTCATGAGTTATGAGTATTTGTGCACAAGCAAGTATCAAGTTGCAGCTATTGCTGGCCTAGCCGGCTCTATGGATCTTGATCCTGGGCAATGTGCTGGCAAGTCTGCACATGTTCTCCATATTCACGGTGATGCTGATGCGACGATTTCTTATGAAGGGGGATCGCTGTTTTCTCAGAGTTATCCATCGGCCAAAGAAGTTGTAAAGCGATGGAGCACAAACAATCAGTGCACAGCAGGTTCTGAGAAAAAGACAGATGTGATCGCTTCCATGGCCGGCCTTGAGACAACAGCATCGCTATTTAAATGCGCCAACGGCTCTCTTGAGCTGTGGACACTTAATGGAGGAGTCCATGTGCCGGTTTTGGATCGTGGTTTTGCTGACAAAGTGGTTTCTTGGCTTACTCTTAAGCCATGACTAAAGAGATCAATACTTCAAAGCTACGCCGCTACAACATCATCGCTGGCGTATTTCACCTAGTTCAGATGATTGCAGTCTTGGCACTATCCAATGACTTCACTCTTCCAATCGTCGGCCGTTATTTGTCTGGCCCTCCAGGAACAACATTTGCCGATCCGATCATTTTGTTCAACACTCCTGTAGGTATTGGCGTGGCAACATTCTTGGGGCTTTCAGCCTTCTTCCACTTCTTAGTCGCATCACCACAGTACTTCCCACGCTATAGCGCCGGACTAACTCAGAACCGTAATTACTTCCGTTGGGTCGAGTACTCAATTAGCTCATCAGTAATGATTGTCTTGATCGCACAGATCTGTGGAGTTTCAGATGTCGTTGCAATCGTTTCACTCTTTGGTGTTAACGCCTCAATGATCCTTTTTGGTTGGCTACAAGAGAAGTACGAAACACCAGGCAACGGTGGTTGGATTCCATTTATCTTTGGATGCATTGCAGGGATCGTGCCTTGGTTAGCCCTTATTTTCTACGTTTTCTCAATTGGCGGGCCCGCTGAAGCAACGGCACCGGCATTTGTTTACGGAATCGTTTTTTCACTCTTCGTTCTTTTCAATACCTTTGCAGTTGTTCAATACCTGCAATACAAGAAGGTTGGCAAGTGGTCTGATTACCTTCGTGGGGAAAAGACTTACATAACTCTCTCTTTGATTGCCAAGTCAGCACTTGCCTGGCAAGTCTTCGTTGGCACTTTGTTTGAGTAAACAGCCTCTTACAATTAAGGCATGAATGGCTCACTTGCACTCGTTGGTTCTGGTGAGTATCTGCCTGCAATGGCTAGCTTTGAAAAATCTCTCATTGATGACGGAATCAAAAACGGCAAAAGAGCTATCTATGTGCAAATCCCAACTGCAGCTGGTCAAGAAAGTGATGATCGGCTTGAGTACTGGAAACAG
>DAIMGQ010000025.1:4700-12539 GCA_036723815.1 Candidatus Planktophila sp.
GGTGCAATGGTTTTGAGTTCTCATATTCCAAACTTTCGCTTACTTAAAAAAGCACCCACAGCAGGACTTAACCTGCTTCCTGAGATCCGGGTAATCCCGCACTTTAACAAGTTCTTCAGATGGATTCCAGAAAGTGCTGCCAAGGTATTGCTCCATGTTCCCGATGATTCAATCCTTATTGGCGTTGATGAGTTAACAGCCATAGTTAAGCGCAGCGGGGATGAGCACTGGGTTGTAGTGGGTGAAGCAAAGGTGCATGTCTTAAAGGGAATGCCTGATCAACAGTTAGTAGATGGACAACAGATTACTTTCTCAAGCAAATGAGCACCATAACTGTCATCTTTGATGGCGACTGTGAGTTTTGTCGCCAATCAGTAACCTGGATTCAGCACAAGCTAGATGTGAAGGCTCTTGCTTTCCAAACAGCAGATTTAGAACCCTTTAATCTGACCAAAGAGCAATGCGCTAAGCAGGTCTATGTCATCACTGACAGTGATGTTTACAGTGGAGCAGATGCCATCAAATACCTACTAAAAAAGCGCGGCAATAGAGTCGGTGCGATATTGCTGGGAGCAACTGGAAATGTTGGCCGTGCTGGTTATCGCTGGGTTGCAAGCCACAGAAATAGCCTGCTGATCAAGTTAGCAACTAGAATTCTGACTCAGCTCAATAGAAAGTGAACCCAATGTCATTTGTTATGTATTCAACAACCTGGTGTGGCTACTGCAAGCGCCTGAAGTCTCAATTGGCAGATCTTGGTGTTACCTTTGAAGAGATCAACATTGAAGAGGTCCCAGGTACTGCTGAGATCGTTGAGAAGGTAAACGGTGGCAATCGCACAGTGCCCACACTGGTTTTTAGTGATGGTGTTGCCATGACTAACCCATCTGCCAAGCAGGTAACAGACAAGCTGGCTGAGTTAGGGCTTTAAAACAATACGAATTGGGTTTCCCACTGTGTTAGCCAACTTATTTAGGACAAAAGCCCCGCGTTTGGATGAAGAGGATTAATTGCGCTCCTGGGTCAATCGCTGCGATAAGTAGATTGGCACGATAGAAACAACGATCAAGGCTGCAGCCACCACATTTACGATCGGTGCCTGATTTGGTCTAAAGAGATTTTGGAAGATCCAGATTGGCAGAGTGGTTTGCCCCGCACCTGCTGTAAAGGTCGTGACGATGATTTCATCAAATGACAACCCAAAAGAGAGCAAGCCTCCAGCAACTAGTGCATTTCTAATCATGGGAAAGGTCACCAATCTAAATGTGGTGATGCGATTAGCCCCTAGATCCATGCTGGCCTCTTCATAAGTAGCACCCATGCGGCGGTAGCGGGCTGCGACGTTATTAAACACAACGACAACACAAAATGTTGCGTGGCCGATGATAATTGTGAAAAAGGTTAGACCCCCGAAGAAGTTGGTAAACACATTGTTCAGGGCAATGCCTGTGACAATGCCGGGCAGGGCAATAGGCAGCACGAAGATTAACGAGATCACATCTCGTCCAAAGAACTTATAGCGAGCAATGGCAGCTGCTGCCAAAGAGCCCAAGATCAATGCGATTACTGTGGCAAAGGTGGCTGTTAATAATGATAAAAGAATCGCATCTTTGACACCAGGGTTTGTTGCTGCCTTAGTCCACCACATGGTCGTAAAACCTGTTGGTGGCCAGTTAAATGATTTGTTCTTGTTAAATGAGTTAATCACAACCAACATTAAAGGGACATAGATAAAAGAGAGCCCAAAGCCCATAAAGCCCCACAGGACTATGCGTGCTGTGCGAGAGAGGTTCATAGATTATCCAGCGCTCCTGTTTTGCGAACAGATGCCAAATACACAATCATCACAATGACAGGGATTAAGGCAACTGCTGCAGCAAAGGGAAGGTTAAGTGCAAAGTTTTGATACACAACGTTTCCAAGCATCTGGAAGGTGCCACCAAGAATTTGAACGGTGATGTAATCACCAAGGCTTAAAGAAAAGGTAAAGAGCGAGCCAGCAATAATTGCTGGCCAGGTAATGGGCAAGATGATTTTGAGGAAAGTTCGCCCAGGCTTTGCACCAAGATCTGCAGATGCATCAATAATTGAATCAGGAAGCTTCTCCATGCCGGCATAAATTGGCAGCACCATGTATGGCAGCCACAGGTATGACAAACCAATAATCACGGCCAACATTCCAAAACCTGGACTCGATAAACCAAGTGGCTCAATTAACCAGTTCAGAAACCCACTATCTGGAGCCATCATCGTGCGCCATGCATAGATTTTTACCAAGTAAGAAGCCCATAGGGGAGTAATAACAAGTGCGATCAATACAGGGCGAGACTTAGGTTTTGCCACTCTTGCGATGAAAAATGCCATGGGGATTGCAAGGACTGCACAAATAATTGTTACAGCGATTGCAACACCAACGGTACGGACAGTGACATTGAAGTAGGCCTTATCTGTTAAGACATCAATGAAATTAGATAATGTGAACTCTCGGACGACTTTGCTGGTAAAGGTGTCAATCCGCCAAATACTTGTAATAAACAGTGCGGCAAGTGAACCGATATAGAGAACTCCGAGCCAGGCTATTGGCAGCGATAACAGCGCACTGATACGTGCCCACACATGTGCGTGGAAGTATCGACGAGTTGTTGTTGCAAAGCTCATGGAGTGTTGGGAGTCATTTCTTATTAGTAGGGATTAGAAGGGGATTGTGGGCACCTTGAATAAGGTGCCCACAACCCTTACTGATTAAGAGTTTCTAAAGCTTGACCAAGCCTTAACCCATTCAGCATACGGAATACATTTCACATCCGTACGACCATCTAGGCACTCTTCTGTTGGAGTCTTCCAGTAGTAAACATTTGACCAGTAGTCAGTTTCTTCTGCATGGTATGACTCGCAGTGTGTCTTACTTGTAGTAAGAGCACATGCCTTTGAGTTAGCTGGTGCTTCACCAAAGTACTCTGCTGCTTGTGCGTTAGTTGCTGGAGAAATAATCCAGTTCAACCACTTGTAAGCACAGTCGATTGACTTAGTGTTCTTGGAGATCATCCAAGTATCTGACCAACCTGTTGCACCTTCCTTAGGCTTAACAGCACCAACAGTTGACTTCTCGCCGTTAAGAACGTTGGCGATAACCTGCCATGAAGTTCCTGCAACAACGCTGCCTGCCTGAACTGCAGCCACATACTTGGTGTAATCAGCCCAGTACTCAGCAACCAAAGGCTTTTGTTGCTTGAGAAGTGCCAAAGCAGCATCAAACTGTGTTTGATCTAGTGCATATGGATCTTTGATACCAAGCTCTGGCTTTGTAGACATGAGATACAAAGCTGCATCAGCGATGTAGATCGCTGAGTCATAAGCTGTGATCTTGCCCTTAAGTGGAGAGTTTGGCTCCCACACAACAGACCATGAAGTTGGAGCTGGCTTTACCTTGTCGATGGTGTACTGCAAAACATTTGCGCCACGGCCATGCGGAACTCCGTAGTTTGCGCCATCGATTGTGTTCCATGGACGATCCTTCAGATTGTCGAAGACATCGGCATAGTTTGGAATTAGATCCAAGTTCACTGGCTGTAGATCTCCACCAAAGATAAGGCGAAGAGATGCATCACCAGATGCGCTCACAACATCGTATCCACCACTTTGCATCAACTGCACAGCTTCATCTGATGTTCCGTAGGTCTTCACATTAACTGTGCAACCTGTTTCTTTTTCAAAAGGTGTTACCCAGTCAACATTTGGATCTGTTGACCCATCTTCGGCATAACCTGGCCAAGCAAGAACATTGATTGTTCCGGGGGTATCTTGGATAGGACCTGCGTACGCACCGCCTGCGGATTCGCTATCTGAACTTGAACATCCGCTCAGGAGTAGCGCTCCTGCCGCAATTGCAATTACGGACTTTCGAACTCGTGTGATCTTCACTCGTGTCCCTTTCTGTCGCTCCTTTGCGACATCGCACCGGAATTTCCAGCACGTTTCTCAACTGCTAGCTAGTTGAGAATTCTATTTTTCAACATGAAACTCACTGTCTATATCCCAACTGACAGTTACCTTTGAATTACGCATAGTGGCAACAGAGGTTGCACTCTCTGAGGTGTTTTGACGAAGGGCCATCAGTGAAATACCCACATCTAAATCAACTAAAAAGCGCGTTGCTGGCCCTAAGTACTCAACCTCACGGATCACCCCTGTAGCACTACGCCCACCAGCACGCTTGGAATCAATCTCAATCTTTTCAGGTCTAACCAACCAGGTTCCTGGCTTACCTAACAAACTCTTACCTGGCTCACCTGAAATCAAGTTAGAGATACCAACAAAGCCTGCAACAAAGGAGTTAGCAGGGTTTTCATAAATGGTTGCAGGTTTGTCTAATTGCTGGATCTTTCCGCGATCAAAAACAGCAACGCGATCTGACATCGTCAGCGCCTCTTCTTGATCATGTGTAACAAAAATGAAGGTAATACCAACCTGGCGTTGTAACTCTTTCAATTCTATTTGCATCTGCTCACGCAGCTTTAGATCCAAAGCACCGAGTGGTTCATCTAAGAGCAAGACGGCAGGACGATTAACTAATGCTCTAGCCAACGCCACGCGTTGTCTTTGACCACCTGAGAGTTGATTGGGCTTTCTATTTTCATATCCATCAAGTCTTACCTGCTGCAAAGCAACCATTGCTTGTTCACGTCGCTCAACCTTGCCCACGCCTTTCACGCGCAAGCCATACTCAATGTTTGAAATAACATCCATGTGAGGAAAGAGTGCGTAATCCTGAAACACAGTATTGACATCACGCTCATAGGCGGGCAGATGGGTTATTTCACTGCCATTTAGATGAATGCTTCCACCATCTGGTATTTCAAATCCAGCAATCATGCGCAGCACAGTCGTCTTACCTGAACCAGATGGTCCTAACAGAGTCAGAAACTCACCTTGATAGATATCTAAATCAACACCATCAACTGCGCGAACAGAACCAAAGTTCTTTGCCAGGCCACGCAAGGACACGATGACTGAACCTTGTGAACCCACCTGGCAAACCCCGTTTCTCTCCAAAAACTTGCCGTCACAGTACTTTAAAAGGTGCTTCTCAGAAAGGGTTTCCTAGGTTTAGGTGCGGCGATTCTTGGGGCGGAAAGGGGCAAGAATGAAAAGAGGCTATGGCGCCACTAGAGCAATCAGCCTTGGTGCCACATAATTGTTCTATGCGTAAAAAGGCTATCCTTTTTGTAGTCAGCGCTCTGGTGCTTGCCACAATCACACCTTTTGCAAATGCTGCCGTAACGCCTGGTACCAAGTGTGCAAAGCAAGGACAGACAAGTACCTCTGCTGGAATCAAGTACACCTGCATTAAGTCAAGTAAGAAGCTTGTGTGGAACAAGGGTGTTCCGGTTAAGAAAGCTGAGCCAGCACCATCGCCTACGCCAACCCCAGAAACAAAAGTTGAGGTAAAGAACCTGCTTTCCTCTGACTCTCGCATCACACCAACCTCTGAATTAACAGCACTTGATACTTGCAAGACAGTGGACATGACTCCTGATCAGTACTACGGAGGGGTCATGAAGCACAGAAATGGTTTCCCACGACCATCAGAGACTGTCTATGGGAAAAAGGTTGGAAAGGTTTTAATCATTCCTTTGGGATTTAATGACCTCCCATTTCGCATTGAGAAAATACAGCGAGGACAAGTCTTTTCCTCAGACATAGATCTGCTCAATGAAACTATTCCTTATGTCAAAGAGTCCATTACAAAGCTCTCAGCTGGTCGCTTTGAACTTGTAGTAGATGTATTACCTCAGTCTGAGTGGTGGACCATAAACATAGATAACCCACTTAGTGGCGTCTGGGGAGTAGATAACTTCTCAAAAATCACAGAGATCATCACTAAACATAAAAGCAGCTTTAAATTTGAAGATTACGACACCTTTGCCTTCGTCACAGGAAATGGATTACCAGGTCAGGCAGGGTTGGGATCTGCGCAAGCCTCATTTGGCCTGTCAGTAAAAAACTCCAAAAACGGAAGCATTAATGCTGTTCTCATGGCAGGAAACATCACCAACACCACCACCTGGGTGCATGAACTAGGGCACTCCCTATTCTCATTAGAAGATCTTTATCTCTTTAGCCAAGCTGGCTCAAACATGCCAAGGGAGCGAGCTGGCGATGTAAGCGTGCCAAGCAAATGGGACTTAATGTCTGATGCAACTAGACCTTCGTTGTTAGGGTGGAATAAGTTGTTAATGGGTTGGCTCTATGACAATGAGGTTCGCTGTCTTGCAGAACAAAAGTCATCGGTGCACTATCTTGAAAATGCTTCTACAGGAAAAGGTCCCAAGCTTTTAACTATCAATCTCTCACCGGGTGTGACCCTTGCAGCTGAGGCAAAGTATGGATCGGGTACAGATTTAGGTCTTCTTCTCTACACAATCAATACCCACATCCCACATGGAGAAGGTCCACTTCTTTCACAAAACTCTGTGATCCCCAAAGGCGGAACTAAATCCTGGCTGGGTTGGCAATTTAATGTTCTAGACATCGATGCCAATGGAGTTCTGTTTGAAGCTGTAAAAACAGACATAGATAAGTTTGTGCCACCTCCACTAAAGCCAGTGCAAAGCAATCCTGGACAACCACCTTCACCTATACGAGTAACTAGAGGAGATGTAGTTCCAGATGGCTATCTCAAAGCACGTGCCACATGGGAGGTAACAGGACATGAGTCCTACAGACTCTATGTAACAGATCCTGTTGATTTCCAGAAGGTCTACTTTGAAACAGGCTATGTCAACGACTCAAGAAACCCACTTGTCGTAAACATAACTGGGTTGGTCTGTAACAAGGAGTTTCGCACCATGACTGAGTTCTTCACAGAAAAGAATGGCAAAGGCGAAAGATTGGTCATACCCAGCCTGCAGTTGAGGAATCTCTCGTGTGAGGATACGACGAAGAAGCCTTGATTGAAATCTTGAAGTAATTAAGGAGCAGGCAGCGCTAAGACCGGTTTTAGTGGTTCATCCTCTGCCAACTCTTTGAGCACGCCATCTAGTGACTTAAAGACAGCCTCAATGCCTTGTTCTTCGCAGTTAAGTGCTTGTGCTAAGAAGCGATTAAACAAACGACCATCTTCTTTAGAAAACAAAATCCCAGATGTCTTTTGTCTGTTGCTCACATGGAAGATGTAGTCAGTCTCATCAGCAGATGCTGCAGCACCATTCCACTTACTAAAGGCCCATTCCTTGGTATTCATCATGCCGTTAAACAAGACTCGATCAGTTGTTAGAACAACATCACCAACCTCTTTATATACCTGGATGGGATCTCCTGAAACAAATGTTCCACGCTGAGCACCAACTCGATATCGAACCCCTGCAAACAAGGGAATAGAAAATCCTTGGGAGCTTCCAACGTATTGCCCTGCGGTGCGACCAGCCTCATGGAGTTGGCCTTGACCACGCCACAAAACAATCTCACCCTTCTTTTGCACAGTCAGGTTTGAAACAGCATCCTCACCTTTAGCTGCTAACTCAAAAGCATCACGGATGGTGTTAAAGATTTCAACATCTCTGACCCAATCGGCATGATCAACTTCAAACTGGCGCGCAGCGCTCTTGTGCTCTCGCTTTGCTTTGAGGTTGCTCCAAAATCCCATGGTTAATTCTCTCCGATAAGGGCGTAATTGTCTGCAGGTGGATGGATTAATTTCCACTTTAACGCAAGGCGATACATCCACGCAGTTGGCTGAGCACGATTGATCAGCATGATTATTGCAAAGAGTCCAAGATTGAAAGAGAACTCAATAAAGGGCAGGGTGAGGTTTTCCCATAGCGATGATGTATCGACCTC
>DAIMGQ010000026.1:0-2191 GCA_036723815.1 Candidatus Planktophila sp.
TATCGATGTTGGAAACATGATGCGCATCTAGTTTCCCCCACTCATTTAAGAATCCGCCACGTGTCATCCCGGTGTCTACTTCTAAATGAACACGAGGACGCTTTGAAGATTTCACCGCACCGATTTGTTCAAGTGCCACAATTGAAGATGCAGCTAGATCAATATCATTATCGACTGCCAACTTGAAATTAGACCCTGGTGGTACCAACCAAGCAAGAATCGGTGCTGTTATCCCCGCTTCACGCAAAGTTATTGCTTCTTCCAGAAGAGCAACTCCCAGCGCAGTTGCACCTGCTTCAACTGCCGCACGCGCTACAGGCACTAAACCATGACCATATGCATCTGCCTTAACAACAGCCATAACCGGTGTGCCTGAGAGGTTTATTAGTGCCTTGATGTTTGCTGAAATTTGATTTAAATCAATGCGTGCTTCTGCGCGGTTCATGAGCGCTCCACAATCACCATGGCAGATGCAATCCCTGCATCATGTGAAAGAGAAAGGTGAACATCAGCGCCATCAATTAAGTCCGCAATTTCACCTCGAAATAAAAAGACCGGCTTACCGCTTTCTAAATTAACAACCTCTGCTTCTTGCCATGACAATCCTTTGCCGGCGTTCAAAGCCTTTGCCAGTGCTTCTTTAGCAGCAAAGCGCGCAGCAAGGGATGCGATTGGCTTAATTCTTTCAGCCTCTGTAAAAAGCTTTTCTTTGAGTCCGGGTGTGCGCTCAAGGGATGCCTTAAAACGATCGATGTCTACGACATCAATTCCGATCCCATCAATCATTACAGCAGTCTAGTGCAACTGGCTTTTAGAGGGAACATACCTATCTATCGCAATGATGGTCACTAACAACGCGCTACCAACAAATAGCCCGCCCAATAAATCACTAAACCAATGTGTATGGCGGATCAAAGAAACCACACAGACCGTCAAGCTAATTAACACAACCCCTGCACTTGCTAGTCTTCCTTGATACCTATCAACCTTTGCATATCTATAGATCAGGTACGCCAAAATACCCCACGATAAAACTGCGTTAGATGCATGTCCGCTTGGATACGACATACCGCCAGCATGCAACAAATCAAATCCATCGCGAGGCTTGGTCCGACCCAACAAGAGCTTGACCGATCCAACAACTAAGTTAAGGGATAACAATGAAAGAAAAGCTAAATTGAGCGGGCGCCATGTTTTAAATTTATAAGCGATAAAGGCAGCTGCAAGTAACAAAACTGTTGCGGTCAATCCGCGAAGCCCCAAATCATCTAAGCGACGCAATATAAAACCAGCTAGGCCTTCAAACTGTGGCTTTGGTTGACTATTAATTTCCTTGTCATAGGCAACCAATGGTCCATAGGTGTAAACCTGTTGAGTAACAACTATAAAGCCCACAAATAACAGGATTGCCCAACGAAGTGCTCGATCCATTTGCCTACGGCGATTTTGTGCCAAATCTTTCATTATTCAACCGTTACAGATTTAGCCAGATTTCGAGGTTGATCGACATCATTGCCACGAACAACAGCCATCTCATAGGCAAATACTTGTAGTGGAACTGTTGCTAACACTGGCTGGAACAGCGCAGGTGCGACGGGAATACGAATCACATGTTCTGCACCTTCAACATGTGCGCCTTCTTCAGCAATGACGATCACGCGAGCACCGCGGGCTTTGACCTCTTGAATGTTGCTCAGCATTTTTTCATCCAAAGCATGTTCATGTCCTACAGGCAAAATGGCAATCACAGGAGTTCCTTTATCAATTAATGCAATTGGTCCGTGCTTAAGCTCTCCCCCGGCAAAACCTTCGGCATGAATATAGGCAAGCTCTTTTAACTTCAAGGCACCTTCGAGTGCAACTGGATAACCAATGTTTCTACCTAAGAACAAAACAGTGTTGTTCTCTGCAAAAGTTCTTGTGAGTGCGCGCAGCGGCTCAACTGTTTCAAGAATTTGTTCAATCTTTCCTGGTAGTTCAAGTAGTTCCTTATAGAGATCTCGAACTTCAGTGTCTTTTAGTGAACCATTGACCTGGCCAAGGTGAAGTCCAATCAAGTACACAGCAATAATCTGAGTTAGCAATGCCTTAGTTGAAGCAACAGCAATTTCTGGACCAGCATGTGTATACAACACCGCATCTGACTCACGAGGAATCGTTGAACTATTTGTATTACAGATTGCCAAGACCC
>DAIMGQ010000026.1:2291-12519 GCA_036723815.1 Candidatus Planktophila sp.
GCATCTGACTCACGAGGAATCGTTGAACTATTTGTATTACAGATTGCCAAGACCCGGCCTCCTGCAGCCTTAGCATGTCGAACGGCCATCAAAGTATCCATAGTTTCACCTGATTGAGAGATCGCAATAATTAAAGTGCTGGGATCAATGATTGGATCGCGATATCTAAACTCACTTGCAATCTCAACCTCAACTGGAATCTTTGCCCACTTTTCAATCGCATACTTGGCAACCATGCCTGCGTGATAAGCGGTGCCACATGCAATAACAGTGATCTTCTCTAATGATCTAATCTCATCATGACTCATATGTAGCTCATCTAGCAGAATCTGATTGTTATCACTTAAGCGACCAATCAAAGTATCTGCAACAGCCTTTGGCTGCTCAAATATCTCCTTCAACATAAAGTGAGCAAACCCGCCCTTTTGCGCAGCACTTGCATCCCAAGAAATCTCATACTCTTTTGCTTTAACAGCTTTGCCATCAAGATCAGTTATTTCAACAGAGGTTGGGGTCATTGTGACAATCTCGTCTTGGCCTAATTCAATTGCATGCTTGGTGTATTCGATAAAGGCGGCAACATCAGATGCCATGAAGTTTTCACCCTTGCCAACGCCAACAACCAAAGGAGAGTTACGGCGAACACCCACAACTACATCGGGCTGATCGGCATGGATTGCGAGCAATGTGAATGAACCGCGAAGAGCCTTAACAGCATCTCGCATAGCAGCGGTTAAATCGCCTTTATGTTCCTTGCGAAGATCACTGAGTAAATGGGCAACAGATTCCGTATCGGTTTCAGATGAAAACTTGTGACCCTTTGCTTCTAATTGTGCGCGAAGCTCGGTGTAGTTTTCAATAATTCCATTATGGATAACAGCAAGTTTTTCATCGTTGTCCACGTGCGGATGAGCATTGGTATCTGTAGGCCCGCCATGTGTTGCCCAACGGGTGTGACCGATTCCGGAATGAACATTTGGTAGCGATACATCTAAAGCATTTTCTAGATTTGAAAGCTTGCCAGCCTTCTTTTCAATAAAGAGTTTGCCAGGTGTGCCAAGTGCGATTCCTGCTGAGTCATATCCGCGGTATTCCAGACGACGCAGACCTTCAATGAGCGGAATTGATGCAGATTGTGGTCCTGTGTAACCCACAATTCCGCACATGTCTTTTACCCCTAACTCGTTCTTGTTGAAAGGTCGTTTTTAACTGTATCTGCAAGCTGCTGAGCAACTTCTTGCGCAAGGCTATCACTGGCGGCTTCAACCATGACTCTTACGAGGGCTTCAGTGCCAGATGCTCGCAATAAAACTCGGCCAGAATCACCTAGTCGCTCTTCGGCTGCCTTCACAGCTGCTGCGATAACCGCAGATTGTGGCAACTTATCTTTAGCAACATCTTTAACATTGATTAAAACTTGAGGGAAGCGCACCATAGTTGCGGCTAACTCTTGCAAAGTCTTGCCTGTGCGAACTACTTCTTGTAACAGTTGGAGCGCAGTAAGAATTCCATCACCTGTGTTTGCAAGATCGCGCATGATCACATGGCCTGATTGCTCGCCACCTAATGAGTAATCATTTGCAAGCATGTTCTCTAAAACATAGCGATCTCCAACAGGAGTTGAAACTACCGTGATGCCGGCATCCTTCATCGCATGCATAAATCCAAGATTGCTCATTACAGTGCCAACAACTGTGTCGCCTTTTAGAACTCCACGAGCTTTAAAGCCACGAGCAAGAATTGTCAGAATATGGTCGCCATCAATTTCATTTCCGGCTGCATCAATTGCTAAACATCGATCCGCATCCCCATCATGTGCGATGCCAACATCAGCACCTTCCTTAAGGACTGCAGCACGCAAGTGATGTAGATGAGTTGATCCACAATCATCATTGATATTCCAACCATCTGGTTGATTAAAGATTGCAACTACCTCAGCACCCGCTCTGCGATATGCCTCAGGGGCGACAAAAGATGAAGCACCATTTGCGCAATCAACAACAATCTTTAAACCCTTTAACGGTGTTTGAACTGATGCCAGCAAATGCTTTAAATATCTCTCTGTTGCGGTGTCATCATTGATTGCACGACCAACATTGCGACCAGTTGGGCGCTCCCAATCCTCACCCATGCGGGCTTCGATTCGAGCTTCAATTGCATCATCTAACTTGCCACCACCACGGGCAAATAACTTAATTCCGTTATCTGGCATTGGGTTGTGGGAGGCGGAAATCATGACGCCTAAGTCTGCTTTTGATTCAGCAACAAGGTGTGCAATTGCAGGTGTTGGTAATACGCCAACCCGATACACGTTAATTCCTGCGCTCGTTAAACCAGCAACAACGGCTGCTTCTAGGAACTCTCCTGATGCGCGTGAATCTTGCCCAACAATTGCAGTTGGCTGATGGTCCTTATTTGATGAGCTTTCTACCAATATGTGCGCAGCGGCAACAGAAACATCTAGAGCAAGTTCTGCGGTGAGATCACGATTGGCTAAGCCACGGATTCCATCGGTGCCAAAAAGCGCCAATTGAACTCCTTTGGTAAAAGTGAATTAACGCTTTGAGTATTGAGAACGCTTACGTGCCTTCTTAAGGCCGTACTTCTTGCGCTCAATAACACGTGCATCACGTGAAAGGAATCCAGCTTTCTTAAGTGCTGGACGGTTTGCTTCTTCATCAATTTGATTGAGTGAACGAGCAACACCTAAACGAAGTGCGCCAGCTTGACCTGAAACTCCACCACCGTTGATACGTGCAAAGACGTCGTACTGGTTTTCAGCACCAACTGTGCGGAATGGCTCAGAAACTAACTGCTGGTGAACCTTGTTTGGGAAATAATTTTCTAGAGTCTTACCGTTAACAACCCAGCGACCTGTTCCTGGAACTAGGCGAACACGTGCAACAGCTTCCTTACGACGGCCTGTGCCACCACCTGGTGCCTTGATTGCTGGACGGTTAGTCGCTGCTGCTGGTGTTGATGAAGAGTATGAAGTAGGAGCTTCTTCGTTGTCGATTAGTTCTAGATTCTCTGACATTTACTGTTCCTTTACTTCACGATTTGTGAAACTTGATTGAATACATATGGCTTTGGTGCTTGTGCAGCATGTGGGTGTTCTGGACCTGCGTACACCTTTAGCTTTGATGCGATCTGACGACCGAGTGAATTCTTTGGAAGCATTCCCTTGATTGCCTTTTCAACTGCGCGTGTTGGGTGCTTTTCAATAAGCTCGCCGTACACGGTAGAAGTTAAACCGCCTGGGAAACCTGAGTGATGGTGAGACCACTTCTGTGTTGCCTTGTTACCTGACAGTGCAATCTTTTCTGCATTGATAACAACAACGAAGTCACCCATGTCCATGTGTGGAGCAAATGTTGGCTTGTGCTTTCCACGAAGTAGGACGGCAGCATGTGTTGCAAGACGGCCCAAGACCACATCTTGTGCATCGATGATGTGCCAGTTACGGACCGCATCACCAGCTTTTGGACTGTATGTACGCACGCTTTTGCCTACCTTCTTGTAGAGATTAATGACGGTGCCTTTGTCAGGCACAGAGGAGTAAGGGTACCCGCGTCAGGCTCAGGGGTCAAAATGGCCCTTAAACGCTCCTACTCATCCCCCATAGATTCACGACGCGCCACCGTTTTTGCAGCCCTATCTAAAAGCTCTGAATCCGACGGGTAATCCACCTGTCGCAGGGTCAGACCACATGCCGGAAAGACCAAACTGTCAGAGATTCGCACCTTATTTGCCAAGGTCTCTGCGATCCATTCAGGACCAAAACGTCCATCAGCAACACAAACAACAGCACCTACCAAATTGCGAACCATTGAATAACAAAAGGCATCTGCCACAACATCACCAATTAAATAACCTTCAGAATCCCTTACCCATTCAAACTTTTGCAGCTGGCGAATAGTCGTCGCACCTTCGCGGAACTTGCAATAGGCAGCAAAATCATGATCCCCCAGCAATAGCGCGCTCGCTTGATTCATTGCCTCAATATCTAGTGGGCGATACCAGGATGCAACATCAAAGCGATGCAGCGGAGAAATGACCTGATTAGCATCCAAAATCTTGTAGGTGTAGTGGCGGCGCAGTGCTGAAAATCGGGCATGAAATGCAACAGGTGCCACAGAGACATTCATGATGCGAACATCGGTATCCAAGATGCGATTTAGTTTGTAGCCGAGCTCTTCTAGATTAATACCCTCTGGAACATCAACATGAATTACCTGGCCTGTGGCATGGACTCCAGCATCCGTTCTGCCGGCAACAATTGAATCAATCTTTGATTGTGTAACTGTGCCAATAGCTTTTTCTACTTCTTCTTGAACAGTTCTGCGATCTGGTTGCTTTCCCCAGCCAAAAAAGTTTGTTCCGTCGTATGCAAGATCAATCCGCAAACGAAGAAACCCACTCTCAGGGTAGAGAGTGGGTTCCGTCATGAGAATAATTTCTAAGTGATAAAGACTTAGTTAGCTTTCTCTGTTACTAATTCAATTACTGCCATAGGTGCGTTGTCACCCTTGCGAGGACCGACCTTAGTAATACGTGTGTAGCCACCTTCGCGTGTTGCAAAGCTTGGACCAATTTCAGTGAAAAGCGTGTGTACTACGCCCTTGTTTTGAATCTGTGCCATGACCTGACGACGTGCAGCTAGATCACCCTTCTTAGCGAAAGTAATTAACTTTTCCGCTAATGGACGCAGGCGCTTAGCCTTTGCCTCGGTTGTTGTGATCTTGCCGTGCTCGAACAACTGCTCTGCAAGTGTGCGTAGGAGTAGTCGCTCATGTGATGGGCCTGAACCCAGACGAGGACCTTTACTTGGTGTTGGCATTTTTTATCTCCTAAGCCTGCTCTGCATCGACGAAATCATCGTCGACTGATGCGTTGTAGTTCTGATGTTGTGTTGGATCGAAACCAACTGGGCTGTCCTTTAGAGACATTCCCATTGAGACAAGCTTTGCCTTGACCTCATCAATTGATTTTGAACCAAAGTTACGGATATCTAGCAAGTCAGCCTCTGAACGGTTAACTAGCTCTCCAACTGTGTGAATGCCTTCGCGCTTCAAGCAGTTGTATGAACGAACTGTTAGATCTAGATCTTCGATAGGAAGAGCAAGATCAGCAGCTAGAGCGGCATCCATAACAGATGGCCCCATCTCGATACCTTCAGCATCAAGATTTAGCTCGCGTGCAAGTCCGAATAGCTCAACTAATGTGCGACCAGCTGATGCAACTGCATCGCGTGGCTTCATTGATGGCTTTGTTTCTACATCTACAACAAGGCGATCGAAGTCTGTGCGCTGTTCAACGCGAGTTGCTTCTACCTTGTATGTAACCTTCAAAACTGGTGAATAGATTGAGTCAACAGGAATGCGACCGATCTCTGCGCCAGCCTGCTTGTTTTGTACAGCAGTTACGTATCCACGACCACGCTCAACTGTAAGTTCAATCTCAAGATTGCCCTTGCCGTTAAGTGTTGCAATGTGAAGCTCAGGGTTGTGAACTTCTACGCCTGCTGGAACTGCAATGTCTGCACCAGTAACAACACCGGCACCTGACTTGCGGATGTAAACAACAGCTGGCTCATCGTTATCTGATGAAAGCACCAAGTTCTTGATGTTCAAAACGATATCGGTCAGATCTTCCTTGACGCCTTCAAGAGTGGTGAACTCGTGAAGTGCACCTGCAACGCGAATGCTTGTAACTGCTGCACCTGGAATAGATGAAAGCAATGTACGACGCATGCTGTTGCCAAGTGTGTAACCAAAACCTGGCTCTAGTGGCTCAATGATGAACCGTGAGCGATGCTCAGAAACTACTTCTTCGCTGAGAGTTGGACGTTGTGCAATTAGCACTGCTGCTCCTCTTCATTCGGGGAAATCCACTATTTGATTTCCGCTCTTTCCCCTGATCCTTCAATCAGGGGCCTTACTAAGTACTGCCCGCATGTTGCGTGCTTGCGCACACAACTTTCAAAAATTACTTGGAATACAGTTCAACGATGAGCTGCTCTTGAACCTGTGTGTCGATGACTGCACGAGCAGGAACTGAGTGAATGATGATGCGCATCTGCGAACCAACAATCTCCATCCATGCTGGTACTGCCTTCTCGCCAAGCTCTGCGCTAGCAACGATGAATGGTGTGAGATCCAGTGACTTTGGAAGAACATCAATGATGTCCATTGCAGAGACACGGAATGAAGGAATGTTTACCTTCTTACCATTTACCAAGAAGTGACCGTGACGAACTAGCTGACGTGCCATGTCGCGGCTCTTTGCAAAGCCTGCACGGAACACAACGTTGTCCAAACGTGTTTCAAGAATGACAAGAAGGTTTTCACCAGTCTTACCCTGCTTGCGGTTAGCCTCTTCGTAGTAACCACGGAACTGCTTTTCTAGAACACCATAAATACGTGCGCACTTTTGCTTTTCGCGCATCTGCAATAGGTATTCAGATTCCTTTGAGCGACCACGACCGTGCTGGCCAGGTGGATAAGGACGAGATTCGATAGGACACTTTGGTCCATCGCACTTTGTGCCCTTAAGGAAGAGCTTTACTTTTTCGCGACGGCAACGCTTGCAGTCTGCTCCGGTATAACGAGCCATTTATTCTCTTCCTTCCTTAAACTCGACGTGGTTTCGGTGGGCGGCAGCCGTTGTGTGGAGCTGGAGTTACATCAGAGATGGCTCCAACCTCTAGGCCTGCTGCTTGCAATGAACGGATTGCAGTTTCGCGACCAGAACCTGGTCCCTTAACAAATACATCAACCTTTTTCAGGCCGTGCTCCTGTGCGCGACGAGCTGCTGCTTCTGCTGCAAGCTGTGCTGCGAATGGAGTTGACTTACGTGAGCCCTTGTAACCAACTTGGCCAGATGATGACCATGAGATTACAGCGCCGGTTGGATCAGTAATAGAAATAATTGTGTTGTTGAAAGTGCTCTTAATGAACGCTTTACCAACAGCAATATTCTTCTTTTCCTTCTTACGGATCTTAACTTTGCCCTTAGCTGGAGCGGCAGTCTTTGATTTAGGAGCGGCCATTACTTAGTCACCTTCTTCTTACCTGCAATTGCCTTACGAGGTCCCTTACGTGTACGCGCATTTGTATGTGTGCGCTGACCACGAACAGGTAGTCCCTTGCGGTGACGAATACCTTGGTAGCTCTGGATTTCAACCTTGCGACGAATGTCGCCAGAAATTTCACGACGAAGGTCACCTTCGATTTTGAAGTTCGCTTCGATGTATTCGCGCAGCTTTGCTAGATCTGATTCCTGCAAATCCTTAACGCGAATGTCTGGACTAATGCCAGTTGCTGCTAATGTTTTTTGAGAACGAGTAAGACCCATTCCAAAAATGTAAGTGAGTGCGATTTCCAAACGCTTTTCGCGTGGAAGATCGACACCGACGAGACGTGCCATGTATCTACCTATCTATATCTGGAGGTCCTCCGCAATACTGTTCTCTGGCCTACCAGTCCAAAGGTCTTCACTCGCGTGAAGTCGTATTACGAGTTTGTTAGTGCTTATTTATCCTTGACGTTGCTTGTGACGCAGGTTTTCGCAAATGACCATGACGCGACCCTTGCGGCGAATGACTTTGCACTTATCGCAAATCTTCTTAACGCTTGGATTAACCTTCATGTTTATTGCTCCCCTTGTTACTTATAACGATAAATAATTCGACCCTTTGTTAGGTCGTACGGACTCATTTCCACAATCACACGATCGGCAGGAAGAATACGAATGTAGTTCTTTCGCATCTTGCCGCTTATGTGAGCGAGGACTTTATGTCCGTTTGTTAGCTCCACGCGAAACATTGCGTTAGGTAAAGCCTCAGCTACGGTGCCTTCCATTTCGATGGCGCCATCTTTACTAGCCAAGCTGTACCTACATTTCTGTTTTAAGCGTGAAACAAGCGAACTCGTAGTTTAGGGCGCAGGCCCAAATAAGGGAAATCGGCCTCTTAGAACTACATGGTTGTAATTCAGGCCACAAATCAGTTGCGTTTTACGCTGAAAATTGATGTTGCCAGTAGCACCGCAAGGCCAATAAAGACCGCTCCTGCCCCAGATGCTGCAGCCAATGAACCTGCCAGCGCCGGCACCAAAAATTGCCCAAATCGATTACCCATCAAGCGGGCAGAAACAGCCAATGCACGCTCAGAACTTTCAGTCTTTTGCGAAACAAGTGACATCGTTAAAGGCTGTCCAACTCCTAAGGAAAATCCTGCAACAAAGACGATCGCTCCTAATGTGATTGGCGTATGTGCAAATGCCATTGCAACACAGCAAAGTGTCGAAATAATCGTGCTCCACCAGAGTAATTGGAATGTACTAAAACGATTGCTCAGGCGTCCCAAAAACAATCGCGACATCATTGTTGTGCCGGCACGTATAGCCAAGATTGCGCCAATTGCATATGGCGAGAAGTTATTTTCAGTTCCAAACAGAGGCAAGAAAACAACCAGCACATCTGCCACAGATGAGATTGCTAGCGAGATATAGATAGCGGCCATAATTCCTGGACGCTTCACAAGACTTACTGCGGCCTTAAATGTCCCTTCGGAGTTTTCCTTACCTTCAACAGTTGGCTTCTCATTGCGCCATCTAATGACCGGAACAAGAGCAATAATCGTTAGCACAACACCCAGTAAGAAAGCATTTGAAGTTGATTTAGGCAATGTTCCGTTAGAACCAGCAACAACGGAAGCAATAATTGGTCCAAGCATGTGTCCAACAGATGCGCTAAAGGTGTAGAAGCCAAAGTATCGGTCATAACTTTGACGTGGTGCGCGAAGTGCAACCATTGATTGCCCACCAACCATGCATGCTAAGTGAGCTAGTCCAGCTGCTGCGGTTGCAATTGCTAATGTGACTAAAGAATTAGAAAATATAAGTGCTGCTGAAGTAAACATCATCGCCACAGTTCCATAAATTACAAACTTTGCTTCACCTAACTTGCCCACCCACGAACCAAATTGAAGTGCGAGGATTACCGGAAACAATGCATACAGCGCAGCGATCAAACCAACTTGTGCCGCGTTGGCATCCAATTCGATTGCGCGATAAGTAATCATCGGGCGAAGAACGTAAATCGTTGCTTGCGTAAGGGTGGAAGAAAGTAGAAGAGGCTTAGCCCAAGGTAAAAGCTTTTCTGCTGACATTTACTTCTTTACGGCAAACTGCTTCTTAAAGTTCCAAACAAGTGGACCAATTATTACCAACAATAAGATGCCGTAAATAACCTTAGGGAACACTCCAGCAATCAAAATATGCCAGTCACCTTGGCTAATTTGCAACGCTCTCTTGAAGTAAAGCTCTGACAGGGGGCCAAGGATTGCACCGATGATCAAGGGAGTAATTGGCACTCCAAATCTGCGGAACAAGAACCCGACTACGCCGATAACAAGTGCAACTTGCAGATCAAAGGTTGAGTTATTGAGGGCATAGGCACCAAGGAGTGCAAAGGTAGTAATTCCTGCATATAAATAATGTGATGGGATCTTAAGCAACATGACCCAAAAACGAATAAGAGGAAGGTTTAGCACTAGTAACAAGAAGTTTCCGACAAAGAGTGATGCGATCAATCCCCACACAATTTCAGGATTAGTCTGGAAAAGCATCGGCCCTGGTTGAATATTGAATGATTGGAATGCAACAAGAACTACCGCGGCCGTTGCAGATGTTGGTAGACCAAGTGCAAGCATTGGAACTAAGACACCTGCTGCGTTTGCATTGTTAGCTGCCTCTGGTCCTGCCACGCCTTCGATCGCACCCTTACCAAACTCATCTTTATTCTTCGACAATGCTTTTTCAACACCATATGACAAGAAGGTTGGAACCTCTGAACCACCTGCAGGAATTACTCCGAGTGGAAAACCAATTGCAGTTCCACGAAGCCATGGCTTCCATGAGCGTTTGAAATCCTCACGGGTCATCCATGCTTTTCCATTAATCTGCAAGACAGAAGCCTTGATCATTGTGTGGCGACTTGCTAGATATAAAGTTTCACCAAGAGCAAAGATGGCAACAATAACTGTGACAGTTTCGATTCCATCAATTGCATTGAGATTACCAAATGTAAGTCGCAGCGCACCTGATTGAAGATCTGCTCCAATTAATCCAATTACTAGACCCATTGATAACGCCACTAAGCCTCGGATGCGTGATGTGCCGAGCAAGGTGCCGACAGTGGCAAAGGCTAAAATAATGAGAGATAA
>DAIMGQ010000027.1:0-2415 GCA_036723815.1 Candidatus Planktophila sp.
AGGAACCATCGCAGTTCTTTGAGGCAATTGAAGTAATGGTCAATAAGACTGATGATGATGAGCACGTGATTACAGATGTGCCAAGACCCATTACCGCACCTGCCTTGGTGGCTGAACTTCGTTCGCAGTTAGATGGACCAAAGGCAAAAGAGGCTGCAGCATTATTAAAGGCGATGAGTATTGAAGGCATTCACCTTGCAAATCCAATGAGTTGGATTGGTTCTGTGCCCTTAAGTACTGATGCACCGGTTATAGATGCAGATAAAGAGGTTGTTGTTTCTCCGTCGGGTGCTGAAAGCTTTGTGGAGTGCGGTGTGAAGTGGTTCTTGCAAAACAATGGTGGCTCAGATGGTGATAGCACCGCACAAGTTTTGGGCTCTGCCATTCACGCTTTTGCCGCCAAGATGGTGCAAGAACCAGGAACAAGTCGTGAACAGCTAATTGAATCCTTACAAAACTCTTGGAAGTTAATTGATCCAGACAGTGGCTGGGTCAGTGCCTCACATCTAGAGTCTGCCGTGATCATGCTTGAAAAATTTGTGGAGTATCACAAAGAAACAAAGCGGGAAGTAAAGGGAGCTGAACTTAGATTTGATGTGAAGTTGGGGCGTGCTCGCATTATTGGAACTGTGGATCGCCTTGAAGTTGAAGCTGATGGTTCGCTTTTTATCATTGACTTTAAAACTGGCAATACTGCAATTAGTAAAGAGGATGCCAAGAAGAATTTGCAACTTGCTAGTTATCAGTTAGGTGTTGCAGAAGGTGGATTTGCAGAAGGCACCAAGTCGGCTGGCGCAGAACTTGTGTATTTGGGGACTGGTAGTGCGGGTGCTTCTATCCGTCAGCAGTATGCAATTGACATAGAAGAGACGAAGGCGACGATCGAAACAATCGGTGAGGGCATGGGGGCTGCTACCTTCTTTGCCACTGTTAATAAGCGCTGTAAAGGCTGCCCAGTAAGGAAATCCTGCCCTGTTCAAAGTGATGGACGGGCGGTGAATGAGTCATGACCGAGGCTAAGTACACACCTGAAGAGATCATTGCAAAGCTGCAGGCACATCCAAAGTTTGGTTCACAGATCAAGCCGATTACTAAGCATCAATCAGCGATCATTAGTAGTGGGCTCGAACCCGCTGTTGTTATTGCAGGTGCAGGTTCTGGCAAGACAGAGACAATGAGTAACCGTGTTTTGTATTTAGTTGCCAATGGTTTTGCAACCCCTGATCAAATCTTGGGCCTTACCTTCACCCGTAAAGCTGCTGGTGAGCTCTCTGTTCGAATCCGCAAGCGCTTGCGTCAGCTCTCACAACTGCCAGAGTTTAAGCACATCACATCATCTAGTACCTCTGTTACTACCTACCATTCATATGCAGGCAAATTACTGAGCGAACATGCCATCCGTTACGGAATAGATGCTGATGCAGATCCGCTGGGCGAGGCAGCAATTTGGCAGATCGCATCTGATGTTGTGCGTAATTGGTCTGATGATTCATATCGCAATGACAGCGCAGTCAGCACAGTAATTAAGGATTTGCTGGGTCTGTCTAAATTTATGTTGGAGCATCAAGTTAAGGCTGCAGATATCGAAGTCATCGGTAATGGAATGTTAGAAAAGCTGCAGTTACTAGGTGGCAGTACTAATGAAGATACGCGGGCAGTGGCTCGTGCAATGCGCCAGCGCAACTCTTTATTGCCGATGGTTGAAGCATTTATGGAGCGTCGCAAAGCATCAGGTGAGCTTTCATTTGATGATCAGATGTCGCTAGCTGCTGACATTGCACAAAACTTTGAAGATGTTGGCACCTTAGAGCGTGGCAAGTACACAGTTGTGTTATTAGATGAGTACCAAGACACATCTCAATCTCAGGTGCGGATGTTGTCTTCTCTCTATGGAGCAGGACACCCAGTAATGGCTGTGGGAGACCCATCACAGGCTATTTACACTTGGCGCGGGGCCTCTGCCGGCACTATGGCCTCTTTCCATAAGTACTTCCCAAAGGCGCAAGGTCAAACAGGAACTGAGCAGTTCTCACTACCAACAACATTTCGAAATGACGCAATCATCTTGGCTGCGGCCAATGCCATTAGCGCACAAATCAAAGCAGATGGTGGTCAGCAAGTGGTTGAACTTGAAGCACGTAATGGTGCTGGCGCGGGTGAGCTTGCCTATGGAATCTATGAAACAGTTGAAACTGAGTCCCAAGCTATCGCTGAATATTTCAAAGGGTTATGGAATCCAGAAGCTGGTAAATCTTTTGCTGTCTTGGTGCGAAAGCGTAGTCAGATCCCTTCCATTGAAAATGCATTGCGTGAACAGGATCTGCCTGTTGAAGTCATTGGCATCGGTGGGCTCATCCATATTCCAGAGGTTGCAGATGTGGTGACCTTGATGAAGATCATTACCGATCCTGATGC
>DAIMGQ010000027.1:2515-12228 GCA_036723815.1 Candidatus Planktophila sp.
TCATTTGCACAAGATCTGCGTCGCTTGCGCTCACGCGCAGGAGGACAGATTACAGATCTAGTAACTGAGATTGAAAACTACTTAACGCTTGAATCAGAAATTACTGTGCGCGAAGGAACACAGACAGGTCGCAGACACCTTGATCGTTTCCTAGATGAGGCAGCAAAGTTTGAACGCAGCGGTGGCTCTGTTTCAGCATTCCTGGATTGGTTAGATGTTGCCTCTGATGAAGAAGGTGGGCTAAAGGTTGGGGCCCCTGAAGTCCGTACAGATGTAGTTCAAATCCTTACAGTTCACATGGCAAAGGGCGCCGAGTGGGATGTTGTGGCAGTTCCTGGATTATCTGAAGGCACATTCCCTGGTGTTAATCGCTCTGACCCGGATAACTGGTTAAAGAATGAAAAGCATGTTCCTTTTGCTTTGCGTGGTGATGCTCATGAGCTTCCACACTTCACACTAGATGGGATTACCAAGAACAGTGATGCGGCAAAAGCGATTAAAGAGTTTGCGCGCCAATGTGTTGATCACATCAAGATGCGCGAAGAGATGCGTCTTGCATATGTTGCTGTGACCCGTGCTCGCACACACTTGATCTGCACAACTTCATGGTGGCGAGATGGGGCTAACTCTGTTTCTCCATCAAATATCTTCACGCTCATCGCTGGTGCTGCAAGTGCGCATGGTGGTCGACTCATTAGTGATGTTGCGGCCCCTGAAGACGGTGTTGAAAATCCAACACTTGAGAATCCACAAACGGCCATCTGGCCACGAGATTACCTAGGAGATAAGCGCGCACAATTTGATGCAGCTATTGCATTAGTTAACTCATCTGATGTGCATCCACTCATTGATTCACAAGATGGCGAAGTGAACTCCTGGATTATGGATGCTCATAGTTTGATTACCGAGCAACGAAATCGCGCCTCAGATCTTGTTCAGGTTGCACTACCAACCCGTCTTTCAACATCAACATTGGTTGCACTCCATGAAAACCCGCAAGAACTTGCACTGAACATTCGTCGGCCGATGCCACGTGGGCAAGATCCATATTCACGTCGCGGAACCGCTTTTCACTTATGGGTTGAACGCCAATTCACAGATGCTGCTACCTTGTTTGGTGATGAGTACTTGGATTACTTAGATCCACTAGATGATGATTCAAAGTTAGAGGATTTAAAAGCCACCTGGCTCAAGAGCAACTTTGCCAATCGCACACCAGCCCGAGTCGAAGTTCCCTTTGAAACAACCATTGCTGGCGTGTTAATCCGCGGTCGAATCGATGCGGTCTATGCCGATGGTGATGGCTTCCAGGTTGTGGATTGGAAGACTGGATCAAAGCAGTTAGGTAAGTCGGCTCAGGTTCAGTTAGCGATGTATCGCTTGGCGTGGGCGAAGTTATCAGGATGTGAAATCTCAAAGGTTTCTGCGGCGTTCCATTATGTGCCAACGGGAGTTACTGATCAGCCAGCAGATCTTTTGGATGAGGCAGCGCTTATTTCTTTGATTTCATCCGTTGAGACTCTGTAGGAATCTCTATCTGCAAAGGCAGATGATCGCTCATTCCTTTGTGTGAATAAGTAATCTGCTGAACATCTCTGGCTTTAAGGGTTTGCGACAACATAAAGTCAATTTGAACCTTTGGTAGCCAGCTTGGAAAAGTATTACCACTTCCAAGTGAGTGCCACTTTATTCCTGCCACAACTTTAGTAAATGGAATATTCATATCACCCATAATGATTATTTTGTGTGGGTCAATACCTAATGTGTGAGACCAACGCTTAATCAAAACTAATTGTTTGTAATTGTAAAAGGGCACAAAAGAAAGATGGGTATTAACAATCAACCAACCATTTTCTAGATGTGCAGCAAGTGCGCTTCTTGGATGATCGCGCACATAGAAACGCTTTAATTTGCCGTCAACAGGAAACATCATGAAAACACCAAAGGGTGCTCCCTTTAAATCTAAGCGATGCCAGGATTTAACGGGCAATAGTGAAACCATTCCGATTCCATAACCGGCCTCACCTTCTTGACTTTTGTTTGTCACTATTTTTAAATCTGTACTTTCAGGTTTGCGCCATTTTTCATCGGGATTGCCAAACAATGAAGGCGCAAAAGCCCAGTCAGCCGCCCCCATAACAGTTGCAATATTTCCAACTTGATTGTGATTTCCAGATCGTTCTAGAAAGTAATCAACTTCCTGGACGCCAATGACATCACTCTTTAAATTGAGTATTTCAGCCTCTAAAAGGGCAGCGGCATCAACTGCTGGATCAGGCGGAATGGCCAATCCATGCAGCAAATTCCATGAGGTTACGCGCACCGCCCAAGGCTAGTAGCGTTCACCCCTATGAGCGCGTTGCCACCAATTAATCGCGAAAGCGAGCTGCGCACCGATGCCGCAAAATTGGCCGAACTTTGGAAATCTGCGCAGATTATTCATTTAGTTGATGCGCGCTTGAGCGCAGGCGATGAATCTTTGACCTTTATTGATGCCGCTGCTGTGAAAGCTGCGCAAGAGATATTTGTTGAAGGCGATCGTTTCTTCTTAGGTGTGGGCCGTGACGATAATCAGGCCTTCTTTGCCTGGAACACCACATGGATTAACCCACCAGAAGATGATGGGACTGAAGAGTTTGAAAAACGAAAGTATGAAGGATTTAAATCTTTGCGAGAAGTCGGTGGAAATCTAGATGCTGACGAACTGGCACTTGCCATGCACGCAGTTGGTTTAGCTAACTGGCATGTCACCCACACACATTGCGCCAGATGTGGTGCCGAGACTATGAGTGATCTTGGCGGCAGTGTTCGTGTGTGTCCTGACGATGCAACACAACATCATCCACGCACTGACCCTGCAGTTATTGTTTTGGTAAAAGATAAAGATGATCGAATTCTTTTAGGTCACCAACCAATCTGGCCGGACAAGCGCTTTTCAACATTTGCCGGCTTTGTTGAAACCGGTGAATCTTTTGAAGAGTGTGTTTCTCGAGAAGTCTTTGAAGAAGCAGGCGTGTATGCATCAGAGATTAAGTATTTAACCTCACAGCCTTGGCCATTTCCGGCATCGATCATGATTGCATTTGAAGCAATTACACATCGTCCAGAGGAGGCACGCCCAGATGGGACTGAAATTACTGAAGTACGCTGGCTTTCACGTGATGAGATGAAGGCTGCTGTTGCTGCTCAAGATATTTTATTGCCGCCAAAAATTTCAGTTGCCCGTCGCATGATTGAAGCTTGGTACACGCGGGTTGATGGCTATACGCGCGATCAGTTACGTGGTGGTGAATCGTGGAGGCCGTAGGAAACCTACGCGCAGAAGAAATTCTTGAGGCTCTAGATAATGAACAACGCGCAGTTGCACTTGCTACACGAGGACCTGTTTGTGTCATTGCAGGGGCTGGAACAGGTAAAACTCGCGCAATCACACACCGCATCGCATATGCCGCAGCTATTGGCACTATGGATCCGCACAAAGTTTTGGCACTTACATTTACCGCACGTGCTGCTGGTGAAATGCGCACACGCCTACGCTCACTTGGCGTTCCAGCTGTTGCAGCCCGCACCATCCACGCAGCAGCACTTAAGCAGCTCACCTTCTTTTGGCCACAAGTATTTGGTGGTCGCACCCCTGATTTGCTCACAACCAAGAGCGGATTTCTAACGGAGGCGATCAAGCGGGCTCAATTACAGGGTGAGCTTTCAATTACTTCCCGCGATTTACTGCGCGATATTGCAACAGAGATTGAATGGGCCAAGGTTTCGCAGATTTCACCTTCTGATTACTTAAGCGAATCCCTTAAGCGCACAGTTAAGCCTCGTATTAATCCAGAACAATTGGCGAAGGTCTATACCGCCTATGAAAGCGTGAAGCACCAAGAACGCGCAATTGATTTTGAAGATGTTTTACTCCTGACAACAGCAATGATTGAAGAAGAACGAGAAGTTCGGGAGCGCGTTCAAGATCAATACCGCTTCTTCACTGTTGATGAGTATCAGGATATTTCACCGCTGCAGCAGCGCTTAATCAATGCCTGGCTTGGTTCACGCCAAGAGTTATGTGTTGTTGGTGATCCTGCACAAACTATTTACTCCTTTGCTGGTGCAACGCCAGTGTTTCTCAATTCCTTTACGCAACGCTTTCCTGAGGCTGAGGTTGTGCGGTTAACAACTGGCTATCGCTCAACCCCTGAAATCATCTTCACCGCTAATAGCATCCTTCGTAAAGGTGCGATGGGCAATGAACTGGTCGCAATCAATGATCACGGCAGCAAACCAACAATTACTGCATATAACGATGAGTCTGCAGAGATTGCAGGAATCGTTCGTGATATTACGAAGCTGATCTCTGAAGGGACACCTGCGCAAGAGATTGCTGTTCTTGCCCGAACTAATAATCAATTAAATGGTTTGGAAAGAGCGATGAATGCGGCGAACTTGCCATATCAAGTTCGAAACACTGAGCGCTTCTTTGAACGCAAAGAGGTTCGAGACTTCTTAAAGCAGGTTCGCACCGCATCTGTTATTCCAACAGAAGGTGTTTCATGGCTTGATGAACTTCGTACCCTTGCCCAACCATTTTTAACTGGGGGAGCCATCGATGGAATCGCAGCACTTTTACACCTTGCTCGCGAGCTAGATAGCGATTCTGGATTTACCCCAAAGAATTTGCGTGCCTACCTGCGCGAAGTTGAAGATCGCGTTCAACAAAACAATCCTCCAACGATGCCTGTCACAACTCTTGCAACGCTGCATGCAGCAAAGGGACTTGAATGGGAACGAGTCTTTTTAATTGGTGTGAGCGATGGAATCCTGCCTCTTGAAAACAACAGCACCACAGGTGATCAAGCATCAATTGATGAAGAGCGTCGTTTGTTCTATGTTGGCATTACGCGTGCAAAATCTGATCTTCGCCTCAGCTATCGCGGAAAAGCCTCACGGTTCTTGGCTGAAGCGGGCCTGGCTAACTAGCCGATTTACGCTCATTTATGCGGGGAATTAATTGCCTTGCCAGTACCTCAACCCATGGTTTATAGTTATAACTTCATTCCCATGGCGGGGGTGAAAATGACGGAAGGAACGAATATGTCTAACGCATCATTCGTATCAGTAAACGCAATGCGTTCTGCTGTGATTCCTTCTGCTCATACAACCAATAAGCCTTCTACTTGGCATGCAACGAAGCCAGCGTTTTACGCAGCTTTTTATGCCGGATACGAGGCCAATGGTGGTTCAATCGAATAAATCGATTTAGAACTAAAAGCCAAGGGCCTCGAATCCAAAAGGATTCGGAGCCCTTTTTGTTTTTCCAAAACAAACTTCACTCCAGAAAACCAACGACAACCACAAGAGACCGAAGCAAGATCTAACAGAAAGAAGAGGTGAGAACATGAGCGTTCTCTTCAGTGAACTACTAGTACCAGGCTGGGCAGATGACAAGATCGGTTTGGACGCCGTAACAGGCACCTATTCAGACGGGTCATCATTTAATTTGCCATGCCACACAGCAGATCCTGAGCTCTACTTTTCTGAGGATGAGATGCAAGTGCAAGAGGCGAAGTCACTCTGTGGCGGATGTCCTGTGCGCGCACAGTGCTTAGAAGGTGCCCTATCGCGCCAAGAGCCGGCAGGTGTGTGGGGCGGAGAATTATTTGAAGAAGGTCGCATCATTGCCAAGAAGCGCAAAGCTGGACGACCAACGTTGAAAGAGATCGCTGCACGCAATGCAGAGGGCGAACTCATCGAACTCAATGTTAAGAGCAAAGAGCGCGAGGAAAGTGCTGCTTAACTAGCAAACATATTTAAGTTTGTTAATGAAGGCCATAGTGCAAAGAGGATGGAGATCGGCAGAATAAGGAATACAACTGGAATCATCATTGATATTTCAGCCTTACCAGCCGCTCCCATAACTCGATTTCTTTGATTGCCGCGGGCTTCAACAGCGTGGCGAGAGAGAACTTCAACCAGCGGTGCACCACGCAATGTTGCAGTGACCAATGCATCTACAAAGCGACGAATCATTACAGATTTAACTCGACGGCCCATTGCATCTAGCGTTTCATTCAAGGGCAATCCAGATCGCACGCCAGCAACAACTATTTGAAACTCCTTAGCCAGTTGTCCATCTGCAGAGTTAGCAATCCGCAGCATTGCACTCATAGGCGTCTCGCCAGCTGCAATCGCCAAAGTCAGCATCTCAATGACTGCCGGAAATTCAGACTCGATTAGTTCGCGCCGCTTCTTAATCTCTTTTGTTAGCTCGCGATCCATCAATACATAAGTTAAAACACCTAATAATGCCGCGCTAAATACAGCTAATAGAGGACTGTGCAAAAGAACTAGAACAACAGTAAATGAAAGAGCTGAAGCCGCTGCGCAATAGCCATACTGCTTAATTCTAAAATCAACATACTCTCTTTCAGTTCCTCGCCCTAACTCTTCTAACCGTGATCTCAATTGTGTGCGGTCGCCACTTTTCTTCGCATTCTTCCTGACCACACGTTGGGCTTCTTCTATTGGATCAACCTCATCACCTATAACTATCAAGAAACCTGCTGGGATGGCCAATAGTGCTGTAACCAAAAGAATTGCATTCATCGTGCGCCTCCTACAAAAACTCGGGGAGTTTGTGGCAGGCGACCCAATCGATTCATCCAGATGTAAGCAATAGCTGTCATGACAAGACCTGCGATTAAAATCATCGCTCCGGTCGGTGTGGAATATGCAGCTGCGGTACTTGGCTGGGTTGAAAGTAATAAAAGCAGAATCCATGGCGCAGCAGCTGAAAGATGTGCTGAGTTTTTAATCCACCCATGTTTGACTTCAATCTCTCGGCGCAAAGCCAAGTCTTGACGCAGGAAATCACCTAATGATCTGAGAATTTGTAGTAACTCACTGCCGCCGAGTGCTTTAGAAATAATCAGTGCTTCAAATATTTGATCGCTTCCATGATGGGCAAATACGGCCTTGAGCTCTTCAATCGCTTGGGTTAAATCACCACTTCCATACAAAGTTGCTTTGAATTGCGTAAATGCAGGACGCAACACCTCTGGTCCTCGAGTTGAAAGCCCAGCCAATGACTCGGTGAGTGAAAGCCCAGATTGAATTCCTGACATTAAATGATCAATTACTTCTGGCCAGGCAGCAATCAACGCTGCCTCGTTGAGATTGTTCTTGGCTCGCACAGTGACAAATGCAATTCCGGCGGCCAATGTTCCAAAAGCAAGTGCAATCACAACCGAACGGGTCATTAACAGAACAGCAGCAGTGGAGACAGATGCTGAAATCCCAATGCGCAGGGAAAGTTTCATTGATGCCACCATTGTGAAAGTGGTGCTCCGATTGCAGCAAATCGATCAGGATTGGGCAGAGATCCAACTCCACGTTGGTACTGATTACCATCCCACTTCCAGAGCATTTCGATTTCAGCACGATCATTTTCATATCTTCCGGTTACAGCTGCAACCTCATTGATACGACGAGTCCCTTGTGCATCTAAGCTCGTATGAACAATGACATCGATCGCAGATGCGACAGTAGGTGCGATAAATTTATGGGAAATGTTTTCACCTGCTAGTAACGGCAACGTTTGTAGTTTTACGATTGCATCACGTGGGGAGTTAGCGTGCAAAGTACCCATACCGGGTAGACCAGAATTCAGGGCAATGAGTAGATCAAGTGCTTCGGCCTCACGAACTTCACCGACAATAATTCGTGATGGACGCATTCGCAGTGACTCCTTGATCAGCCGACGCAAAGGAATCTCACCTTCACCTTGCAGATTTGCACTTCGTGTTTGCATTTGCACAACATCTGGCAACTGAGGGCTCAATTCAAATACCTCTTCAATTGTCACAACTCTCTCTCCACGTGGAATTGCGCCAGCTAGTGCATTTAAAACAGTTGTCTTTCCTGCCTGGGTTCCACCGCTTACTAAAATGTTTAGACCTGCTTGCACACAATAGGTAAGTGCAGTGCCTATTTCTGGATTCATGACACCTAGATCGACCAAATCATTAACACTTGAATTACGCATCAGGTGCTTACGGATGTTTACCGCCCAGTGGTGAGCAGTGATTTCAGGGATAACAACGTGCAAACGACTGCCATCGGGTAAACGAGCATCCACAAAGGGATGTGAAAGATCAAGACGTCTTCCACTCCACATCAAGGCACGTTCGACAATGTTTCGCACATCATCTGAAGACAAGAGCAGATTAGTCAGTTCGCTGCGGCCATTGCGGGCTATAAAGATTCGTTCCGGTGAGTTAATCCAGATTTCTTCAATCGTTGGGTCACTCATAAATGGTGCGATCGCACCGAAGGTAATTCCGAGATCTAGTTCCATGCGCGCAAACCTAGATTGGGCACCAAAAACTACATTGAGTGGCGGAAAAGCGGTGGATAAAGCAGAAGCAATGTTGCCCTGAGTAATCCTTAATTCATGTGTTTAGTTGGTGTTAACAATCTTAAAAGCTTCAGCGATACGACCTTCTGGTAGACCACCCATTCCGGCATTGCGTTGTCCCCACTCGCGGACCATGTTTTCCAATTCTTTGTTGTGCGCAGTTTGAGATGCATGTGCGTGGAGTGCTGCAATCTTTAGATCAAAGGTGTCGGTGATATCAACCCAGTGATCAGGTTGAGCAAATCCTGAAACCCAGATCTCCTTAACACGCCAAGGTTCTAAACCTTCTTTTTCAAGCAGGTCAGTAAATGCAAAAGGATTACGCGAATCAGGATAAACAGCCTGAATAGTTGCTTCTCCCGCAGCTAAGTGATCTGGGTGGCTTGCACCAATACGATCCCAGTTACGTTCTGGACTTTGACACACAATGCGATCTGGTTTAGATATTCGAATCTGTCTCACAATATCTTTACGTAATTCAATTGTTGCTTCTAAATGTCCATCAACGTAATTCAGGAAAGTAATATCGGTAACACCGATTGCTGCGCCAGCTGCACGTTGTTCGCGCTGTCGGATGGCGGGCATCTCTTCTTTTGTGAAACCAGACTCTTCGCCACCTTGATCGCCATTTGTGCAAAACACATAGGCAACTTCAATTCCCTTTTTGACCCATTGGGCGATTGTTCCGGAGGCCCCAAAATCTGAATCATCCGGGTGGGCACTGATGACCAAGACTCGCTTGATCTCGTTATCTGCAATCGGTTCCATGCATGAAGCCTAATAGACTCACCCTCATGACTGAAATCGATCCGTTACTTGAGGGACTCAATCCTCAACAATCGGAGGCGGTTACACATTCAGGCGGCCCACTATTAGTTGTCGCAGGTGCTGGATCCGGAAAAACTCGAGTATTAACGCGTCGTATTGCTTACTTAATGTCTAGGCGCAATGTTGCCCCATATCAAATCTTGGCAATTACCTTCACCAATAAAGCAGCAGGTGAAATGAAAGAGCGAGTTGCAGATCTAGTTGGCCCCATTGCCAAATCTATGTGGGTCTCAACTTTTCACTCAGCCTGTGTTCGCATCTTGCGTCAAGAGGCAACCCGCCTTGGATATAGCAACTCTTTTAGTATTTATGATTCTGCTGATTCACAAAGACTCATAACTATTGTTGCCAAAGAATTGAATTTGGATGCAAAGCGATATCCAGCTCGCCAATTTCAATCAATGATTTCTAATGCAAAAAATGAATTGCTAGGACCACAGGATTACTTAAATGCTGCTAGCAATCCGTTTGAGCA
>DAIMGQ010000028.1:0-11576 GCA_036723815.1 Candidatus Planktophila sp.
TAGCGAGGGCCCTTTGAAATAAGGATAGTAACTTTGCCACCCTTGTTTGCAGTTGTTCCACCTGCTGGGCTTTGTGAAATAACTGCAAGCTCTGGAGTTGTTTCACTAAATGCATAGCCAGCTTCAACGTTAAATCCAGCTTCAGTTAATTCATTGAGTGCTTGTTCACCGCTCTTGCCGATGTAGGAAGCAAGTGCAACCTGTTCAATGCCTTTAGAGACAATTAAATCAACCTTTGAATCGCGCTTTACAGATGATCCGGCTGCAGGCGTTGAAGAGATAACAAATCCTGCAGGAATATCAGAGTTGAAGACCTCGGTAAGTGTTCCAATTGTTAAGGGGGATTTACTAATTGCAACTTGGGCAGCCTCTGGTGTTAATCCGGTTGTTGATGGGATTGTGTAACGCTCTGGTCCCTTGGAAATAATTAACTTAACACTGCCCCCAGCATCAACTTTTCCACCACCCGGTGGCTCGGATTCAATGATTCTTCCCTTAGCGATCTCTTCGTCATATCTGTTTTCCAGAATCACTGCGGTTAGTCCCAGTGGAGTAAAGGCTGAAACTGCCTCGTCATAACTTCCACCAACAGTTGAAGGAACAACTACTCGTGAACCTGGTCCAACTAATGTCCACCATCCACCAACACCAAGTGCGATTGCCAAAATAAGAGCGACCTTACGATTTCTACGCACACGCTTACTTGCACGCTTCTTCTTTTCTTCACGGCGCTTAATCTCACGAGTGCTCTCTTTAACCTCAACTGTTGCTTCCTTAACCGGCTCTTCTTTAACTTTTTTGCGAGCTTTCTCCCGGATCGGTTCAACCGGCAGATCCAAACCAAGATCTAGTTGGTTCTTCTTTGGGTCCAGCTCAATTTGAATCTGCTGCAACCGTTCTAGGAACTCACCGGCGGTGCGGGGACGGTCATCAGGATTCTTAGCGGTCGCACTAGCGATCAAATCATCTAAAGCTTGGGGGATCTCTTTGCGCTTACTGCGAAGATGAGGGATCTCTTCGTTGACATGCATGTAGGCAATTTGAATAGGCGAGTCACCATTAAATGGCTTTTCACCAGTAAACATTTCATAGGCAACGATTCCTGCGGCATAAACATCACTGCGTGAATCTGCAATACCGCGTTGGACTTGCTCGGGGGATAGATAGGAAACACTGCCCAAGATCACACTGGATTCTGCTGTCATGGTTGTTCCGATTAATTCTCCGCGAGCCAAACCAAAATCTGCGATCTTGATGCGACCATCTTTTGAGATCAAAATGTTTTCTGGCTTGATATCTCTGTGCACGATGCCTAGGTCGTGTGCTGCAGCGAGTGCAGACAAAATGGGAGTCAAGTAATTTATGGCATCTTTAATTTCAAAACGACCACGTTCATTTAAGTATTCACGAAGTGTGTGGCCTTCAATGAATTCCATAACCAAGAAGACTGCAGGAATACCGCTTTGGTTCCAACCTTGATCTTGGACTGCAACAATATTTGGATGAGTTAGCGCAGCAGCAGCTTTTGCTTCTCGGATAAAGCGAGAGACAAAAGCTTCATCTTGTGCCAAGTGAGCGTGCATGATCTTTACGGCAACCTTGCGATCTAGTCTGGTATCTAGTGCCTCATAGATCGTGGCCATTCCACCATTAGCGACCTGGCGCAATAATTGGTAGCGCCCATCAATGAGCTCACCGGACAGATCGGACATGTACAGATTTTATTGAGTGCACCAGTAAGAGACACCGAGGGCGCGCCCAAAACAGTTACGAAGTGAGTTTAAACTCGCAATTTTCGCGGGTTTCATCTCTTGCAAAGTGTTTTTCTTGATCAACTTGCCATTGACGCATCTGAACCTCAATATGTGCGCCATCTCGATCTAACACACGTTGCAAACCGATTTCAGGCTCGATATCTAGCCAATACGTCGTTGCTCCAGTTTCGCGCACTATTTGTTGGGCAGCGCCAACTCCTTCGATAATCAAATAGTCGGTGGGTGCGATTGTCTCTTCGCGATCAAAGGCCATTGTGTGCCAGTTAAATATCTTGATCACAAACTCCCTACCGGCAAGATGGGCGGTAGAGATGCGATCTAAGATTTCAGATAATGGGTTACTAAGAGCGTTCTCCCAACCGTTATAGAGATCATCCATATGAATCACTCTTACAGTCCCTTTAAGTGATAACTCTGCTTCTAGTTTTGCCGCAAAGGTAGTCTTGCCAGCACCTGCTGGACCATCAATAGCTAAGAGAGTCACGCCAACGCTTCCAACCAACAACGGCTACCACTGTAAAGATTGCGTAGAGCAGCGCGGTGAACCAATAACCAAGCAATAGGTATTGAGTTGTCGCAACAACATCGACAATTACCCAGACAATCCAAGTTTCATACTTTTCGTAAATCATCATCAACTGCGCAGTTAAACTGCCAATTAATACAAAGGCATCGGTCCAAGTTGCTGCTGCACCAATGTGTGAAAGTAGGGGAGATAAAACAGCAACACTTACCAATGTTGCAATAGCGATATTTCTGCGGCCACGGCCCGAGACATTTCCAGGAACAGCGCCTGTAGGTGCCCAGCCAAACCACCCATAGATTGCTGCGATCACAAAGATAATTTGTAATGCAGCACTTGCAAACAGTTCAACTTGGTAGAAGAAGACACCATACAAAACACTGCTAAAGGCCCACCACGGCCAAGTGATTCTTTTCTTTGTTGTTCCTAAAATGACGGCCAGTAGAGAAGTTGTAGCAGCCACAAATTCGAGGATTGAAACTTCATAGCCCCAGGCTGTAAACAAAATGGTTGACATGATTTTCCTTTCCGCATCCGCATTACCGGATGGGTCAATCGGTCGGTCTGAATTTCAGACCCTCTCAGCCTTTACGGCTCCCGTGGTTAGTACTCTAGCGTGAAATTAGCTGGCGCTTAATGAAAGCAGCACCAGCCACACGGATACGTCGTGCCGTAGATGTTTTCGCTCGCTGATTAAAAATGTCATAGCCAATCTTTTCTACCTCATCCACGATCCCGCAATACAAAGTACTTGCAGCCTCAATACATGGACGACTTGATGCTTCTAGCATTGCAATACCAGGAGCGGCCTCTGCTTGTAGCTGGCGCACACGTGCGATCTGAAACTTCAGTGCTTCAATAATCTCTGGCGTTAACACACGCTCTTCTAGCATTTCTCGAGTAACACCAAATTGGGCTAACTCTTTAATAGGCAGGTATACACGTCCACGATCTAAATCTTCATCGACATCTCGAATGAAGTTAGCTAACTGAAAGGCAATACCCAGCTTCCTGGCAGCCTCATAAGCATCATTGTGTAAGGGGCCAAGGATTGGGACCATTTCAAGGCCAATTACGGCGGCAGACCCATAGACATACTCGAGTAGATCTTCATATGTTTCATATTCCTGCACGGTCAAGTCCATGGTCATTGAATGCAGGAATGCTTCAAAGTGTTCGTGCGGAATATCAAAGCGCTTAACGGTGTCGATCAGGGCCCGGCCAACGTGATCATCACTTGTTCCATTTTTCAGATCAGCAAGGACTCCATTACCCCAGTTACTTAAGGCTTCTGCTTTTTCTTCAATGCTTAATTCGGAGGCCAAGTCATCAACAATCTCATCTGCATAGCGAGCAAAACCATAAAGGGCATGAACAAAGGGACGCTTTGCTTTCGGAAGCAAAAGCGTTGCTAGAAAATAAGTCTTGCCGTGTAATGCATTTAACCGCTTGCACTCTTCATATGATGCGCGAAGATCAGAATCAGTAATTCCTGCGGCAGTTAATTCATCCACTTACTTGACCGGACCCACGATGCGCTCTGCGGCAAGTCTTCCTGAAATCAAAACCATTGGAACGCCAACACCCGGTTGTGTTCCAGACCCAGCAAAGACAACGTTCTCAATTCCAGCTGCCATATTGCGTGGTCTAAAGGGACCAGTTTGGAAGAAGGTGTGCGCACTAGCAAATGGTGCGCCAGCCTCCATACCTTGTGCCTGCCAATCAAGTGGAGTTGTTAAAACTTCAGTCTCAATTGAATCTCCAAAGCCGGTGTATCCACGCTTTTCCATGGTCTCAACCATGTGATCGCGATATGGCTTTGCTTGCTTAGTCCAATCAATTTTTGCAGTGAGGTTTGGGGTAGGAAATAAGATGTAATAAGAATGCTTGCCAGCTGGTGCTAGGGATGCATCATCTTTTGAAGGAAGTGTTACCAAGATACTTGGATCACTCATTAGTTGCTTCTTCTTAATGAGTTCATCAAAGATGCCATCCCACTTTTCTCCGAAGTGAATATTGTGATGGGCTGCAAAGTCGTACTCTTTCGAGGAGCCAGCCAACATAGTTACGCATGATGGTGAGTAGTTCAGACGCTTAACATTTAATGGGGTCTTACCCAAAAGATCGCGCCATGCAACAGGTAAGTCTGGGTTCAAAATCACGGCGTCACACTCAATGCGTTGGCCATCTTCTGTGATGACCGCCTTTGCGCGTCCGTTTTGCACATCAACCTTTGACACTGTTGTGCTGTATTTGAATTCCACGCCGTGCTTTTGTGCAGCAGCTGCCATCGCGCGCGGTACCGCGTGCATTCCACCCTTTGGAAAGAACACACCATTAACAGAATCCATGTATGCAATTACGGCATAGATAGCCAATGCCTGCTGAGGACTTACTCCGGCATACATCGCCTGGAATGAGTACACACGTTGCAGACGAGGATCCTTCATGAACTGATTTACCTTTGGTGAGAGTCTGCGGAACCCACCCAATGCGATCAAGCGTGCAAGGTTTGGAGTTAAGAGATTGAAAGGTGAATCAATGTTGCGATCAATAAAATCATTCATCTCATATTTGTAGAGCTTTGTAACAAACTCGACATAGCGTGCATAGCCAGCAGCCTCTTCAGGGCTGATCTTGTCTGCAATCTCAGCTTCCATTTGTGCCGTGTTTGCGTGCACATCTAGTTGAGATCCATCGGCATAAAAAGCACGATACAAAGGAGAAACCGGCATGAGTTCAACCCAGTCCTTCATATCTTCACCAACACAACTAAATGCATCTTGAATCAATGAGGGCATTGTTAAAACAGAAGGACCGGTATCAAATGAGTAACCATCTTTTTGTAACAGGCCGCTTCGACCACCAGGCACAGACTCACGTTCAATCACAGTTACCTTGCGACCAGCACCTGCTAAACGAAGGGCTGCACTTAGTCCTGCATACCCTGCGCCAACGATGACAACATGATCGGTGGGGCCTTTAACACGAGCTGGCATTACGAACTCCTCTTAGTCGCGACATTTGCAAGCTCAACGAGCATTGCATTTCCATCTTTAGTAAACACTGCAGATTGCGCTGCAGTTAAGGCTTGATCTGTTAAGCGCTCAATAGTTGCTTCAAGTTCTGCTCTGGCACCGGTGGATTCGATGATTTCTCGCAGTACTTCAACACCTTGGGCATCTAGGTCAGGCTTACCAAAGTGCTTTCGGGCAATTTCTCTTTGGGCTTCTGACTGGCGATCATTGGTCATAGCAATTAAAACAGTTCGCTTGCCTTCTCGCAGATCATCTCCAGCAGGCTTGCCTGTGACAGATGGATCACCAAATACGCCGAGTAAATCATCTCGAAGTTGGAAGGCCTCACCCAAAGGAAGACCGTAGGCAGAAAGAGCGGCAAAAACCTCTGGTGAGGCAGAAGACGTCATGGCCGCGCCAAGATGTAGTGGACGCTCGATTGTGTATTTGCCGGATTTGTAACGAGCAATCTTCATTGAGCGATCAACACTTGTTGTCTTTTGTGTTTGTTCATGAATATCTAAGAACTGTCCTGCCATTAATTCAACACGCATTTCGTTGTAGTAAGGAAAGACTCGAGCAAATTGTTCTGTGGTTAATCCAGCACTGTTGATCATTTGATCTGACCAGACGAGGGCAAGATCTCCAAGTAAAACAGCAGCCGATAATCCATATTGAGGTGCAAAGCCATCTAACTCATCTTGCACATGGATTGTTTCAAAGTGGCGATGAATCGAAGGCTTTCCACGACGAGTATCTGATCCATCCATTAAGTCATCATGAATGAGTGCGCAGGCTTGCAATAGTTCAAGTGCTGCCATTGCGCGGACAACAGGTTTATCTAGAGATCCTCCGGCTGCTGCAAAGCCTGCATATGCAAAGAGTGGGCGTAAGCGCTTTCCGCTATCTAGTAAAAATGCTGTTAACGCATCCGAGACCGGGGATAGCTCTGTCGAAATCGAATTCAGATAGGCGCTTTCGAAGTTGAGAAAGATGGCCAACTCTTCTTCAACGGCGCTACGAACGCTTGTTAACGTTGCTTTTGGCTCTGAACTCACTCGGTAACGGTACCCTCACCCAGTGGTACTTCGCACTTCCTATTCATTCGAGTTCTTCCCTCCAAAGGATGTTGAGGGTGAAGAACGGTTGTGGGCTGCCATTGATGGCCTTAAATCGATAACCCCTGACTTTGTTTCTGTGACTTATGGGGCAGGTGGATCCACCCGAGATCGCTCCATTCGAATTGCTCAAGAAATTACCAAGCGCACCGGAATTTCAACCGTTGCTCACCTGACATGTGTTGGATCAACTCGAGATGAAGTGATCGCAATTTTGCACAGCTATAAAGAAGCAGGCATCACAAGTATTTTGGCACTTCGCGGAGATCCAACTGGGGGACCAAGTGCGCCATGGACACCAACACCCGGTGGCCTCAATCATGCAGATGAGTTAGTTCAATTAGCAGATGAGTTTGGTGGATTCACAATTGGTGTTGCAGCATTTCCAGATGGGCACCCAGCATCTAAGGGTGATTTTGAAAAAGATATCGATGTTCTTATACGTAAAGAAGAGCTTGGTGCCACATTTGCTACGACACAGTTTTTCTTTGAAGTAGATCGCTACATACAACTAGTTGATCGTCTGGCAGAGCGGGGCTCACAGTTAGTCATCATTCCCGGCATCTTGCCTGTCACAAATGTGAAGTTACTCCACCGAATGGCAGAGCTTGGTGGGACTCCGATTCCACCGCAGATTTCAGATGCATTTGCAAAGGTTGAAAACGATCCAGTTGCTGTGCGCGCCTTAGGTGTTGAGATAGCAACATCACTATGCCAAGAACTATTAGCTGCAGGGGCTCCAGGCCTACACTTTTATACAATGAACAGCTCCACTGCTACTCAAGAAATCTATAGGAACCTGAATGCTTAGCAACGATGAATTCAAGGCAAAGTGGAGTTCTTTGCATAGCGATGCTGAAACAACAGGCATCGTTGGCGCTTGGCTCAACATTTCTTATCGCTTTGGCTTGATCTGCACATTGCTTCGCATATCTCCTAACACTCTTACTCTGTTTGGTTTGTTAGGTGCAGTTGCAACCGCTCTAACTGCGCAATCACCATGGGCAATTCTTTTCTTGGTATTTTCACTCTTTTGCGATGGTATCGATGGAAGCGTCGCCATCTTCCAGCACCGTGAAAGTAAGTTCGGAGCAACCCTTGATTCAGTGGTCGATCGCATCAGCGAAGCGTTGTGGTTCTGTGCTCTCTATGCCATAGGTGTTCCAGCCTGGATTCCAATTACCTTGTGGTCTGTGGCAGCTTTTCAAGAGTATGCCCGAGCAAAGCTGGTCTCACTGGGGGTAAGCGACATTGGTGTTGTCACACCAGCAGAGCGCCCAGTACGTGCAAGTTTCTTGTTTATTGTGCTGATTCTTAATCAACTTAATCTGCCTGGCGCAACCTGGATTTCTATTGGATTCTTATTAATTCAGGTTTATAGCTTTATCAGTGTCGTGCGTTTTTCTCGTAGCCGATTGCTTCCGTAACTAAATCTCCACTAATGCCAACAAGTGGCAATCCACCACCAGGGTGGGCAGAGCCACCAACTAGATACAAACCTTTGATGGGTGAGCGATTCTTTGCTCTCATAAATGCTGCGCGTGCACCGTTACTAGAAGTTCCATAGATAGCACCACCGGGTGCACGAACGGCTGATTCTAAATCTGCAGGAGTTCTAATGGTTAAGGATTCCAAGCGATCTCGCACAGAAATCCCACGTGCTTCAATCTGGTCGATGATGCTGTTGGCATACTGAGAGGCAAACTCTTTGTTATTCCAATCAAACTGACCATGGGTTGGTGCGTTAACAAGTACGAACCAGCCTTCAAGATTTTCATCTTTACTCATTAATTCATCTTGCGGAGCGCAAATATAGATCGTTGGCTTTTCAACAGGCTTGCCTTCGTTAAAGATTGCATCAAATTCAGCATCGTAGTTTTCTGGAAAAAGGATTGTGTGGTGATTTAGAACTTGTTCTGGATCTTTGCGCATACCTAAGAGCAGTGAAAAGCCGGCAACGGAAACATCTGCATTTGCAATGTTCTTACGGGCTTTCTTCAGTGCGCGCTTATGCCCGGTAATGAGCTTGTTATAAACCAGGGAGGCATCAGCATTTGCTATGACTGCATCTGCAGTAACGATTGTTCCATCTGCCAAAACAACACCGGATGCTTTATTTCCAGTTGTTTGAATGCTGGCAACGGGGGAGTTCAAGTGGAAGGTGACACCAACATCTACTGCTCGCTGGTGCACCGTGGTTGTTAGGTTTCCAAGTCCGCCCTTTACATGCCAAGCGCCAAAGCTTTCTTCGACGAAAGCAATCGTGGAAAGCACAGCAGGTGCTTTGCGGGGATCAGAACCGCTATATGTGGCATAACGATCCATGATGAAACGAAGGCGTTGATCTTTCAAGATTTCATCAGCGTGCTGGCGCAGGGTCTTCCAGGGAGCAATGATCTTCATGTCACGCATGAAGGTGATGCGTTTGATCAAAGACAGTGGCGATTGAAGTTCGGATTCAACAAAGGGAACGCGGCTCACATCCCACATGCGCTCTGCGCGTTTCATGATGCGATCCCACTGGGACGCGCTCTCTGCGCCAAAACTGGCTGTGATCGCATCTAAAGTTTCTTTGCGTGAGAGATTAGAAAACTTAACATTGCTTCCATCTGCAAAGCGATAATCAAATGATGGGTTTACAGATTCAATAGGACACACAAGGCCCATAGGTTTGCCGGTGCGCTGAAAGAAATCTCTATATACGGCAGGCAGAGTTAATAATGATGGTCCGGTATCAAATGCAACTTTGCCAATCCATTCCGTGCGACATTTTCCACCGACTTGATCAGATGCTTCATAGACAACAACTTCATGTCCACCGCGTGATAAACGAGCAGCAGCGGTCATGCCGCCCATGCCTGCGCCAATCACAACGATCTTCATACTGTGCGACCCTTCCATTGAATACTTCCGCGCCTTAAGTATGAGTAAACAATCAGGTAAACCAGTGCAAGCACAGATATTGGATGCAACACACTATCTAGTACACGGCCGCGGCTCTTAATTGCGCTGAGCACACGCGTACCAACTATGGCTGCAAAACCAAGCCACCCATATGGATTACCAAGTAATCCAAGAAGTAAGGGAGCGATACAGGTTGCAATAAGAAATACAACAACAAAGATTGCCCCGACAATTGATCCGAATGCTTGGTTCAATGACTTTCCATATCCAGCTTTGATTTCACTCCACGATGCATACATGCGAGTTTGGGCAATATCTGAACCATTAATGACAGTTCCAGATGAACCGCTTTTCACTAACTCACGTGCCAAGAACACATCATCGATAACAGCGTGCTTTACAGATTGATAGCCACCGATAGCTGCCAGCGCTGAGCGTCGCACAACAAAGAATTGCCCATTAGCAACAGCCATGGATTGTTGTCCTGAGCTCTCGGCATAGCGAAGTGGAACGGTTGTGAGCCATGACCATTGCAATAGAGGCTGGATCAATCGCTCAGCAAAGCTTTGTGCAATCTGACGTGGGTATGGAGAAACAAAATCTAGTCGAGCACTATTTAACGCTGACACTGCTTTATTGATTGCATCATTGCTCAGGCGAACATCGGCATCGATTGAAACGAGGATCTCTTCATTGGAGGCATCAAATAGTTGCTGAAGCGCCCAGGTTTTACCGATCCACTTATCGTTTAGAACAGCGCCTTTAATGACCGTGAAACGAGAATCAGCCTGAGTAAATCGCTGCAGCAGTTCAAATGTTTGATCTTCTGAGTTGTCATCTAGTAGATAGAAGTGGAGTGAACCTTCTTGGGCTGCCAGAGTTGCAACTACGCCTTCCACGTTTTCGGCCTCATTACGCATAGGGACGATCACGCCAACAGTTTGGGAGAGCTCTGAAGTGCGTTTAGGCGTGCGAATCTGGAGAAAGTTAACCGCGCCGATGGTGAGCAGGATGAGAGGAAGTAAGAAAAAGAGAATCATGTAAGAGTTACGGTCTTCCGACCCAACGATTAAAGAAGTAAGGCGTCAGCAATACGCCCAGAATTAAACCTGAAAAACCTGCAATGCCTGGGCGACCAAAGAAGAACAAATTCCCCACAACTCCTGAGAACCATGTCCAGAACAAGAGAACATCTGCAGCAATGAGAGAGCCGCCAACCTTGCGGCGATCGCGCGGAGTTAAAAAGTGCAACATTGTCATTAAAAACATTCCTGAGAGCAACCAACCAAAGGTATTAGACAGTGGGACTTCAGGTTGAAAAGGAACGTGCGCACCTTTGACAACCCATGTCCAACGACCAGCTGTAACCATGAGGGGATCTAAAAACAAATCCCACGCCATCATTAGTAGTGCGCCATATAAAAAGACCCATGACTTACCAATACGACGTGCTGCTACTAAACATGGATGGGCAATCATTACCCAAGCAAAGGGAACAACTAGAGGCACAGAAAAGATTTTTGGACCTAAAGTATCTGAGTAGGTGTATTCACCAAATGGCCAACTAGTTGTTACGCCAAGTTGTTCAATGAAGTAACCAAAGATCAGTGTGATGCCCAACATGGTCCAGGCATAGCGCGCGCCGTATGCAGCGATGCCGTGGAGAAACATGGCAAAGGCTGCTGTGTAAACAGAAGTAATTGTTATGACGCCAAGAAATCCACCATCTACTAATGGATAAAGAATTTGCATCAATATCGTTGCACCGAGTGCAACGCCCATGACCTTAACTAGCAGGGGAGATGCGCCACCACGTGCTCTGCGTCTTGGGGTGTAATGGCGGATCGACATAGGTCTAAGTCTGCCCTATTCCTGTTTTAACTAGTAGTTAGGCAATGCTCCCGCGCATATCCTTGACTGCAAAGCGTGCAAACAGCTCTTCTGAGTACCAGTTATAGGTCGCTGTGTCAGCAATAGCCTTTTGATGCGCAGCACCTTTATATGCAAAATCCTTAATGGCAGCAGATGACTCCCACAATGAAAAAGTACCTTGCAGTCCAATAGGTGCTTCACCAATTCCAATTGCAGCCATTAACCCCGGCGCTGACTTAAGAGAAATCGTTACTGGAGGAACTGAACTCCAGAATCTAAAGTTTTGGTGCCATTTAATCCGGGCACGTGTGATTGCTGCAACTGGGCCTGTCCAATCCTTTACCGATGCAACAAAGGGTTCTTTGCC
>DAIMGQ010000029.1:0-11462 GCA_036723815.1 Candidatus Planktophila sp.
GCAAATCCCATCCGTGTAGGCACAGGCTAAGTCCACACAATGCTGGGCTTGAGCGCAAGGGGAAATTGGCTCAATTTCACACCTTTTCAATTTCGCCTTACGGGGCAGTACCGACAAGAATAGGCACATGAGCGAAAACTTCGAGGCGCCAGATCTCAATATTGAACAGTTAGTCGATACCGACCCTTCTGAGTCAGCCGAATGGAGAGCCTCTTTTGATGCAGCTCTCAAAGCTGCTGGTCCAGTGCGTGCTCGCTACTTAATGCTCAACTTGTTACAACATGCACGTGAGAAGAATGTTGGAATCTCTGCGCTGCGTGCTACGGACTACATCAACACCATTGCGCCAGAACATGAAGCACCATTTCCAGGTGATGAAGAATTAGAACGCAAGATTCGCCGCATTAACCGTTGGAACGCTGCCATGTTGGTTCACCGCGCACAGCGCCCAGGTGTTGGAGTCGGCGGCCACATCTCTACCTACGCATCATCTGCCGCCCTCTATGAAGTTGGTTTCAACCACTTCTTCCGCGGACAAGATCACGCAGGTGGTGGAGATCAGATTTTCTTCCAGGGACATGCAAGTCCTGGAATGTATGCACGTGCATTTCTTGAAGGACGCTTAACTGAAAACCAGTTAGATGGTTTCCGCCAAGAGCTTTCACATCCCGGTGGTGGACTTTCTTCTTATCCTCATCCGCGTTTAATGCCAGATTTTTGGCAGTTCCCTACTGTGTCAATGGGTATCGGACCGCTGAATGCAATTTATCAAGCACGTTACAACCGTTACTTGCACAACCGTGGAATCAAAGACACAAGTGATCAAAATGTTTGGGCATTTCTTGGTGATGGTGAAGTTGATGAGGTTGATGCATTAGGTGCAATCGGTCTTGCTACACGAGAAAAGCTAGACAACTTAACATTTGTAATTAACTGTAACTTGCAACGCCTAGATGGCCCTGTGCGCGGTAACGGTAAAATTATTCAGGAGCTTGAATCAATCTTTGGTGGAGCTGGTTGGAATGTTATAAAGGTTGTCTGGGGCCGCGGTTGGGATCCACTTTTGGCACAGGATCGCGATGGCGCACTAGTTAAGTTGATGAATGAAACCCTTGATGGTGATTATCAAACATTTAAGGCTGAATCTGGAAAGTATGTTCGCGATAACTTCTTTGGTCGCGACCCTCGTACTGCTGCAATGGTTGCTAATTGGTCAGATGATCAAATCTGGAACCTAAAGCGCGGCGGACATGACTATAAGAAGCTATTTGCTGCCTACACAGCAGCAACTGCTAAGAATGGTCGCCCAACAGTTATCTTGGCTAAGACTGTTAAGGGTTGGACACTTGGTTCACACTTTGAAGGTCGTAACTCAACTCACCAGATGAAGAAGATGACGCTGGAAGATATTCAAAAGTTCCGCGACACTTTGCATCTGGATATTCCTGATTCTAAGTTGGATAAGTACTTACCTCCTTATTACTTGCCAGCACCTGATTCTCCAGAGGCTAAGTACGTGGCAGAACGTCGCGCTGAACTAGGTGGATCTATTCCACGCCGTCGCACACAATCACGTCCACTGACTATGCCTGATGATTCTGTCTATGAATCAGTAAAGCGTGGTTCAGGTCATCAAGAGATAGCAACCACGATGGCCTTTGTTCGCATGCTCAAGGATCTGGTGAAGGACCCAGGACTTGGCGCACGCATTGTTCCGATCATTCCTGATGAAGCTCGCACATTTGGTATGGATTCACTATTCCCATCAATGAAGATTTACTCACCACACGGTCAGAAATACACAGCTGTTGACCGCGAATTGATGTTGTCCTATAAGGAATCAACTTCAGGTGTCATTCTGCATGAAGGAATTAATGAGGCAGGCTCTGTTGCCTCGTTTACCGCAGTTGGATCTTCTTACTCAACTCATGATGAACCAATGATTCCTATCTACATCTTCTATTCAATGTTTGGTTTCCAGCGCACAGGAGATGGGTTCTGGGCTGCAGCAGATCAGTTGGTTCGAGGATTTGTCGTTGGCGCAACAGCAGGTCGCACCACACTAAATGGTGAAGGTTTGCAGCACGAAGATGGCCACTCACTTCTTCTTGCAGCTACTAACCCAGCAGTTGTGGCATACGACCCAGCATTTGCATTTGAACTTGGACACATTGTTAAAGATGGTCTGCGTCGTATGTATGGCGAAAACAGCGAAAACATTTACTACTACCTAACTGTTTACAACGAGCCATATGTCCACCCTGCAGAGCCTGAAAACCTAGATGTTGATGGCTTGCTGAAGGGAATCTATTTGTACTCACCAGCACCAAAATCACGCAAGAAGAACGCACAGATTTTGGCATCAGGTGTGGGAGTTAACTGGGCTATCAAGGCGCAGCAACTTCTTGCAAATGATTGGGGCGTTAATGCTTCAGTCTGGTCAGTAACTTCATGGAATGAACTTCGCCGTGATGGACTAGAAACAGATCGACACAACCTGCTTAATCCAAATGACAAGCGCACCGCCTACATCACTAAGAAGTTAGATGGTGCAAGTGGTCCGGTGATTGCTGTTAGTGATTACATGAGAGCTGTGCAAGATCAAATCTCTCCATGGGTCGAGCAGCCTTTCTACTCACTTGGCACAGATGGTTTTGGCTTATCAGACACACGCGGAGCACTTCGCCGTCACTTCAATGTTGATGCAGAGTCCATTGCTGTTGCCGTCTTGCAGCAACTGTGTAAGCAAGGTGAGATCAAGCAAAGCACTGTTACAGCGGCAATGGAGAAATATCGCATTGATGATGTCACGGCAGCAGATGCTGGCAACACAGAAGGCTCAGGCTGATCTAAAACTTTTTAAAGATCTTAGAAAATCTAGGAACTGCCAGCAGCATTAAGGCTGGGATGCACAGTGCAATTGACAGTGATGTCGCCTGCGCCGTCCAAGCAATAACCCATCGCATCACAAAAACCAGTGCAATGTTGATAACTCCGATTTGGCCAATAACAACGCTGGACGGAAACTTTGAGCGTGTATTTCCCGCATTCATAACTGACGGCCCTAGGAATGATGAACCCAGACCTGCAAGTGTAAAACTAATTGAAAGAATGACAATAACAAGGGTCTCATTTGAAGTTCCGGCAATACTCACCGCAATTATCCCTGCAATCATCGATAACCCCGAGAGTAGAGATGCACGCACCATCAAGAAATCAATACTGTAGCGGGGTAAGAGATTATGAAGGTTTAATCGACCGATTATCATTGCAAGTGTGAAAAGAATGTAAGGCAGTGTGTGAATTCCACCAAGAATCTTCATATCCTCTTTGACAAATATCGCGGCCCAATCGCTGACTGCGTACTCAAGCATGATGACCAAGAGCAGCGCAGCTGACACTGGGATATCAACTTCAAAACCCCTAAACATATCTCGAGCCCTGTGTTGTGAATCAGGATTTACATCGGCTTTGACCAAATTCGGAGAAATCTTGAATATGATCAGAGTCATCAGTGCAAAGCACATTCCCGATAGATAGTTTGTGTAGGTATCCAATGCAATTCGATCAACTAATAGCCCTGCAATTATTGATGAAATCAAGGCACCGCTACTCCAGAAACCGCTTAAGAGGGTAATAATCTGGCGCTTGGTTCGATCTTGGAAAAAAAATCCTTGTGAGTTGATTGCAATATGAAAGGCAGAAATAGCGCCACCTTGAACAATAATCGCGATTAAGAAAATAATGCTTGATGTGCTGTGCGTTAAGAATACAAGGCTGATAGCTAGAAGGAGTGCTCCGATATGCAAAATCCAACGCGCTCCATATTTGTGCACAAGGTGTCCGACTGTAAGAAGTGCAACAACGTTTCCCACTGCACCCATACTGACGATCGATCCAAATTCACCATTAGTCATTTGCAAATTGGCTTTTACTTCGGGGAATCTAGGAACCCACGACATTATTAAAAGGCCGAATAAAAAGAACAGCGCTTTGATCAGGTTTAGTTCATGCTTAACATCGATATTCTGGCTCAAAATAAGGCACTCGCTAACTCTTTTCGAGCAGCGGTTAAACGTGGATCAGATGGATCTACCAAGGCAAAGAGTCCTAATAGATGATTCTTGATTTTTGTACGATCATCACCAGTTGTTGCCTTCACCGCATGAAGCAATCGTGTGAAAGCAGCTTCGACTCCCCCATTAACTATCTCAACATCTGCAGCCATTAATTGAAGATCAATATCTGTTGGCGCAGCGGTAGATTGAGCGATAACAGTGTTGAGATCTAAACCTTCAGTGCGTATCAGCAACTGCGTTTGTGCCAGACCCAGTTTTGCGAAGTTTTCATTGGGCTTTCTTGCTAACCATTTCTTATATGCAGCTTCAGCTGCAATATAGTCACCAGATTCAAGTGCGTTTATCGCATCAGTCTCTTCAGGTTCTACTTGTTCAACTGGTGCTTCACCGACACCTTGCTCTGATGAAAGAGTTAAAACCTTATCAATAACCAATTTCACTTGGGCTTCAGGATAAGCCTGTTCAAATAAGGGAACCATTTGTTCAGCAATAATTGCCACGGCATAAGGCACTGATTTTGTTTGAAATGCTTGGGCAACTTCTGGGTTTGCATCGATATCTACTCGTGCAAGGGAAAAAGCGGCTTTGTAATCAGTTTCTAGCTTTCCAAAAGTTTTAACCATCTCCACAGATTCAGGACTTCGGGATGTCCACATCAGGACAATAACGGGACGTACTAAAGAAAGCGGCAGGATTTCATTGCTTAAATTCTCGACCGTTACTTCTATACCCGGCATCGGTACTGATGGATCTACCTTTGGTTTAGTAAGAGAACTTAAATCAAAGGCTTGCCCAAAATTCGGTGGCAAACTCATGATGCCATTCTATCTACCCAAGAACTATGTCGACGCCAGAGTCACGACGCGATGGCAAAATCTCGGCGCAATAGTTATCTGTTGCGAATTCAAGCCCCACGTCATGGCCTGCTTTTTCACTCAAAAACCAGCGATTTTCAAGGATTTCATGGAACATCTGTGCACGCTCTACACGTCCACGCATGTCATCAGGAACTCGAGATAGCACTTTTTCGAAGACTTCGCTAAGCCACTGCTTTGCCATCATATGGATAGACATTCCGTCAGTATTTTCACGTGCACGATATCGATCAAATGATGCCAGCAATCTCTTTGCCTGTAGTTCTTCTGTTTCTAGCCCCATTAACTCGCGCAAACGCTGTGTGTGATATCCAGCTGCAACTAACTTGGGTTGAAATGAAAGCATTTTTGTATTGCCATCAATTGTTACTGAAACCTCTTCAACAGCAAATCCAAGATCGTGGAGTTGGCGCATTGCACTTTCTACAGCATGACGATCCTTTGGATCTAACAACTGAGGCTCTTTAAGCGCTGACCATAATCTGCGATAGCGACGAATCACAGCTTCAGCTGCTCGCACGGGATCCATTCCAGGATACAAAACTCCAGATAAGGCTAGATCTTCTAATTCGGCAGCAACGTTAAAGTGAACAATTTCTAGATCATGTTCTCTTTGTCCATCGCTTAAACTCTTTTGAAATTCACCTGTTTCTGCATCTACTAAATATGCGGCAAAACCTTCGGCATCTCGGCGAAATAAAGTGTTTGACAAGGAGCAATCGCCCCACCAGAATCCCAAAAGATGCAAGCGAACCAAAAGAAATGCAAGGGCAGTTGCCATTGTTGTAATTTCATTTGCAGTTACCGCACCAGATAACAAAACTCGATATGGCAACGAGTACGGTAAGAAGCGGGTAACAATTGCGCAAGGGAGTTCTTCGCCCTGAGCATCTGTGCGACCCTCTACAACGGCAACTTGTTCCACACAAGGTGCTCCTAGCTGAGAGAGCTGGCGCAAAATAACGTACTCGCGGTTGGCGAACTCGGAAACAGTTTCCTTCACTGCATAAACAACAGCATCTGGGTCACTACTTGCTCGCACAAGGCGCACAACGTGGCGCGAAATTCCACGCTTTTCTGCAAGTACCGGATCTTCTGGCCACTCTTCCAGGGGTAGGTGCCATGGCAGGCCGGTGACAGAGGCGATCTCCTCGCCTATACCCGTAATGCGCAGTGCCATGGTCGGTATTCTCCCTCATAATTGTTTCCAGAACATGAACACCACGGTTCATTCTTAGTGATCTATGCACTTTAGAATAACGCTATGGCAATTACACAGAGAATCAAGAAAGCAACCGCTCGTGCCACCAAGCCAACAAAGGCACCAGTGGATTATGGGATTTTGGGCAAACCAATCAATCAATCCCATCCTTTTTACTTTGGATTTATTGCAACGCTCGGTGCTCTAACCGCAATTGTCTTGATGCGAGCTTTAGCTAGTGCCAGTCAGATCTTTGTTTTGATTTTGATTGCTCTGTTCCTAGCAACTGGCCTAAACCCTGCTGTTGAGGCTTTACGCAAACGCAATATGTCTCGAAGCACGGCAGTGACAGTAATTTTCTCTTCCGTAATTCTGTTTGTGATCTTTTTTGCCCTAGTTGTCGTTCCACCTGTAATTAGCCAAGGTACAAATCTGATCGAAAGTGCACCACAACTGTTACAGGATCTGATGAAGAATGAGACTATCAATCAGCTCAATACTCAATTCGGGCTAATCGACACCTTGCAACAAAAACTGAAAGAAGTCACCTCTGATGGAACTTTGCTCATCAGTACATTTGGTGGAGTCATCGGAGTCGGTAAATCGGTATTGTCTGGCTTCTTTACAGGGCTGACCATTTTGGTTCTTACTCTGTACTTCATCACATCCTTGCCTCAGGCAATTGATCTTGGTCTTTCATTGGTTCCTGCAAGCCGCCGTGATCGAGTTGGAGTTTTAGCTAATGCTGTAATCGCAAGAGTTGGTGCTTTCGTTGGAAGCCAGATCTTGATTGCCGCTATGGCTGCTGTATTTGTCGTTATTTTGGCGACAGTTTTAGGTATGCCTTCGCCATTTGCCATCGGCATGATCGTATTAGTAGCCGCACTTATTCCGCTCATTGGCCACTTCATCGGAGCCACAATAGTTACATTGATTGCACTTACCCAATCAGTAGTAATCGGTGCAATCGCTTTTGTCGCATATATTGTTTATGTACAAATTGAAAACTACGTGGTTACCCCAAGAATCATGAAGCGATCTTTGAATGTCCCTGGAGCGGTAACAATTGTTGCTGCACTTATTGGTTCATCATTGTTGGGATTGGTGGGTGGATTATTAGCCGTGCCAGTAGCAGCATCCATCATTTTAATTCTTGATGAAGTGGTTATTCCTCGCGCAAATAACAGTTAAAACTCAGTTGGAAGCGGTGCTGAGTTGCCGGTGACGATGCTGCTTATTTCAGATAAGACTCGATGAACAGACGGCTCTCCGAGCCACAAATGCTTGGCACCGTCGACAGCAACAATCTTCATAGTCGGTATAACTGCAAATCGTTGGCGAGCAGCATCTGGCTTCAGATAATCATCTAGCTCTGGCACTAGGGCGGTAATTGGGCGTGGATCTGTATTCCAATACTTAAGTTGGTCTTCAGTTGTCGTGCGCAAGGGTGGACTCAATAGGATTAACCCCTTGTGTCGTGGATCTTTTGCATGTTGCAGTGCTAAGTCAGTTCCAAAGGACCAACCAGATACCCAAAGATTGTTTAGGTTCAAAGTATCAAAGCAGTACGAAAGCATTGCTTCAACATCAAAACGTTCGGCAACTCCATTATCAAATACTCCGGTGCTACTGCCTGCTTCACTCGTGGTTCCGCGAGTGTTGAAACGAACGACAGTAATGCCTGCCATGGCAGGTAAACGGTTAGCTGCTTTTTTATAGATGTGGCTATCCATCATTCCGCCAGCCGTTGGCAGTGGATGCAAGCAAAGAATCGCACCATTTGAAGGGCCAACCGGCGCTGCGACCTCACCTATTAAATCAATACCATCAGCAGTAATCACATGAAAAGGTGTGCGAACAGATTCAAAGACACTGCTCGATCTAACTGGCTGGCTCATGCTTCAAATCCTATCTATAGCCGACTAGGCTTATTCACATGGCCACTACTTCTAGATCAACTAAAGCATTTAACTCTTACAACCCAGTTACTGGTGAGCCTATTGGAACATACCCAATTCATTCAGCTAAATCAGTTGGTGAAATTGTGGGTCATGCGCGACATGCCAGTACTGCATGGGCCAAATTAGGTTTTTCAGGACGCAAGAAAGTTTTGTTGGCCTGGAGTAGTTACATAATTAATAACGTTGATCAAATTGCTGCACTCATTTCACTTGAGACCGGCAAACCAGTTAGTGATGCAAAACTTGAAGCATCCATGGCGGTAAGCCACATCGGCTGGGTCGCCAGACATGCTGAAGACATCATGCGAACTTCTTATCGCGCACCAGGTGCTTTGATGGCAAATATGTCTGCAACTGTTGAGCGTTCACCTCTTGGTGTTGTTGGAGTTATTGGCCCTTGGAATTATCCAATCTTTACCCCTGTTGGATCTATCGCATATGCACTTGCTGCGGGAAATACCGTTGTGTTTAAGCCAAGTGAGTTCGCACCTGGTGTTGGAGTATGGCTGGAAGAAAGTTTTAATACAGTCGCACCCTTTGCAGATATCTTCACAACTATCACTGGTGCAGCAGAGACAGGTAATGCGTTATGTCTTAGTGGAGTAGACAAGCTGTCATTCACGGGCTCAACTAGAACAGCAAAGTTAGTCGCTGCAGCATGTGCAACTAATTTAACGCCAATAGTTGCCGAGTGTGGTGGAAAAGACCCAGTAATAGTTGCTGCAGATGCCAATTTAGATCGCGCGGTCGATGCCACGATGTGGTCTGCCATGGCCAATGCTGGCCAGTCCTGTATTGGTGCAGAGCGCGTTTATGTTGATGAGAAGGTTGCCGATGCATTTATTGCAAAAGCAGTTGCACTTGCTGACAGCATCCATGCCGGTGCTCCAGGGGAGGGAAACTATGGTCCAGCAACAATGCCTTCACAGATTTCTGTTATTTCCTCTCACATCAAAGCGGCGATTAAAGATGGCGGAAAATTTGCTTACGGTTCTTTAAAGTCAGTCCAAGCTCCCTTTGTGCAACCAGTTATTTTGGTGGATGTCCCTGAAACATCCGCTGCAGTTCGGGAAGAAACCTTTGGGCCGATAATCATTATTAATCGTGTTAAAAATATGCAAGAAGCAATCCTTCTTTCTAATGCATCTAGTTATGGTTTAGGAGCCAATATTTGGTCCAAGCGTCAGGGAAAGAAGATTGCTTCGCAGTTGCACTGTGGAATGGTTGCAATTAATTCAACATTCTCATTTGCAGCAGTCCCATCTGTTCCCTTTGGTGGAGTCAAAGACAGCGGTTATGGCCGAGTACATGGCCCTGAAGGATTACTTGAGTACACATACCCACGCACCGTTGTGCGCACTCGATTTAACATCCCACTTAAGTTCTTAAGTTTTAAGCGTCGCCCTAAAGATGACAAGCTTGTCGTGAAGGCAACAAAGTTGTTAAAGGGCCGCCTCGGCTAAAAACGAGGAGCGTTACGAGTACGTTCAGTGTTAGGACGTCTTTTATCTTTCTTTGCCCAGCAGGCGGTGTGCCAATGACGGCGACCATCTTCATCGTATTCAAGCCAAGCAACAACATGTGGAGTTGCAAGAGGAATTAATTGATCACACCCAGGGCAGCGATATGGCTTTGTAGAACCAGAGCCTGTTAGGCGTCGCACAATATAAGTGCCGTCACTATGTTCTTCTCTGCTTTCGCCAGTTGAAGCAATATTGATTTCCCGAGGTTCTTCAGGCTTAACCCGCTTCTTGGGGTAGTTTCTCCGCGGGCTCACAGGAGTATTTTCGCATAGTAAAGTGACCACATGAGCCTCATCGAAGTAAAAGGCCTTAAGAAAAGCTATGGCGATGTTCACGCCGTGCGCGGATTAGATCTTGAAATCGCACAAGGGGAGATCTTTTCTCTGCTCGGTCCAAATGGTGCAGGAAAAACAACCACTGTAGAAATCCTAGAAGGCTTTAGAACTAGAGATGCCGGCACTGTTTCAGTTCTGGGATTTGATCCCCAAACTCGTGGGCATGAATCTCGTCTCTGGCGAGATCGCATTGGAATTGTCTTGCAAAGCTCTGCTGATGCTGGTGATCTAACGGTTTTAGAAACAATTGATCACTTCAGTGGGTACTACTCAAACCCGAGAAATGTTGATGAGGTAATTCATTCCGTTGGCTTAGTAGAAAAAGAAAAGGCCCTCATTCGCAATCTTTCAGGTGGTCAGCGCCGCAGACTTGATGTGGCACTTGGAATTATTGGAAACCCTGAACTGCTCTTCTTGGATGAACCAACCACTGGTTTTGATCCTGAAGCGCGTAGATCTTTCTGGGGTTTAATCCAGTCGCTGCGCTCACATGGAACCACAATTGTGCTTACTACCCATTATTTAGATGAGGCTGAAGCTTTGGCTGATCGTGTGGCGGTAATTAACAATGGCGTCATCATTGAAGTTTCAACCCCTGCCGACTTAGGTGGGCGCGCCACCTCCCAAGCCACAGTTACATGGCGAGAGGGTGATGAAATTAAGTCTGAACAATCTGATAACCCAACAGAGTTGGTAACAAAGTTGTCATCACACTTTGGTGGCGAAGTGCCCGAGTTAGTTGTTTCACGCCCATCTCTTGAAGATATCTATCTTGAAATGATTGGGGGCACGCATGAAAAAGATTCCTAGCGCCCTTTCATTAGGTATTCGACGCGGCAACTTAGAGATCCGACAGTTTGCTCGCCAGCGTGAATCTGTTGTATTCACATTACTTTTCCCTGTTATTTTGCTTGCCATCTTTGGATCCGTATTCAAAGACACGATTGCACCCGGCGTAACATTTTCACAGTACTTTTTGGCCGGAATGATTGCATCGGGCTTGGTAAATACCGGTTTTCAAGCTCTTGCCATCACAATTCCTTTAGAGCGTGACTTTGGTGCGCTCAAGCGCTTGCGTGGCACACCAATGCCGGTATCTAGCTACTTCATTGGTAAGGCCATTCTGATATTTGTAAGTATGGTTATTCAAATTCTCTTACTTTTGGGATTTGGTATTTTGTTCTTCGGAGTTGCACTACCAACCGATATCAATAAGTGGATTACTTTTACCTGGTTAGTGTTGTTAGGAAGTGCATGTTCAACGGCACTTGGAATCGCATTTTCCATCGTTCCTAAAAGTGGCCGTGGTGCATCTGCTGTTGTCTCCCCCATTGTTATCATCTTGCAGTTCTTCAGTGGTGTTTTCTTTGTCTTTACGCAGTTGCCGCCTTGGATGCAACAAGTTGCAGCGATATTCCCACTGAAGTGGTTAACTCAAGGTATGCGTTCAGTGTTTTTGCCTGATTCTTTTGCAAGCCAAGAGGTTGC
>DAIMGQ010000030.1:0-11285 GCA_036723815.1 Candidatus Planktophila sp.
TTGCCACTCTTTGCTGTGACAGATCGTGAACTAGATCGATTGGTTGGATCAGTCTTGCAATACAGCGACAGCTCATTTAATCCACTACTAGAACTTGGATTTGCTAACGCAATCCGCCGTGAGTGGGCTTGGCGAGTCTCACGAGGAGAGTCTCTATCCAATTTAGATGCCTTCAAGCATTTGGTTTAATAAGCAGCATTTGGTTTAGACTCACACCATGACTAACTTCGAACTTGTCCTACTGCGCCACGGCGAATCTGAATGGAATGCCAAGAACCTTTTCACAGGATGGGTTGATGTTCGACTATCTGACAAAGGTGAAGCAGAGGCACGTCGCGGTGGAGCGATGCTCGCAGAGCGCGATTTGTTGCCAGATGTTCTTCACACCTCTTTGCTACGCCGTGCTATTCACACATCGCAGTTAGCATTAGATGCATGTGATCGTCACTGGATTCCGGTGCAGCGCTCATGGCGTTTAAATGAACGCCACTATGGAGCGTTGCAAGGCAAGGACAAGGCACAGACCTTGGCCCAGTACGGCGAAGAGCAGTTCCAGTTATGGCGCAGAAGCTTTGATGTGCCACCACCACCAATAGAGGATGCGGATCCGTTTAGCCAGGCACATGATGCTCGTTATGCAGGCATTAATGCACCAAAGACTGAGTGTTTAAAAGATGTTATTACCCGCATGCTTCCTTACTGGGATGAGGCGATCGTGCCTGATCTAAAGGCTGGCAAGCGTGTGCTTGTTACCGCCCACGGCAATTCACTACGTGCTTTGGTTAAGCACCTAGATGGCATTAGTGATGCTGATATTGCTGGATTAAACATTCCAACTGGTATTCCTTTGTGTTACAAGCTGGATGAAAACTTTAAGCCAGTTGTTAAAGGCGGAGAGTATTTAGATCCAGAGGCAGCTAAAGAGGCAATTGCTGCTGTTGCTAATCAGGGCAAGAAGTAGTTTTACTTCGTAGGTGTTGGTGATGGAGAAACCATCGGAACATCAATTGCAGCTGTTATGCCTGCGTAATCATCTCTAGTATCGCGAACGATTGCAGTTAGAGTAATTTCACCAGCTTTTGCAAAGAACAAACTAACCTTCACATTAGAACCAGCTGTTCCACCAAAGCCGCCAAGCACAGCCTTTGCATTTGCTCTGTCACCTTCAAAGATGATTGGTGTGTTCTTCGGCAGGGTGTTTGTGCCTGTGTAGGTGAGGGTGGTGCCGTTAATTGCAATACCAAGGAGTGCGTCCTCTGCGTCGGCGTTATTAATGATTGTTCCTACTAATACAGCGTTTCCGCCACCTACAGCAACTACAAGCAGGTTAAGAATCTTGATGTTATTGCCATCTTTTGTAATTGAACCTTCAACGCCATCTGTTACCTGCTTGACCTGACGAGTTGAAGCGTTGTTTCCCGCTGCGCATCCACTCAGTGAGATGGCTAATGCTGCAATTACTACTGCCGAAAATATGCGACGCATAGGTGCAATTGTCTCACATCAAATAAGCAGTAAAGGACGCTGGTTTTTCCGGGTTTTGTGATCTAAGGATTGCTGGTAGAATTGATCCTCTAGCGAAGGGCAACACATGACATTTAAGGTCGGCGAAACCGTTGTTTATCCTCATCACGGGGCAGCATTAATCGAAGCTATTGAAACTCGTGTGATCAAGGGTGAAGAAAAGACCTACCTAGTGTTAAAAGTTGCTCAAGGAGATCTAACAGTCCGCGTTCCTGCAGACAACGTGGATCTAGTCGGAGTTCGTGACGTTGTTGATTCAGCAGGCCTAGATCGCGTATTTAGCGTGTTGCGCCAGCCATACACAGAAGAGCCAACAAACTGGTCACGTCGTTACAAGGCAAATCTAGAAAAGCTTGCTTCAGGTGATGTTATTAAGGTTGCCGAAGTTGTTCGCGATCTATACCGTCGCGATCTAGATCGTGGACTATCAGCTGGTGAAAAGCGCATGCTCGCCAAGGCGAAGCAGATCCTTGTGTCAGAGCTTGCTCTCGCTGAGCGCACTGATGAAGAAAAGGCTGCAGTAATCCTTGACGAGGTTCTCGCTTCCTAATTCATGACACCTTCTCTGAAGGTTGTTGTGGCGATTACATCGCCAATCGCTTTCGAACTTCTTAACAAAACATCAATCCTACAAACGAGCTTTGGTGTGGCACGAGCATTTACTGTTGAAACATCTATCAATACTCATTTAGCAGTTGCCGTATCTGACGGTGATGCCCATCGTGTTGCAGATCTTGGCTGCGAGATTCTCATCTGTAATCCAAATTCACCGGCATCACTTGCTGCAGCGTTGAAAACAGCCAAACCCTTTGATCTTGTTTCTATTCATGATTCACAGCGCCCACTAACTCGCACAACCCAGTTTCACCGCACCGTTGAAGGCTTGATCGGAGATGTTGATGCGGTCCGCCCAGCATCTGCCTTTACAGAAACGCTAAAGGCTGTGACCGGTGATGACATGATCGAGCGCACGATTGATAGAACTTCAATGCTGCGTATTTCAACCCCTGAAATGATTCGCTATAGCGCAATTGATTTTGCCGGCGCTGCATCTACCTGGTTTGTTCCGCTTCACGCTGGGGCAAAGACAGCAACGGTCGATGCCGACCCTGAAAGCTTGAGGGTTAATTCAGCTGCTGAAATTGTGCTGATGGAGTCTTTTGTTCACTGGCAACAAACTATTGCCCAGTAGTACTACTTCTGCTTCTTAAGGTTTCTGTATTCTCGTAGCATCTTAAATGGCTTGCCAAATGTTGCCTTGGGCAAGGTCCAGACCAAAGTCTTTGGTGTGCGCCAGAAACGCTTCCATAATCTGTATGGCTTTGTTGCAATTCGGTGAGGCAGATCCTTTAAGTAGTTATCCCACAGATCATTGCTCTCATGTTCTACGCGTAAATTACACACTGAGCATGTTGTTGAAACTAGTAAGCGACCGGCATAAACCAGCTCGTGCAGAGTTTCTTTATGGCAGTGAGCACAGTTAAGTTCGGCTTCTAATACTTCTTTACTCAATCTTTGTACCCCCTTCTGGCTAGTACATGCTCTGCAATTGCTAGATCTTGCGGATATGTAATTTTCACATTAGAAACATCTGCCGTTATGGACATTGTCTTAACATCTGGAAAATACTTTTCCATACAGGCCGCAGTATCTGTTCCTGCAAAACCATCAAGAGCGGCCTTTTTATAAGCCTCTAATAATTGTTGTGCAACAAATCCTTGTGGTGTCTGTACTCGCACAACTGTATCGCTGCGAGCTGTGTCCATCTCGCGTGCATCAACGGCAATGGTAGGAATTGCACCTCCGTGACGATGCGCCGCCTCTGCAATTTCAACAAAGAGTGCCGGTGTTGCAAGTGGGCGAGCTCCGTCGTGGATTAAAACAACTTCGATCTCACCTGCTGCAATGGCAGGGGCAAGGTGTTGCAGGGCGTTGTACTCGCTCTCGTGGCGCGTAGCGCCCCCATAAACAATCTCCACCTCAACGCCTCTGACTTCACGTAGCAGCGTTGCCCGGGCCATCTCTTCATCATCTCGGTTAATCACCAAGACGGTGCGGCCATTCTTAAAGTTTTTTGAGGCGTTAACCAGAGATCTAGAAATAATGCGGCGACCGCTAAGGGGCAACCAGACCTTGTTAGTGGTGTGGCCAAAGCGAGTGCCAGAACCAGCGGCCAGCACAACAAGTGCGGTTTTGATTCCTGACTTCATGGCGGTAATTGTGTCATGCTTGTCCACATGTTGGGTCGCCGCAAAAAGAAGGATCCTGTTGAAAAAGCGGCTGAAATCATTGCTAAACACCATGCAAAGAAGGACCGCAACGCTGGATTATTTACTGAACTACAAGAAGAAAAGCGGCGCCAATTAGGGCTGCACCCAACACTGCGGCCAGATCCCAAAGAGGTGCGGGATGAGAAAACAAAAGACCCGCTAACTAAACGTCAGCGGGCACTTTTGGAAGAGTTAGGGCTTAATCCAAAGCAAAAGGATTAAGAAGCATAGGTTAGTCCCAATGCATCTTGTTCTTTGCGAAGTTTTACAATCAATGAATCTGCTTTTAGTTCAACATGATCGTATGTAAGAAGCTCACCAACACCAATTGGCTTAATGATCTTTGCACCTGCAACTAATCCGATAGGGACTAAGTTGTCACGCTTTGCATCAAGTGCGTTATCTGCATAACCACGCACGGTGTAGCCACCGATACCGTCGATGGTCTCTCCTGGTGCTAAATCTTTCTTAGTCATGCATACAACTTCAGCGTTTAGATGTGGTGCAAACAGTGATGATTCGCGATCCAAGATTGCGCGATAGACAGTAATTGGCGCTTCAACAGATGCCAAGTGGTATGGGCGATAGAGAGCAAAGTAAGGACCAGGGCCCATTGATAGGTAGCTCATTTCATGAGCGATGTATGGATCGTTGTGGCGAACTACAACAAATACTCCTGGTGCAACATCGCCGGTGCAGTAATCAACTACACCTGGACGATCTAGCACTCCACCATCTGCTTGTAGGGCAAAGGTGTCCTGCAGAGTCTTTACAGAAGATGCTGGTCCATACATCCCGCGCTTTGAAAGCTGGAGCCCTGTTGTGTTAGCAAGTGCCACCATTTCAGTCATGGTCTTTGAACCATCTGTAAATGAGCAGAGCATCTTTGGATTCATCTTCTTTTTAATGGCAGTCTCACGCACTGAATCTGGGTTGCTCAGTGGCTCAAATGGGTTGTTCTTACCCTTACCGGCACAGACAATTTCAAAGTTAAGGTCTCGTGCATAATCAACTAAAACTTTGGCCTCTACTGGCTCATCACCATGGCACACCGCATAAACAACGCCGTTGTCTTGAGCGATCTTGTGCAACAGCGGCCCAATGGTTACATCCATTTCAACGTTTAGAACGGCCACATCTTTTTTAGCAAGCAACGAAGAGTGTGTGATTCGTGCGCCAATATCTGGGATTCCGGTGCCTTCAACAACAACATCTACGGGCAGCTCTGAAACAACTTCTGAGTTGGATGTCCCGCAGTGCTTTCCTTCAAGAATTGCCTTAGATAAAACATCTTTGTCATCACTAAAGACGATCTCGGTGATACCTAGGTCTGCGTAAACAATCTTGATGCGCTCTGGATCAATATCGATGACAACAGAGAGTGCAATGCCATCCATGTGTCCTAACTGATTGCCAAAGCCTCGACCCATTTGGCCTGCGCCAACAAGTGCGATGCGTGTATCGCGACCAATTTTCTTAGCGTGCTCTCGTAAACGAGTTGAGTAAGACACCGTGTGCTCTTTTCTAAGGGTGAGAGATCACAATTAAGCGATCTCCGATTTGTACTGAGGGAAGCACCGTTGCTTCTACATTTACATCACCAGGCATTTCAGGTTCTGTTAACCCGTTTGCCTTCAGATCTAAATGGCCAAGATTTAAAAGGTTGTCGCTGGCAACAGAGCCAACGGCCAAAACGTTGTACTCGTTATTGGCAAGTGTGATTGTGTCTCCCACTTGTGGCGCACGAGTTTGCACATCAGGTGTGTGAATTATTGAAAATTCATGCAGCTCTAATGGTGCGTTTTCGCCAAAAAATACAAGTACACCTTGTTCGGCAAAGTCAGGGACTAACTCCCCAACTGCTGTAACTGTGGTTGAGTAAACTACTTCTGACATTAGCTTTCTTTAACGTCGTCAGGTTTTACACCAGAAACAAATAATTCTTTAGTAATAAACATGGCAAGTGGGCCAGCTGGGCTTGTTGCGTGGATATCAACTGTTAATACCTTCTTCATTGGATACACACCAACGCGCGCTGTTCCGCCACAGTCGATAACTGCAACTGCGATCTTGTCGAAAGGAACGCTGCTCTTGAAGCCATCAAAAGGAATACCACCTGTTAGCTCTGCAATACGTGCTGCTACCGGGTGAATTCCACCGCCAGTAACTGAATAAATGTATGGGCGATCATCTGTTGGTGTGATTGTTAAAGGTCCGCCCCAACCACCTTTACCTGCTGAAACTACGACTGACTTATATGCGCCCATTTGTTTCTCCTTTTTGTTTTTAATCTTTTGAGAGTATTAAACCCCAAGGTGCGGAGGCCCACACCTTGGGGTTTAAATGATTACTACTTGCTGCTGTAAAGGCCGAAGCTTGCGAAGTAAGCGATGACAACTGATAGAGGACCAGTGACCAAACGGCTAAATAGAACCGCTGGAACACCAACTTCTACAGTCTCAGGCTCAGCTTCACCGAGTGCCAGACCTACAGGGATAAAGTCGCAACCAACCTGTGGGTTGATAGCAAACAACGCTGGAAGTGAGTATTGAGCAGGAATGTTTCCCTTACCAATCTCTACACCAAGAAGTGTTCCAACGATCTGTGCAATTACCGCTCCTGGTCCAAGCAATGGAGAGATAAGTGGAATCGCACAAACAACTGAGATCAATAGCAACCCTGGAAGAGTTGATGCTGAGCCCTTAAGTCCCTTAGCAATCCAGTCACCAACACCAGTTGTAAGAATCAAACCGATGATGAATGAGATGAACGCCATAAATGGGATCACGTTGCGAATTACTGTGTCAACAGAATCGCGACCTGCCTGATAGAGAGTTCCTACTACTCCACCAACAGAACGACCGACCTTAACGATGAGGTTATTAATTGCGCTCATGTTATGCACCCTTCTTCATCATTCGAGCGGTGATTGCCTCAGTGACAATTCCGCGAATGAAGATAACTACTAGACCAACGAGCAAGTAGCGAACAGCTAGGTCACCTAGACCGTAACCGAGTTGCTGGATACCTGTTGCGATACCTACGTAGACGAAGAGTTCGCCTGGGTTTGCGTGAGGGAAAATACCCAAGATTGGGTGAACAAATGAAACCGCTGAGTCATAGAACGCTGGCTTGAAGCGTTCTGGTAAAAAGCGTCCCATTGTGTATGCCATTGGGTTTGTTAATACGAATACTGCAACGAATGGAAGAACGATGTAACGAACTGGATACCACTGGAGTCCAGGACGTGCAGCTGCCTTTCCAAGGTTTTCAATCTTCTCTGGTCCGATCAAACGAACTAGAGCATTAACTGCGGTTAACAGAACGATAAGAGTTGGAAGAATTCCTCCCATTAGTGAAAGTAGAACTTCACCACCCTTGTTAAAGACTGCAATAAAGTCTTCCGCTGCTGTTGCAAGAGCGCCGAGGACACCCTCTTGCTTATCAACCGTTACATCTGCTGACATAAGCATCAGAGATTGTAGGTTCAATGCACACCTCCTAAGTGTTTTTGGGTTGGTTGTACAACCGTTAAATGACCACCCGTACGGATTGTTTGGTCATTACTCTCCACCAGCTTTGACCCGCTCAAAGTGATCCAGAATGTATTGAGCACTGTTTGCAGCAGCCTCTTGTACCTTCTTCTTTTCACCTTCAGCTACTCGGTCTCCCGAAGCGATCTCTTTGATGGAGAATCCTGTGTATGCGCTCAACTGTTTGGAGCGCGCAAAGATGGTGAAGCCCCGAAGGACCAATCCATCTTTGACGATGCCGTTGTCATCGGCTGTTAATGCGACAAATGCTCGGCCGCCTCGATATCTGCGACCACCCAAACCAACGGCCATCGTTCCTTGCTTACGGAGGCCGCGGATGTCATCCTGAAAAATCTTTGATTGTTTATAGGCAAACCACAATTGGAAGAGCCACATAATGCCGATGAGAATAAATAGCTTGCCTAGATTGCTCACGCGCTCTTCACCGCCGTTGGTTGAAGTGACTTCACTACGGAGTTAGCACACGCTAAATCCACTATTAGGGTATCTATTAACCCTGCTTTGGCGGCCCCAACCACGCCCAAAACCTTCTCCGCACCGGAGGCAACCCCGATTACACGCGGGATCTTTTTGATCTCTTCCAGAGTCAAACCAATGACTCTGGAGTCCAATTTTGCAGACAATGGCGAACCATCCTTCTTATAGAAGCGGGCAGCGACATCGCCGGCATAATCTTTTATCAACTCGTCGCGCTCAGCTTTTGAAACCTTAAATTCGGAGAAAACCATTTCTGATGAGGAGGAGCCAGCAGAACCAATTCCAACTAATGCCACGTGAGCACCACGGGCAAGTTGAAGAGTCTTAGAGATGCTCTCCTCTTCTAGCAATGAGTCCCTAACCTTTTGGCTACTGACAACCACAGGGGACAAGAAAGGAACAAACTGAGCATTTAAGTTCCTAGCTAAGTTGCGACCAACTTCTTCTGCACTCACCGATGTGGCAACAGAAGACAAAGAGCCCATCACTTGGGTGACTTTGAGTCCTGACAAGGTTTCGCTGTGGGTGTTTACAACAGTTGCTTCCAAACCGCGTCCCCACGAGATTGCAATAGTTTGGTTATCGCGCAAGTTCTTAAGCAGGGCGCTGGCAGCTGCGCGGCCAACGGTATTTAGAGTTAAGTCATTTGATTCACTGGTAATTACTTGCACATCTTTAATCTTTAGTAGCTCTGATAGTTGAGAAGAAAGAGCCTCATGCGTATGTGTTGGCGAAACAATTTTGATTTCAACATAACCTAAGCGCTTTGCATCAGAGAGCATGCGCGAGACATTTGATCTAGATGTATTTAACTTTGATGCGACTTGATCTTGTGAGTAGTGGCCCTCGTAATACAGGCGCGCTGCGCGAAGGATTAGCTCTGCCTCGCGCTGTTTCACAATCGTCACATCCGTTCAGTAGTTGAACAATTGGTTTAGTGTGCTCCGCGTCATAGGCAGAAATCAAGGACATTTGTGAAAATCTTTATAACGATTAAAGGCCTAGTTGAGCCAATCCCACGAGTTCAGATCTAGCCGAATTCTTAGCGTCCAGCGCTGTATTTGCGGCAATTGCGACATTTCCGGCCGCCGTTAGTTGCGCTAGCGAATGCACAGTTACCGCTTGTGCAACATCGGTCAGCGTGGCCACACTGCACGAAAGTGAGGATACGCCCAAACCAACGAGCACCGATCCCAACGCTGCATCAGATGCTGCTTCACCGCACACACCCACCGGACAATTATTTTTAATGCCAGCCTGAGCAACTAGGTGGACTGCGCGCAACAAAGCTGGTTGCCATGGATCGTTGAAGCTGGCAAGGGGGGCTGATTCGCGATCTGCGGCATGGAGGTACTGCCCTAAATCATTTGTGCCAATTGAAACAAAGTCACACACCTTAGTTATTTCATCGGCATGAAAAATTGCAGCAGGAACTTCAATCATGACACCTGCTTTGTTTAATCCGTACTCCCGCGCCATCGCAACAAATGCGGCAGCCTCACCCGGCAAGGTCACCATTGGTGCCATGACCCAGACTTCAGCTGTTGTTGCTTTGGCAGCATTTGCTATTGCTTGCAATTGAGTGCGCAATAAATCTTCATGGCCATCAATGGTGCGATAGCCGCGCACACCGAGTGCGGGGTTTGGCTCTTGCGCAAAGTTAATAAAGGCCATCGGCTTATCTGCGCCAGCATCTAAGGTGCGGATGACAACTTTTTGACCGCTAAATGGTGTGAAGAGCTGGGTATAGATCGCTGTTTGCTCTTGCAAAGTTGGCGCATCATTTCGATCTAAATACAACAACTCTGTTCTCAGTAGTCCAACGCCATCTGCCCCTGCTGCAACAGCTGCCACTGTGTCTTCTAGGCGTCCGATGTTTGCATAGATAGGAACAACCGTTCCATCAGTTGTCACATAACCATCTGCAGATCGAGTAATAACCCTTGATTTACGGGCCTTTATGCGCTCAATCTTGGTTGCTATTTCACTCTTTAAAGCTTCGTTGGGACTAAAGGTAATCTGCCCAGTTGTGGCATCAACTGCAACGCTTGCACCGGCATTAACTGATGCTGCTTCCACAACTCCTGGGCAAGCAACAATTGCTGCAATTCCGTTTGATCTGGCAATAATTGCGGTGTGGCTTGTTGGTCCACCACCTGCTGTGACAATTGCCAAAATTTTATCTGTTTCTAAATCTGCAGTATCTGCCGGAGAGAGATCTTGTGCGATCAATACTGTTGGCACTTCAAATTGTGGAATTTCAGGATAGGCAATACCGGCGATCTCACACAAGACGCGATCGCGGATATTTGCAACATCACTAACACGCTCTGCTAAATAACCACCAGAGGCTGTTAGTAACTCTTGAAATACTTCTGTTGCTTTAACCATGGCATAACTTGCGGTGTGACCACTTGCAATAAATCCGGCTGCTTCTTCGGCAATTGCTGGATCAGTTGCGATCTCAGCTGTTGCTAACAAAATCTCTTGTAGCTCTCCAGTTGTGCGTGCTGCACGCGCCTCTAGATCTGCGCCAACTGTTTTGATTGCAAGGTTTAAGGCATGGCCTTCTGCTTCAAAACTTTGGTGTGATGGTTGTCCTGTTGGCACAGGAATATTTGTATTGAGTAAAAAGAAAGGACCAACTGCGGCTCCTGAACTTGCAGGTATGCCTGTAAGAGTAGTCACGCGTGTCCTTTAGTTAGTGCTTCTATAAAGAAGCAACGAGGGCGTCTAGTAAGAGTGCACCATCATAAAAGTCACAGAAGTTTAGATCAATAGTCAACGAAACAATCTTGGTTGTTGCGCTTTCATATCCGATGGTCACTGACGTAACTTGGTTAGGAAAGAGTAACGGAGTTGCAGAGCTCATTGAGTAGGTGGTCAGATCAAAAACCGTGGTTGTGGCCCCTGAAAGCATTGCTACAGGCACCTTTCCGTTCTTGGCAGCATCTGTCGTGGATGCAACAAGTGCGGCCAAATCAGCAATTGTAAGTTGGTCTGGATCTCTAAAGACTGGCAATGCGCTGCCGTATTTTGATTCGATGATTAATGCAACGCCAATATGTTCATGTGCTGCAAGATCTGGGCGATTACGCAAAACCTTGGCCCAAGCAGCCATGAATGTGGCGTGATCAAAGTTGGCGTTCACACTTCGGGTAAATGAGGCTTGGGCTATTCCGCGAGTCATCTCAATACCCTTGGCAATCAAAGCCTTGTTAGCGGCTTGCCGTTTTGCAATTGCAGGATCAAGTTGTGCGCCATTGACATCTGCCATCGTGATGGTGCGATCAGGACCGGTGGCACGCACCGTGCGCAAATCAATTCCGCGATTTGCTGCCTCTACACGCGCTTTTGGAACCGCCTTTACTGTTTCATTAAGAATGACTGGGGCAGCAGGTGCAACAGGTGTTGTAATTGCAGGTGCTGCAATAACTTCAACTGCTGCCACTGGTTCATC
>DAIMGQ010000031.1:0-11053 GCA_036723815.1 Candidatus Planktophila sp.
ACCATTGCAGAAGTACTGAACATGCCTATTGAAGAGGCCAGCGGCTTCTTTGAATCTGTTCCAGCGATTTCTCGTTACCTGAAGACTCTCAATGATGTGGGTCTGGGTTATGTTCGATTAGGTCAATCCGCTCCAACTTTGTCAGGCGGAGAAGCCCAGCGTGTAAAACTTGCAACAGAGCTACAGCGCAGATCAACTGGCCGCACAATCTATGTTTTGGATGAACCAACAACAGGCTTGCACTTTGAAGATGTCAATAAGCTGTTAACAGTTCTTAACCGTTTGGTTGATACTGGAAACACTGTTGTTGTGATTGAACATAACCTCGATGTCATTAAGTGCTCTGACTGGGTTATTGATATGGGACCTGAAGGCGGATTCCGTGGGGGATTAGTAGTTGCTGAAGGCACTCCAGAAGATGTTGCAAAGGTCAAAGAGAGTTACACCGGACAGTTCCTGGGTGAGATTTTAAAGACCAATAGACAGGTAGTTAAAAAAACTTCACCAGCAAAGAAGTAGCGCGATGGCAGATCCTCAAAGTTATCGGCCAAGTAACATCCCGGAACATCCTGGTGTTTACCGCTTTTACAATGCTAAAGACAAGATTATCTATGTCGGTAAGGCAAAAAATCTAAAGAACCGACTCAGTAACTACTTCCAAGCAAACCTAGCCACCAAGACCTATCGAATGGTGCATGAAGCGGTCAGAGTGGATTGGACCATCGTAAGCACCGAATTAGAAGCGTTAGCGCTTGAATTTAGTTGGATCAAGCAACATCAACCTAAGTACAACGTTCAATTCAAGGACGATAAGTCTTATCCATACCTGGCGTTATCCCTTAGTGATGAATATCCGATGATTTTTATAACCCGCAAAGATAAGCGACCTGGACTTAAATACTTTGGTCCCTATACAAATGCTTGGGCACTGCGAAATACCTTTGAAGTGCTATTGAAGGTGTTTCCAGTCAGGTCGTGTTCTTCAGCAAACTTCACTCGTGCCCGAAAGACTAAAAGGCAGTGCTTACTAGGAGACATTGGTAAATGTGCTGCGCCGTGCGTGGATTGGATTTCTAAGGAAGATCACCAGAAATTGGCGCAGCGCTTGAATGATTTTATGGAATCTGGCATGGAGAACATCTTGCCCAAGCTGCATGAAGAGATGCAGAACGCGGCCAATAACGAGGAGTTTGAAAGAGCGGCTCGTTTGCGCGATCAGATTGACTCATTTGAGAAGGCTCAGAAATCTACAGAAGGCAACTTCTCAGATGATTTAGATGGTGACTTCATTTCCTTGTATCAAGATGGCTTCCATGCCGCTGGTTCAATCTTTTCAATGCAACGCGGTTCGGTTAAAGGCTCCAGGTCATGGATTGTGGACCAAGAGTTAGTTCTTGAAGGCCAAGATGTACTAACTGCCTTGTTGTATTCAATCTATGGAACTGGCGCGATGCAGGTGCCACGCAACATTTACGTCAATAGCGAGCCAGTTGATAAAGAACAGCTGGAGAAATGGCTTGAGACTGTAGGAAGTTCAAAAGTGGAGATCAAGGTGCCTCAGCGAGGTGAGAAAGTAGAGCTGCTAGATACTGTTAAGAGGAATGCTCAGTACTCACTGATTCAGTTCCTCAGCAAGCGTGCAACCGATGCTGCTGTTAGCGGGAAAGCGTTGACAGAGATTGAAGAGTCTTTGAGTTTGGGTAGAACTCCATTGCGCATAGAGTGCTTTGATATTTCAAATATTTCGGGCACTTCGGTGGTTGCATCAATGGTTGTCTTTGAAGATGGAATGGTGAAGAAAAGCGAGTACCGAAGATTCATCATCAATACTGATGAAGGTTTTGACGACACTCGAGCGATGCATCAGGTCATCACGCGCCGATTAAAACGCCTGATCGATGATCGTAAGGAGAATGAAGCAGAGGTTGCAGAGTTAGGTGGAAAGCCGAGCAAGTTTGCATACCCACCACAATTAATTGTTGTTGATGGTGGTGCGCCACAGGTCAGTGCGGCCCAACGTGCATTAGATGAACTGGGCATTACAGACATCGCGCTATGCGGTTTAGCTAAGCGCTTAGAAGAGGTGTGGATTCCTGGATCTAAAGATCCGTTGATTTTGCCGAGAAACAGCGAAGGCTTATATCTACTGCAGCGAATTCGAGATGAAGCGCACCGCTTTGCCATTTCATTCCACCGATCTCGCAGATCAAAGGTCATGCTCGAATCTGTATTAGATGACATTCCACAGCTGGGTTCTGCGCGCAGAGCAGCCCTACTGGATCGGTTTGGGTCTGTAGCAGCAATTCGAAAGGCCAATGTTGAGGACATCGCAGCAACACCGGGTATTGGTTCAAAGATTGCTTCGATTATTGAAGAGCATTTAAGTACCATTACGACGCAAAAAGTAAACACTGAAACTGGCGAGATTCTAGGGACATAGGGATGAGTAACAATTTCTTTGATCAGGATGTAAAGATTCAAACAGAGTCTCTGACTGCTTTTGCACACGAGATCTTGCAGAAGTACGGAATTAGTGATGCCGAAGTTAAATGTATTAACTTTGAGTTCAACGCAACTTTCTCGGTCTCGACTCAATCTGGCCAAAAGTATGCATTGCGCCTGAATATAAATTCAACCCGAACCGTCCCAAATATTAAGGCTGAAACACAGTGGGTTCGAGATCTTGCACGCATCCCCACCATCAATATTCCAACACCTATTGCAACTCTTGATGACGAGTATCTAGTTTCTGCACACCATGCAGATTCTGAACAGATGATTTATGGCGTGATGTATTCATGGCTTGAAGGTGAAGAGTTAGGGGATGAGCCAACACTTGATCAGCTTCACACTGTTGGTCGCGCTATGGCTCTGTTGCATGAAAACTCATCTCATTTCAAACTTACCGATGGAGCAGAACTCCCCACATTCAATGACTTCTTTTGGGGCACTGAGGACTTCTTGTTTTCATCAAAATCGGTCATTCCACCACGCGAAAGAGAGCTTCTACAGCAAGCTCATGACCTTATCGTGAAATACACCGATGAGTTATATGCAACCTCAGAGGTCCACATCATTCACGCCGATTTACACGGCTGGAATCTAATGTGGCATGAAGGTCAACTATCTATTTTTGACTTTGATGATTGTGGTTATGGCGTTGAGGCCCAGGACATCGCTGTGGCTTTGTATTACTTGGATACTCCAGAGCAGGAGGTAGCTCTGCTTGATGGCTATAAGAGCATTCGCCCATTGCCTACTTACTCTGAAAACGCCATGAAAGCGCTGTTGCTTCAAAGGCGGCTCTTCTTGCTTAGTTATTTATATGAGACCAAGAATCCTGAGCATAAAGAGATGTTGCCGGAGTACTTGGAAAAGACAGTTAAGCGTGTTTCCACATTCTTGACAGATGTAACACAATAGTTCCATGACACAAGAGACCTTGATTCTGACCGGCATGTCAGGTGCTGGCCGATCAACGGTTGCCCATGCCTTAGAAGATCTTGGTTGGTATGTTGTTGACAACCTTCCACCGTCATTGCTTCCTGCGTTAGTAACTAAGGGAACTGGACCACAGGGCAAAGAGTTAGCTGTTGTTGTAGATGTTCGTGGGGGAGAGTTCTTTGATGAACTCACCCATGCACTGGCTGAACTCAAGAAAAGTAACTCTGATTATCGACTGGTCTTTTTGGATGCAACAGATCAATCACTTGTCCAACGATTTGAATCTACTCGTCGTCCTCACCCGTTACAGGGAAAGGATCGTATTGTCGATGGCATTGCTCGAGAGCGTGAAAAACTTGAAGACGTTCGTTCGCAAGCAGATGTTGCGATTGATACGACAAACTTGAATGTTCACCAGTTAGAAAAACGCATCGGTGAAATATTTGGATCGGGAAAGTTGCAGGGAATCAGAGTTAATGTTTTGTCCTTTGGATATAAATACGGAATCCCAGTGGATGCCGATTTAGTGTTGGATTGTAGATTCATTCCAAATCCGCACTGGATTCCAGAGCTTCGCCCACTGACAGGTCTAACTCCGCAGGTTAGCGAAAAGGTTCTTGGTAGTGAGGGTGTGAAAGATTTTGTTCACGGGTATGTTCGTTTAGTTCATTCCATGATGGATGGATATATGCGTGAAGGTAAAAAGTATGTGACTATCGCCGTTGGTTGCACGGGTGGAAAGCACCGAAGCGTTGCCGTTACCGAAGAAATTGCTCGCCAGTTAAGTGCAATAGGTGCTGAGGTTTCAGCTCATCCAACGCACCGTGATGTGGGACGTGAGTAAGTTTGTCTAAAGTTGTAGCACTTGGCGGTGGTCATGGTTTGGCCGCAACCCTTGCAGCACTACGGCAGATAACGCAGGAGATCACCGCAATTGTTACCGTTGCAGACAATGGTGGCTCAAGTGGTCGATTGCGCGAAGAGTTTCCGATATTTCCACCTGGTGATTTGCGAATGGCGTTAACTGCACTGTGTGCAGATGATGATTGGGGCCGCACGTGGGCAGAGATCCTGCAACACAGATTTGAAAGCAATGGTGAGTTAAATGGCCATGCGATGGGTAATTTGTTACTGGCATCGATGTGGAATGCAGGTGATGATCCAGTTGTTGCATTAGATCGAGTGGGACAACTGCTCAAAGTCATTGGACGAGTTCTTCCAATGGCAGCTGTTGCATTAGATATTGAGGGCACATTTACTACCTCAACTGGTCGCATAGTTGTCCGTGGGCAAAAAGAGGTAGCAACTGCGAAAGGACACATTCAGTCCCTTCGAATAATTCCGGAAGATCCACCAGCTAGAGAAGAAGCTTTGGATGCAATTGCAGATGCCGAATGGATCACAATGGGCCCAGGATCATGGTTTTCTAGTGTGATCCCGCACCTTTTAGTTCCCGCCCAGTTAGATGCTTTGAAGAGCTCAAAGGCTACAAAGATTTTGGTATTAAATCTGGATGCATCTAGTGCATCGCAAGGTGAAGAGTTTGCTGGATCAACCCCGGAGCAGCATTTAGAGTTTTTTCATCACTATGCACCCGGATTAACTGTCGATTACTGCCTTGTGGACCAGTCTGTTGTTCGAGATGAGCAATCACTGCGGTCAGCAGCATCAACCTTAGGTTCAGAGATTGTCGTGGCAGATATTCGAAAAGCCCCTGGCAGCATCCATCATGATGCCGAAAAATTAGCTCTCCATTTGGGCCACATTTTTTCTCGCTAGATGGTTGGATTAGCCCCATGGCAATGACAGCATCAGTTAAGGACGAGCTTTCACGTCTTTCCATCACCAAACCATGTTGTCGCAAGGCCGAGGTCTCCTCACTTCTTCGCTTTGCTGGTGGCCTCCATATCGCGGCTGGAAAAATCGTGATTGAAGTTGAACTAGACACCTCCCAGAGTGCGCGCAGATTGCGCAAAGATATTGCAGATATTTATGGACATGATTCTGATTTAGCCGTTTTGTCATCAAGTGGATTGCGCAAAGGTTCTCGGTATGTGGTTCGCGTGATTAATGAAGGTGACGCACTTGCTCGTCAAACAGGATTAGTGGATGCAAATGGTCGTCCAGTTCGTGGATTGCCGCCACAGGTTGTCTCTGCTGCAACGTGTGATTCAGAGGCGGCATGGCGTGGTGCGTTCATTGCTCACGGTTCATTAACTGAACCAGGCCGATCTTCATCTCTTGAAATTACTTGTCCAGGACCAGAGGCGGCTTTAGCGTTAGTAGGAGCGGCGCGACGTCTTGGAATTGTTGCAAAGGCTAGAGAAGTTCGTGGTGTGGATCGTGTTGTCATCCGTGATGGTGATGCGATTGGCGTGCTACTGACCCGCTTAGGTGCCCATGAAAGTGTTCTTGCATGGGAAGAGCGCCGCATGCGCCGTGAGGTTCGAGCAACTGCTAACCGTCTTGCAAACTTTGATGATGCAAACCTGCGCCGCTCAGCCCGAGCCGCAGTTGCCGCTGCAGCTCGCGTGCAAAGGGCGATGGAGATTCTTGGGCCAACAATTCCTGATCACTTAAAGGAGGCTGGTGATCTGCGCATTAATCATGGCCAGGCATCACTGGAAGAGTTGGGCTCACTGGCCACCCCTCCAATGACAAAGGATGCGATTGCCGGTCGCATACGTCGCCTATTGGCGATGGCTGATAAGCGTGCTCAAGAGCTCGGAATTCCAGATACTGAGAGTGGTCTCTCGCCTGATTTGCTCAATTAGTAGGTAGATACTCAAGAGTTCATTAACTCTTCACTGGTAAGGTTCTACCTAAGACCCCAGCGTTGTGGCAGTTTTACGAACCACCAACAGCTGGGCTTTTTTATGCCGCGCCGAGAAATCTCTGCAGCAGGGGCCCCACTAGTAGCAAGGACACTTTCGTGATTAATGTCGGAATCAATGGTTTTGGACGCATCGGTCGTAACTTCTTCCGTGCCTCACTAACTAACCCAAACATCAACATCGTTGCAATTAACGATCTGACTCCCAATGAGACTCTTGCTCACCTTTTGAAGTATGACTCAATCTTGGGTCGCCTTGGACTACCTGTGACATTCACAGATGACTCAATCACTGTTGACGGCAAAACAATCAAAGTTTTCTCAGAGCGCGACCCAGCTAACCTGCCATGGGCATCAGTTAAGGCAGATGTAGTTGTTGAATCAACAGGTATTTTCACAAAGGCTGCAGATGCGCAGAAGCACATCACAGCAGGTGCTAAGAAGGTAATCATCTCTGCTCCAGCAACAGATGAGGACATCACCATCGTTATGGGTGTTAACCACACACAGTACGACGGTGCAAAGCACAACATTATTTCAAACGCATCATGCACAACTAACTGCCTTGCTCCAATGGCAAAGGTTCTTCAGGACAACTGGGGAATTGTTAAGGGCTTGATGACAACAATCCACGCCTACACAAATGACCAGGTAATCCTTGATTTCCCACACAAGGATCTGCGCAGATCTCGCGCAGCTGCAACCAACATGATTCCAACTTCTACAGGTGCGGCAAAGGCGATCTCACTTGTTATGCCAGAGTTAAAGGGCAAGCTAGATGGTTACGCAATGCGCGTTCCAGTTCCAACAGGATCTGCAACAGATCTAACTGTTGAGCTAGCTAAGGAAGCAACGGCTGCAGAAATTAACGCTGCAATGGAGGCTGCTGCAAATGGTCCTCTCAAGGGATTCCTTTCATACACCGAAGATCCAATTGTTTCTTCTGACATCGTGACAGATCCTTCATCATGTATCTTCGATGCGGGTCTCACCAAGGTAATTGGTAACCAGGTCAAGATCGTTGGTTGGTATGACAATGAATGGGGTTACTCAAACCGCCTAGTCGATTTGATCGATTACGTTGGCAAAACTCTGTAATGCCAGATCTTTCAACAATTGATGTAGCCGGAAAGCGAGTCTTTCTTCGTTGCGACCTTAATGTTCCTTTGAAAGAGGGAGTCATTAAGGATGACGGGCGTATCAAAGCCTCGCTTCCGACGATTCAATTACTACTTGAAAAGGGCGCATCACTTGTAATTGCTGCCCACCTAGGTCGTCCAAAGGGTGAAGCAAAGCCAGAACTTTCTCTTGCTCCAGTTGCAAAGCGTTTAGCTGAACTACTTGGTCGCGAAGTGAAGTTCGTCGGTGAGGTAACAGGGGCTGCGGTCACAACAGCGGCACAATCACTCAAGGCAGGCGAGATACTTCTTCTAGAAAATATTCGATTTAGCGCAGCAGAGACAAGTAAAGAAGAGTCAGAGCGCGCGGCATTTGCTGGCGAATTAGCACAGCTTGCAGATATCTATGTTGGTGATGGTTTTGGCGCGGTACACCGCAAGCATGCTTCCGTCTTTGATCTACCAAAGTTACTTCCACATGCTGCGGGCACATTAGTTGCAGCAGAGGTTCAGGTTTTAAAGAAGCTGACACAAAACCCAGAACGCCCATACGGTGTTGTTCTAGGTGGAGCAAAGGTTTCAGACAAGCTTGGCGTAATTGAGAACTTGCTTGGCAAAGTAGATGTTCTAGCAATTGGTGGAGGAATGGTGTTTACATTCCTTAAGGCGCAAGGCAAGGAAATCGGAACATCACTTGTCGAAACAGAAATGCTTGATGTCGTTAAGGGCTTGATTGCAACTGCAGAAAAGAACGGCGTGAAGCTAGTCCTTCCAACAGACATTGTTGTTGCTCCGACATTTGCTCAAGACGCCACACCAACGCTCGTCTCGGCAGATGCGATCCCTGCAGATCAGATGGGCTTAGATATTGGAGCGGTCTCTGCGAAAGCATTCGCTGATGAAATTGTTAAATGTAAGACCGTGTTCTGGAATGGACCAATGGGAGTGTTTGAATTCCCTAATTTTGCAGCCGGCACAAAGGTTGTTGCTCAAGCATTGACTGAAGTTTCAGGTATTTCAGTTGTGGGTGGAGGAGACTCAGCTGCGGCAGTTCGTGCTCTCGGTTTTGCTGACTCACAGTTTGGCTATATCTCAACAGGCGGTGGTGCTTCACTTGAGTATCTTGAAGGCAAAGAACTTCCAGGTCTAAAAGCATTAGAATTAATTTAATTAGAATCAATAGCGGGGGATAACAATGCGTAAACCATTAATGGCAGGAAACTGGAAGATGAACCTCAATCACCTTGAGGCCATTGCTGTTGCACAGAAGTTGGTTTACGGTCTCGATGACAAGGACTATGACGCTGTTGATGTTGCAGTCATTCCTCCTTTCACAGATATTCGCTCAATTCAGACTCTGGTAGATGGAGATCGTCTACGTCTGATGTATGGAGCACAAGATCTTTCCCCTGAGGCAAGTGGAGCTTTCACTGGAGATATTTCAGGTTCCATGCTTGCAAAGCTTGGTTGCACATTTGTTGTAATCGGGCACTCAGAGCGCCGCGCAATCCACCAAGAGTCAGATGCTTTGATTAATCGTAAGATCAAGGCAGCGCTTTCAAATGAATTGATTCCAATTTTTTGTGTTGGAGAAGAGTTAGCTATTCGCGAAGCAGGAACACATGTGAGCCATGTTATTCGCCAGGTGCGTGCAGGGCTTGAGGGATTTACAAAGCCAGAGCTCAAAAAGATTGTTATCGCCTACGAACCAGTGTGGGCAATTGGTACAGGAAAGACTGCAACACCTGAAGATGCTCAAGAGGTTTGCGCGGCCATTCGCGAAGAGGTTGAAAACATTGGTTCAGCCGAGATTGCTTCAAACATGCGCATCCTCTATGGCGGTTCAGTGAAGTCATCAAACATCGTGGAGATAATGAAAAAAGCAGATGTTGATGGCGCCCTTATTGGTGGAGCGAGCCTAGACCCTGAAGAATTGGCCAAGATCGTCAAATTTCACGCGGTGAGCGAGTAAGCATTACCCCCACGGGGCAGGTATCCTTACCCTCTACGAACTAGGAGTTTAAGAAAAGTGAAACTAGCTCTCTCAATAGCGCTGATTATCGTCAGCCTACTCATGATCCTTTTGGTGCTTCTGCATAAAGGAAAGGGAAGCGGCCTATCGGATTTATTCGGTGGCGGTATTTCATCAAACTACGGTGGTTCATCTGTCGTTGAAAAGAATCTTGATCGCATTACTATCGTTGCTGGTGGTTTGTGGTTTGCGCTAGTTGTCGCGCTTTCACTCGTTCTGAAGTAAACATTTTTCTTTTTTAATTTAGCAAAACAAGGGGATAACTATGGCAAGTGCAATTCGCGGAAGTCGTGTTGGCGCCGGCCCAATGGGTGAGGCAGAGCGCGGCGATTCAATCGCACGTGCTTATGTTTCATACTGGTGTGCAAATGGACATGAAGTTCGCCCATCTTTTGCCGTTGAAGAAACAGTTGTTATTCCAGCTGAGTGGGATTGTCCAAAGTGTGGTTATCCTGCAGGTCGTGATCGCAACAATCCACCTAGCCCGATAAAGAACGAGCCATACAAGACACACCTTGCTTACGTTAAAGAGCGTCGCACAGATGCTGAGGGTGAAAAACTTCTAGAAGAAGCACTTCGCAAACTACGTGGAGATGACGAAGAATAAGTCTTATAGAGCTCTTGCAGCCTTAAGTAATTCAGATATACCCATTTCGCGATTTGTAAGATTGAATCGAAGCAGTGGGTATTTTCTTGATGCCAGTGCTTTTCCATCACCAAGGGCTTGAGCCGCAACCAGAGTTTTAAATCCGTAAATTTGTCCTGGGATTGCAACATCTATTTTCACATCACCAGTAATCTGTAAGAAGACACCGTTTTGTTGGCCACCTTTATGAAACTGACCTGTTGAGTGAAGGAAGCGTGGTCCCCAACCAAAGGTCACTGGGCGTCCAGATTTACTAGCAAGGATTTCACGCAGTTCTGCAATGGCAGCATCATCTTTGCGATCCAGGTAGGCCATAACTGCGATGTATCCATTTGTAGGGATACTAGAAATCAATAGTGATAACGCCTCTGTCGCGTTACTTCCTGCACCAAAGATTTCGATTGCGCCAATGGTTGCATCGCCTGTAAAGGTCGGTAGGACACCCTTCCACTCATTAAGTAGGGCCGATGTTTGCTCTTTTGCCTCGGTGACATTTGGTTGATTGAAAGGATCAATGGCAAGTGCTGCGCCAACAAGTGCGGTTACCCATTCCCACACAATAAATTGCGATGCTAGATCACCTTCAACAACTAGGTCTGCGTTGCCGGTGAAAGCGATTGAGAAAGCATTGCCTTCCAAACCTTGCTCGGTTGATTCGGCAACGACAGGAAGGCGGCCAATCTGATTTTTTCCAGTTGATTCAGCAACTAACTGTTCAATCCAATCACTCAATCCCGGCATTCCTGAACCTTGATCTGTGAAGGCAACGTATTGATCAGCAACATATGTCAGTAAGTATGCGATGTCGCACATCAACTCTGAGTCGGCAAAGAAAGCTGCTTTGGTATCACTGGCGTTATCTAGTAAAACTGAAACATCGACACCAATGAGCGCAGCAGGTACTAAACCGAAAGGACTTAAAACGCTAAAGCGCCCACCAACATTGGGGTCTGCATTTACAACTGCGTAGCCACCTTCTC
>DAIMGQ010000032.1:0-11015 GCA_036723815.1 Candidatus Planktophila sp.
ATGTGGAGTGTTAGAAACATTTTGAACTCAGCGTATGGTCGAGCCTGGAGAGCTGGGCGTGGCAATGAGGTTGCAGCACAACTAGCTGGAATAAACACAGCCCGCTCTAAGGTCTTAGCTTTCACGATCAGCGCCGGTATTGCTGGTCTTGCTGGCGCCCTGCTTGCCATGACTATTGGCACTGTTTCGCCGAGCGCATTCCCGCTTGCCCTCTCATTTTCCCTCCTGACAGGGGCGGTTCTGTCTGGCATAACTACCCTTGGAGGCGTCATTATTGGGGCAGTGGTTTTGGTAGCGATCCCAGAAATCGCCGATGTGGTGGCTCACCGCCTCGGAAGTTCTGAGAGTGTTACTACAAATCTGCCAGGTTTGATTGTTAGTGGGTTGTTGATTCTGACAGTTCTGTTTGTTCCAAACGGTCCTGTTGAACAACATCGCGCTCGCAATGCAAAACATGAAGTAGCGAATAAGAGTTCAAAGAAGAAAAAGCACCAAAAGCAGTAAATCTCGTAACACACCCTCGATGGAAGGAAAAACATGAAAGCAATGAACCGTCGCAAGCTAATTACAGCTTCAGCGGTACTGGCCATTGTTGGATTAGCTTCTACAGCTCTTCCGGCACAAGCGGCAGAAGTTGGCGTGAGTTCAACCGAAATTAAACTCGGTATGACTCTGCCAATGACAGGTACAGCATCACTTGGTTACAACAAGATTCCAGGTGCAGCAAAGGCATACTTTGATTACCTCAATGCAAATGGTGGAATCAATGGTCGCAAGGTAACCCTCGTTGTTAAGGATGATCGCTACGTCCCAACTGAAGCGGTTGCAAAGACAAATGAACTTATCCTGAAGGACAAGGTCATGGCTCTCATGGCACCTCTTGGAACTGCAAACGTTAAGGCAGTTGCCTCATCTGTTAACCCAGCCCGTCGCGGTGTTCCAGTGTTGTTTGTTAACACAGGATTTAGTGGATTTGCAGATACTAAGAAGTACCCAACTACTTACACTGTTTTGCCTTCATACATTATGGAAGCAAAGATCATGGGTGAGTACATTAAGGAAAATTTTGCTGGTAAGAAGATTGGTCTTCTATACCAGGATGATGACTTTGGATCAGATGCTCTTGCAGGATTTAAGACCGCAGGAACAAAGTTCGCAGTCACAGTTCCATATGCATCAGGTTCACAAGGTGCGGCAGCTGCAGCAGGTTGGATTACAAAGTTCAAGGCTGCTGAAGCCGACGTTGTAATTCTCTTTGGTGTTTCTAGTGCAACATCTGCAATGCTAGGAACAGCAGCACAACTGAAGTACGCTCCACAGTGGATGCTTGGTTCAGTTGGTGGAGATGCAACAACAATCAAATTAACTGGTGTTCCTGCAGGCGTTCTTTATAACGCAATTGGATTCTCTCCAGTTCCAGCAACTACAGATATGAAGGATGAATACGTCAAACTATTCTCTGATATCTATGCAAAAGCAGTTCCAGGATCAGCATTTGATCTAAACGTTCTGCTTGGAATGAACACTGCATTTATGACTGCGCAAGCTCTTAAGGCAGCCGGTGCAAATCCAACACGTAGGACTTTGATGGCAGCGATCGATAGCAAGGGTGCAACATTTGCAAACTCTGCTTTGGTTCCAGCTGGATACTCAAAGACAAGCCACGTTGGTCTAACCGGATACTGGGTTGGAAAGTACGCACCAACTGGTGACCTTGCTCCAATCGGTGGCACATATGTCACATACACAACTGATTCAGGATCGGGTGCAGTTGTTAAGTCAACATACAAGCGTCCTGCAATGCCAGCGAAGGGATTACCTAACTAATGAAAAAAGTAAGATTACTTTCGCTTCTTTCAGTAACAGCACTTGTAACAACCGTTCTAGTCACAGCACCAACAGTTGCTAATGCAGCACCTGCGTGTGATGGCAAGAGCCCAATTCAGTCATGCGTTGGTGTTACTTCAGATGGCGCACCGTATGCAATGCAGGTTCCAGCAAACTTCAACGGAACTGTTGCTTTGTACTCACACGGCTACCGCTACAACGTAGACATTCCTGCAGCAATTCCTCTAATTGGTGGATACAAGATCACTAATACTCCAGAGCCAGTTCCTGGTGGAAATGCTGAAGTTGCTAAGTACTTCTTTAGCCAAGGTATTGCAATCGTTGGATCAGGCTTTGCTCGTCAAGGGTGGAATCCAGATTCAGCGATCAAGACAAACGTTGAACTAATTGACACCTTCAAGAAGCAGTTCCCAAAGACAACCAAGGTTGTTGCATGGGGATCATCACTTGGTGGCGTAATTACTCAGGGTCTTGCTGAAAAGTATCCTCAACTTGTTTCTGCAGTTGCACCAATGTGTATGGCAGACAACATCGCACCTCAGTTAACAATGGCTGGAGACTTCCTTTGGGGAGTAAAGGTTCTCTTTGATCCAACGATCAAGGGTGGAAACTACTCAGCTGGTGCTGCAGGTGTTGCAGAGTCATACGCTGACCTAGGTAAGGTCTTTACAGTTATGGGCAAGTTGCAAGCAGCGCTAGCAACTGGTGCATGGCCAGATACTTCATCTGCAACTGGAAAGGCATTGCAAGCTGCTGGAGTTCCATCACGAAGTGCATTGTTGCTTCTTGGTTTGATGGCTGGACTCCCAACACAATCAGCACACTTTGACTCAATCTCAGGACCTGAGGGTGCGTTGAAGTTGACTTTCCCATTGGCGCTGAGCCCAGCACTTGCAATCCTTGAAAACGGAACGAATGCTGCAGCACTTGCTGTTCTTGCAACACAAGATGTTGAAGCTCAAGCAGGAGGCGCAATCTTTGATAACACAAAGACTGATTACTCAGCACGCATCGAGGGTGAGCGCGTTATTTATAACGCAGCACTTTCAGGTAACACAGTAATCGATGCACTTTTGGGTGCACTTTCTGCTGCAAATCCAGGTGCACCTCGCGCAGTTGCTAATCCAGCAGCTGTTGCAAAGATGAATGCGCTTCACGTCAACACAGGAAAGATCAATGTTCCAACAGTTTTGATGGTTGGAATTGCAGATCCAATTACTCCTGCAGGTGCTTCACAGCGCCTAGTTGATCTATATGTAGAGCAGTATGCAGCTGAAAAGGCTGCTGCTCGCAAGGCGTATCAAAGCTCTGGCACATACGCTGCTCCAGCAAACAAGTTGTTGATGCTCTGGAATACAACTCCAGCAAGCTATACAAAGTTTGATGCAGCTGGGTCACCAATTACATCTACTCCAGCTGCACAAGGAACCAACCACTGTAACTTCACATCAGCACAATTAGTGTTGGTAGCAAAGTCAATGGTTCAGGCTTCAGGCACTGGAAGACTTCCATCAGGTGGAGCGTTGTACACAGCGGTACGTAAAGCTGGCAACCTTTCAGTTGATAAGGGCATTCGTGCTCCTTGGTTGAAGTCATACGGAAATAACTAATAGATCGCTCGTAGTAAATCGAGGGTAGTAAGAAGCAGGGCCAGGTAATCCTGGCCCTGCTTTTACTTTATCCTTAAGCAATGATCTCCATCGCAACCGCTGATGAAATGCATCAGTTGGGTGAAAAACTCTCAACCCAGTTGCGCGCAGGTGATCTTGTCCTTGTTAATGGCCCACTTGGTGCTGGCAAAACAGTCTTGGCCCAAGGTGTTGGTGCAGGACTTGGAATAAACGGCATTACATCTCCCACCTTTGTTATTTCACGAGTCCACAAAGCAGCTGTGCCATTTATTCATGTTGATGCATATCGTTTGGTTGATTCGGAAAATCCTAATCTTTATCTTGATGATTTAGATCTAGATATCGCAGGTTCAATTACTTTCATTGAATGGGGCGGGGCAGAGTCCGCGCGCCTTAGCGAAGATCGCCTAGAGATAACGATTGATCGAAGTGATGACGTGAGAAAAGTTGAGATCACGCCAGTTGGATCTCGATGGGCAGGGTTTGCACTATGAGCAAAATATTGGCAATTGATACCTCAACTTCTCGCACTTCAGTTGCGATCATTGAGGCAGACACTGTTTTGTTTAGTGGCTTTCGAGATGGTGCAACAGCACATGGACCATCATTGCCTGCACTCGTACAAGAGGCGCTAGCAATCAGTGAAGTCGATGAAGTCGTTGTTGGAATGGGTCCAGGTCCATTTACAGGATTAAGAGTTGGGATTGCATTTGCGCAAAGCTTTGCTTTGGCTCGTGAGATACCGGTTCGTGGAGTTTGTTCGCTAGATGCTATTGCTGTACAAATCAGTGAAAAGGATTTCATCATTACAGTTGATGCGCGCCGCAAAGAGGTTTATTGGGCCCGTTACACAGATGGCGTTCGAGTTGGGGATCCAGCAGTTAACTTTCCTGCTGAAGTTTCAGGTGCAGCGATACATGCAGATCTCTTTCCTGACATGCAAGCACTTGTTAAATTATCTGGAAATATCACCGAACCAATTTATTTGCGCAGACCAGATGCAGTAGCAACGGCGGATCGACCATGATTTCCTATCGCGAGGCGAACGTCTTTGATCTTCCTGTATTTGTTTCTTTGGATAAAGAGTTGTTTCCGTACTCACCGTGGTCTGCATCCCAATACAAAGAAGAGTTTTCTAGCCCAACTCGCCACTTTGTTGTGGCACTTAATGAAGCACAAAGCATCATTGGCTATGCAGGGATTTTTGCACCAGGGGCAGCCGAGGCAGACATTCTGACTGTGGGCGTCGTGCCTGAGCATCGCGGAAAAGGCATAGCTAAAGCACTTATGGCTTTGATTACCGATTGGGCCAATACCCAGGGATCAACGGCGATGATGCTTGAAGTCAAAACTGACAACCTTGAGGCCATTGGTCTCTATGAATCATTGGGGTATTCAAAACTTAATGTCCGTAAGGATTACTTTGGTGCCGGCCTTGATGCGCAGGTAATGCGATTGGAGCTCTCATGAGTGAGCCAATTGTTTTAGGAATTGAAACCTCTTGTGATGAGACTGCAGTTGGAATTGTTCGTGGCCGAACATTATTGGCGAATGTAATTGCATCAAGCGTTGAAGAACATGCACGTTTCGGGGGAGTTGTACCTGAAATCGCTAGCCGTGCTCACCTAGAGGCCATGATTCCAACATTGCACCAGGCGCTTAAAGATTCCAAGTTAAGTTTGAAAGAAATTGACGCGGTTGCTGTTACAGGTGGACCAGGTTTAGTGGGCGCTCTTCTAGTCGGCGTTGGATCTGCAGCAGGCCTTGCACTTGGATTAAACAAACCAATTTATGCGGTTAACCATTTAGCTGCTCACGTCAGTGTGGATTCTTTGACGCACAACAATCCATTGGATCCAACAATTGCATTATTGGTAAGTGGTGGGCACTCATCACTGTTGCAAGTAGATGACATCACTGGTTCCATTACAAAACTTGGTGAGACCATGGATGATGCCGCTGGTGAAGCGTTTGATAAAATTGCTCGGGTTATGAAGTTAGGTTTTCCGGGTGGACCTGCAATCGATAAATTGTCACATGAGGGAAGTGCAACTGCAATTGATTTTCCACGTGGTTTAACAACTTCTAATGACTGGCTAACACGCCCATTTGATTTTTCATTCTCTGGTTTAAAAACGGCTGTTGCCAGATATCTAGAAGCAACACCAGATTATGCTCGAGCCGATGTCGCTGCTTCCTTTCAAGAAGCAATCGTTGATGTTCTGCTTCTAAAAGCTGTTGCCGCCTGCAAAAAGACTGGGATTAAGTCTTTGGTTATTGCCGGAGGGGTTGCGGCAAATTCTCGGCTTCGAGCTGTTGCCCAAGAACGGTGCGAGCAGGCGGGGATCCAGCTCCGGGTCCCAAACCCCGGGCTATGCACGGATAACGGGGCTATGGTGGCCGCCCTTGGCTCATTGATGGTTTCTGCTGGCCGTGAGCCCAGCCCAGTGGCCTTTGACGCTGATTCCAGCCTGCCTGTGACCACTGTTTGCCTCTAGATCTTCAATTTGCCGTGTGAGTTAGGCACGCCTAGAGTTTGCGTTAGCACTCACGACCCGAGTCTGCTAATTCTGGTCGCACGAGGAAACAGAACAAAAGGAGTCACACCATGGCAGTAAAGCCACTAGAAGATCGCATCGTTATCAAGACAAATGAGGCTGAGACAACAACAGCATCAGGTCTTGTTATCCCAGATACAGCAAAAGAGAAGCCACAGGAAGGCACTGTTATCGCAGTAGGCCCAGGTCGCTTTGATGACGGCGTGCGCGTTCCAATGGATGTCAAAGTTGGCGATGTTGTTCTTTACAGCAAGTACGGCGGAACTGAAATCAAGCACGGTGGAGAAGATCTACTTGTACTTTCAGCTCGCGACATTCTCGCTGTAATCGAGAAGTAAATGGGAAAGAGCCTTCAATTTGATGAGCAAGCACGCCGCGCCATGGAGCGCGGTGTCAACATTCTTGCTGACACAGTAAAGGTAACTCTGGGACCTAAGGGTCGCAACGTGGTTATCGGTAAGTCATTTGGTGCACCAATCATCACTAATGATGGTGTGACAATTGCAAAGGAAATTGAACTATCAGATCCTGCTGAAAACATGGGAGCTCAGTTAGTTAAAGAAGTTGCGACAAAGACAAATGATGTCGCAGGTGACGGAACTACAACAGCAACTGTTCTAGCTCAAGCAATGGTTAAAGAAGGGTTACGTAACCTTGCAGCTGGCGCGCAGCCAATGGATATCAAGATCGGTATTGAAGCGGCCGTAGCAGCGGTTTCAGAGAAGTTGCGCTCGCAGGCAACTCCAGTTAATGGAAAGCCCCAGATTGCAGATGTTGCAACAATTTCTGCGCAAGATCGTGCTATTGGTGAACTGATTGCTGAAGCAATGGACCGTGTTGGTAAAGATGGAGTTATTACAGTTGAAGAAGCATCAACAACTGGACTAGATCTTGAATTCACTGAAGGAATGCAGTTCGACAAGGGCTACATTTCCCCTTACTTCGTAACCAACCAAGATCGTATGGAAGCAATCCTTGAGGATGCCTACGTATTGATCTCAGCAAACAAGGTTTCTGCTCTGTCAGATCTTTTGCCATTGCTAGAAAAGGTTGCACAAGCTTCAAAGCCACTATTGATCATCGCTGAAGACATTGAAGGCGAAGCACTTTCAACGCTAGTTGTTAACCGTATGCGTGGTGTCTTTGCATCAGTTGCTGTTAAGGCACCTGGCTTTGGAGATCGTCGCAAGGCAACACTGCAGGACATCGCAGTGCTAACAGGCGGACAAGTTGTTTCTTCAGAACTTGGAATGAAACTTGAGAGCGTAACTCTTGAAGATCTAGGTAAGGCTCGTCGCATCGTTGTCACCAAGGATGCAACAACAATCGTTGATGGCGCAGGCGATAAGGCTGCAGTTGCTGCTCGTGTTTCTGAACTTCGCAAGGAGATCGAAAATAGCGATTCTTCATGGGATAAGGAAAAGTTGCAGGAGCGTCTTGCAAAGCTTGCCGGCGGAGTATGCGTAATCAAGGTTGGCGCACACACCGAAGTTGAACTCAATGAAAAGAAGCACCGTCTTGAGGATGCAATCTCTGCAACTCGCGCCGCTGTTGAAGAAGGAATCGTTGTTGGTGGAGGCGCAGCACTAGTGCATGCAGCCGATGCCCTTGAAGGCGATCTTGGATTCACAGGCGATAAGGCTGTCGGTGTTCGTTTAGTTCGTAAGGCTTGCGATGAACCACTTCGTTGGATCGCAGAAAACGCAGGACTTGAAGGCTACGTAGTAGTTGCAAAGGTTCGCGCAATGAAGCACAACGAAGGTTTCAACGCTGCAACAGATGTGTATGGCGATCTAGCCGCAGATGGTGTTATCGATCCAGTTAAGGTAACTCGTTCAGCACTAGCAAACGCTGCATCAATTGCTGCAATGTTTATTACAACTGAAGCAGTTGTGTATGAGAAGCCAGCAGAACAAGCTGCAGCTGATGCTGCAGGTGGACACGGACATTCACATGGCCCAGGTGGACACTCTCACTAATTAAAAAGAAATAAGCCCCGCGGATTTTATCTGCGGGGCTTTTTCTCTTCTTAGGAGGTAAGAAAGATTATGAGGCGTGTGAAATTTCTGGCTTGATGTCTTTTCCGATGATTGCGAGGCGATCATCTTCTGAAAGACCTCCCCAAATTCCGTATGGCTCTTGGACAGCGAGTGCGTGTGCGCGGCATGCTGCAATTACTGGGCATGATGCGCAGATTGCCTTTGCGGTATTTTCCCGATTGCGGCGACGAGGTCCACGTTCTCCATCTGGATGGAAAAACATTTCAGAAGGAAGCTCGCGGCAAGCACCTTGGTACTGCCATTCCCATTCATCGGCAACGGGACGGGGTAAACGTGATGTTTCAGCCATGGCCACACACTACAACCGCTTCATAGGTTGTTCAAGTATTTCCGTGTCAAAAGTTGTTCAAAAGGTGTTTTCAGGTGGTGAGTTAGGCCACTTCACGACACGATTACCCTATGGATGAGGAGCTTTTAACGGTAGCCGCCGTTGCCCGCCGCATAGGCGTGGCTCCAGCCACCCTTCGCACCTGGGATCGCAGATACGGTCTGGGGCCATCTAGCCATGAAGCGGGCGAGCATCGCCGCTACTGTCCAAGTGATCTTGCCCAACTCACACTAATGCGGCGCTTAATTGTTAGCGGTGTTGCACCAGCTGATGCAGCGGTTAGGGCAAAGGCCCATTCAGGTTCAGTATCGGTGGAGCATGAAATCCAATCTTTTGAAGTTCGAGAAGATGTTGTTGATTCATTACATCGAGCTTCTAAATCCCTAGACAAGAATTTTGTAGAAACCTTGCTCCGAAAAGATATTGCAGATAACGGCGTAATTGCCACATGGACTGAAGTCATTGTCCCGCTTTTGTTTTTAGTAGGAGATGAATGGGCTGCAACCGGCACCGGGATTGAAGTGGAGCACATGCTCTCTGAGAGCATCAAAAGATTAATGCGTGAAGGTGTTTCAGAGATCAAGGAACCGCTCAATACTCAACCTGTATTGCTTGCATCAGTCGGCGAAGAGCTCCATTGTTTGGCCTTACACGCATTAGCTGCTGCATTAGCTGAAAAAGGAATTGAAACATTTTTCTTAGGAGCAAGAACTCCTCTTGAAGCGATTTCTGGAATGGTTAAGCGCGCAGCTCCACCAGCAGTATTTCTTTGGGCTCAACTTGAACAAAACTCAGATCCAAAATTTTTCAATGAACTTCCCGTTGTCCGTCCAGCACCGCGAGTGATTGTGGGTGGACCGGGGTGGGACCGTGACTCATGTGCAGATGTTGTGGTTGCGCAGGACTTAACCCATGCCTGTGCTGAGATTGAGCGTGCAGTAGGGCTCTAAAGCCCCGATAGACTTTGCCCTTCGAGAAACACAAGGGGGCAGCGTGAGCGATACAGATAAGGTCGCAATGCTTGGCCTGACCTATGACGATGTTCTTTTACTTCCAGATGCCTCAGATGTGGTTCCTTCAGAGGTCTCTACAGTCACTCTGTTAACGCGCAATATTTCAATTGCAGTTCCGCTGGTTTCTTCAGCGATGGACACAGTTACTGAATCAGAGATGGCTATTGCAATGGCCAAGGCGGGTGGAATTGGAATTATTCACCGCAACCTTCCAATTGATGCGCAAGTCACTCACGTTAAATTAGTGAAAAATGTTGGACTTGCAGGAGCTGCAGTCGGTGTTGGCGATGATGGATTTGCTCGCGCGCAAGCTTTGATTGAAGCTGGAGTCGATGTTGTGGTAGTGGATACGGCACATGGCCACCACCGCGCAGTATTAGATGCAATTTCACGCATTAAGAAGTTTTCTCCAACCACTGAAGTTATTGGTGGAAATGTTGCAACACGTGCAGGTGCACAAGCTCTCATTAATGCTGGAGCAGATGCGGTAAAAGTTGGCGTTGGTCCCGGATCCATTTGCACAACCCGAGTTGTTGCAGGTGTTGGCGTTCCACAAGTTACAGCAATTCTTGAAGCATCAAAGGCATGCAACAAGGCCGGCATTCCATTAATCGCTGATGGTGGCCTGCAGTATTCCGGTGACATCGTCAAAGCATTAGTTGCTGGAGCAAATTCTGTAATGCTTGGTTCACTCCTTGCAGGATGTGAAGAATCTCCTGGCGAACTAATTGAAATCAACGGAATTAAGTACAAGGCCTATCGCGGTATGGGTTCACTGGGCGCAATGCAATCTCGCGGTGAACAAAAATCTTATTCAAAGGATCGTTATATGCAGGACGATGTTCTCTCTGAAGACAAACTTGTCCCAGAAGGCATCGAAGGCAAGGTTGCATTCCGTGGATCAGTCGCCGAAGTTGTTCATCAACTAGTGGGCGGACTGCGATCAGGCATGGGGTATGCCGGAGCGCCAGATATTGAAACTCTGCGTCGTGAAGGACGTTTAATCCAAATTACAGCAGCAGGGTTACAGGAAAGCCACCCACACGATGTGGCACATGTTGCTGATGCTCCCAATTACCAGAAGAAGGGCCGCTAATGAATAACATCGAAATCGCACCTGGAAAGCGTGCTCGCACGGCTTACTCTTTTGATGACATCGCAATTGTTCCAAGCCGCAGAACACGAGATCCTGAAAACGTTTCAACAACATGGCAGATCGATGCCTATAAATTTGAACTACCGATGATGGCAGCACCAATGGACTCTGTTGTTTCACCGGAAACCGCAATTGCTATTGGAAAGCTTGGCGGACTCGGAGTTCTAAACCTCGAAGGATTGTGGACTCGTTATGAGGATCCACGTATTCCACTGGGTGAAATTGCTTCGATGCCAGATAAGCATGCAACCAAGCGCATGCAGGAAATTTACAACGCTCCAATTCGTCCAGAACTTATTAAAGAGCGTATTCAGCAGATTCGTGATGCTGGTGTGACTGTTGCAGCATCTCTATCACCTGCTCGCACCGCAGAGTTTCACAAGGCGGTAATTGCAGCTGGAGTGGACATATTTGTTATCCG
>DAIMGQ010000033.1:0-10661 GCA_036723815.1 Candidatus Planktophila sp.
CTCGCGCTCCAGAATCTCAATATGTGATGGCATTAGGCAAGGTTATCGTGAGCGGCCGTGGTCGTTATCTAATCGTTAGATAACGGGGTGATTTTTCTCAACAAATCTAGTGACCTTTCAGGGCATTCCCAGTAGTTTTTAGCCACGTTGTGCCTTACATATCCGGGTGAATAACTCGCCTGGGGGCTAACTCCTTCGAAAGGTCAATACATGAAGAAGCTTCGTTATGCGCTTACAGCACTAGTAGCTGTATTCGCACTTGTACTAACAGGATGCTCAAGTTCATCAGATTCAGCTGCCGATGGTTTCGTCGGTGTGATTCTTCCTGATGCAGCATCATCAAACCGCTGGGAAACTGCTGACCGCGGATTCCTACAAGCAGCATTTGATGCAGCAGGAGTAAAAGTAGATATTCAAAACGCAAATGGCGACAAGGAACAATTCGCAACAATTGCAGACCAGATGCTTACAGCTGGCGCAAAGGTTCTTATCCTTGTAAACCTAGATTCAGATTCAGCTAAGGCTGTTCAGGACAAGGCTGCAGCACAGGGTGTTAAGACAATCGACTACGACCGTCTAACACTTAATGGTTCAGCTTCATACTACGTATCATTCGATAACGAAGCAGTTGGTCGTCTTCAGGGTGAAGGCATCAAGGCTTGCCTTGATGGTGCAGGAAAGAAAAATGCACGTATCGTTTACCTGAACGGTTCACCAACTGACAACAACGCAACTCTTTTCAAGGCTGGATACGATTCAGTGCTACGTCCTTTGATCGATTCAAAGGCCTACACACTTGTTGATGACCAAGCTGTCCCAGACTGGGATAACGCAAAGGGTGGAGTAATTTTCGAACAGCAGCTTTCAAAGGCTGGCGGAAAGCTTGATGCAGTTGTATCAGCTAACGAAGGTCTTGGACTTGCAGCAGTAGCTGTTCTAAAGAAGAACAAGCTAAACGGCAAGGTTTGTGTATCTGGTCAGGATGCAACTGTTGATGGATTGCGCGCAATCCTTACAGGAGACCTTTCAAACACTGTTTACAAGGCAATCAAGGCTGAAGCAGAAGGCGCAGCAGCACTTGCTATCGCACTTCTAAAGGGCGAAGCTGCAACAACAGCTACAGGTAAGGTAAACAACGGAACTGTTGATGTACCTTCAGTGCTATTGGTTCCAGTTGGTATCACAAAGGCAAACGTCAAGGACGTTATTGCTGATGGATTCCAGAAGCGTGAAGATGTCTGTAAGGACATCGAAGACCTCTGCACAGCAAACGGAATCTAATTTCCGACCTGTAAAGCAGATATAGAAATAGGTTGCGGCTCGGAGGAAACTCCGGGCCGCAACTGCTTTACTTAACCGTTGATGCAATTCGTAGAAATCGGGAGATCATGACAACACCGCTACTGTCCTTACGAGGAGTTAATAAGTCCTTTGGACCAGTTCATGTACTAAAGGATGTCAACTTTGATGTGCATGCAGGACAGGTGACCGCACTCGTTGGTGATAACGGTGCAGGTAAGAGCACGCTGATCAAATGCATCGCCGGTATCTACACACCAGAGGCGGGCGAATTTCATTTTGAAGGTAACAAGGTTTCAATCGGTGGTCCACGTGATGCGACCGCATTAGGAATTGAGATTGTGTATCAAGATTTAGCTCTGTGCGATAACTTAGACATCGTTCACAATATGTTCTTAGGTCGCGAACAAAAGCGCGGACCAGTCTTAAATGAAACCTCAATGGAAGCACTCGCCCGAAAGACTTTAGATGGCTTGAGCGTTAGAACTGTTAAGTCGATTCGTCAGACAGTTTCTTCTCTTTCAGGTGGACAGCGCCAGACGGTAGCAATTGCCCGCGCAGTGCTTTGGAATAGCAAGGTAGTAATCCTTGACGAGCCAACTGCAGCACTTGGTGTGGCACAGACCGAACAAGTCCTTAACCTTGTTCGTCGTCTTGCAGATAATGGTTTAGCTGTTGTGTTAATTAGCCACAACCTGAATGATGTATTTGAAGTTGCAGACAATATTGCAGCCCTTTATCTAGGGAACATGGCCGCACAAGTAAATAAGAATGAAGTTATTCCTCGACAGGTTATTGAGTTGATAACGACCGGTAAGTCCGCTGGAGTTGAAGCTCCATCTGCAAACACAGGAGCCTCAAAATGAGCATGACTAATGATGTTGAGGTTCCAACACTTAAGGGTGCGGCTCAGGACTACTGGTCGCGCGTAAAGGCTGGAGACATTGGCTCTTTGCCTGCAATATTGGGCTTAGTAGTTCTATGTCTTGTCTTTGGATCGATGTCTAGCGTTTTTCTAACGCCTGGAAACTTTGCAAACCTAATCACCCAAGCCGCAGCGGTCATTGTCATTGCGATGGGCTTGATTTTTGTTCTACTCCTTGGCGAGATTGATTTATCTGCTGGATACACAGCAGGTGTGACAGGCGCTGTTCTCGTTATCTTAATTACCAATCAAGGTCAGCCTTGGTATGTGGCATTGACTGCGAGCATCGCGGTAGGTGCGCTTCTAGGTTTTATTTTAGGTTCACTAGTTGCTCGACTTGGTATTCCATCATTCGTGGTTACTTTGGCAGCATTCTTGGCTTTTCAAGGAATCTTGCTTCTCTTAGCTGGCGAAGGCGGAACCATCCGTGTTGAGGATCCAACAATCCTTGCAGTTGAAAATAGCAACATGTCTCCAACAGTTAGTTGGATCTTCTTCCTAATCGTTGCTGTTGCCTATGTTCTCTCAGGTCTCACAGCCATGAATTCACGACGCAAAGCGGGATTAAAAACAGAGCTCAAGAAGTTGTGGATTATCAAAACAGCTGGGCTTTTGCTGATTACAGGTCTTGCTGTTTTTGCTCTTAACCTAGAGCGAAGCAATAATCCAGATTTGGTAAGCCTCAAGGGAATTCCATATGTTGTTCCAGTTATCTTGCTACTTCTTGTTATTGGAACTTTTGTTTTAGGTCGCACCGCATTTGGTCGCCACATTTATGCAGTGGGTGGAAATGCCGAAGCTGCACGTCGTGCCGGTATTGATGTGAAGCGAATTCGGATTGCAGCGTTCATGATCTGTTCTTCTCTTGCAGCAATTGCTGGAATGATCTTTGCTTCTCGTCAAAACTCTGTTTCTCCAACAACTGGTGGAAGCTCAACGCTTCTCTACGCTGTTGGCGCTGCTGTTATTGGTGGAACTTCACTATTTGGTGGAAAAGGAAAGATGCGAGATGCCATCCTTGGTGGTCTAGTCGTTGCTGTTATCGATAACGGCATGGGACTACTTGGATATGCAGCCGGCATTAAGTTCATTGTTACAGGACTAGTTCTACTTGTTTCTGCTGGTGTTGACGCAATCTCTCGTCGCGGCAACCTCACTAGTTAGAACTTCACTACAGGAGTTGATGGGTGCTTACTTCAAGCCCATCAAGTGCTCTAGTGCAAGCTGATCAATGGCCTCATAGCCATAACCGCGCTTACCTGCTGCTTCAACATCAAATGAATCCTTTGCAAGATCCTTCCATGTTTCACCTGCAGCAAGTGTTGGCTCAGAAAGTCCTGGAATATTTGATTCCTTCATTGCTGCGATAACTCGTGAGTCTGCACGGAAGGCTGCTGCGCGCTCTTTCAGAGCAAGGTAGGTGCGCATGTTTGCAGTTGCTGATTCCCACACTCCCTTGTCACTTTCTGTGCGAGCTGGCTTGTAATCAAAGTGCTTTGGTCCGCTGTAGTTATAACGCTCAAGTAGATCAACCAAGAAAAATGCAGACTTTAGATCTCCGTGACCAAAGACTAAGTCTTGATCAAACTTAGGGCCGTGTTGACCGTTTAGGTCAATGTGGAAGAGCTTCTTATGCCAGAGGGCTTGAGCGATTCCATGAACAAAGTTGAGTCCTGCCATTTGCTCGTGACCAACTTCAGGGTTGAGGCCAACAAGTTCTGGACGATCTAGTGAGTTAATAAAGGCAAGTGCGTGGCCAATTGTTGGCAAGAAAATATCACCACGTGGCTCATTTGGCTTTGGCTCAATTGCAAACTTAATGTCATAACCATTATCAGTGACAAACTCTCCTAAAGTGTTGAAGGCTTCACGGAAGCGATCAAGTGCAACGAATGCATCCTTTGCGCCATCTGATTCTGCGCCTTCACGGCCACCCCAACAAACATATGTTGTTGCACCAAGTTCAACGGCCAACTCAATATTTGTCATCACCTTGCGAATTGCATAGCGACGAATATCTTTATCATTTGATGTGAAGGCACCATCTTTAAAAACTGGATGTGTAAATAGATTGGTTGTCGCCATTGGCACCTTCATACCGGTTTCAGCAAGGGCTTTTTTGAAACGATCAATGTGACCGCGGCGAGCAGAATCATCGCTACCAAATGGGATCAAATCATCATCATGGAAAGTCACACCATGTGCTCCGCGGGCAGCTAACTCATTGACTGTGCGGACTGGGTCCAAAGGATCTCTCGTTGCATCACCAAAGGGGTCACGCGCCTGCCAGCCCACTGTCCAGAGGCCAAATGTGAACTTATCTGCAGGTGTTGGGGTCAATGACATGGCTTAAAGCCTTTCTATGCGTAATCGCCGTTTGGAACATTCGTAACTTACCTCTAATCTTGTCCCCTATCCATACGGAAGCGGTAACGCTTTGGTAAGGATTTGCGGGAGTGGTGAAATGGCAGACACGCAGGTCTTAGGAACCTGTGTCTTCGGACGTGCGGGTTCAAGTCCCGCCTCCCGCACACATCTATAGCTAAGAAGTTACAGTTCGCATATGGCAAAGAAATCTGCAGCCAAACTCAAAATGGAAGCCGCTGAAATAAAACGCGCTGCTGCTGCCCGCCGTGAAGAAAAGAAACGGCAATCTCAAACTGTTGTTACTAACGGAACTGAAGAGCTAGATCGCTATGAATCCTTAGATGGGGCTTGGCGTGAAATTGGCTTGCCTGCACCGGCACGGCGTGCATTAATTGATGATGGTCTATTTGAATTAGCTGACCTGCGCAAAGTTTCACTTGCAGCTGTAAAGGAACTACATGGCATGGGCCCAAATGCGATTCGAGTCTTAACAGCTGAAATGAAAAAGGCTGATCTATCTTTCAGGAAGTAACGCCTGCTTTAGTTACTAAATGCAAATGCAATCAAGGCAATACCAGAAATTGCCAGCAATGCTTTTATTTCTCGGCGAGCCAATAACTTGAGCATTGCCGGTATAAATGTGGCTCCAATAATCAGGGCACCTGGCACAAAAATTATTGCGCTTCGGGAAACAATATCGGACTCGCCCCATTGGTATCGGAGGTTAATCAGTCCACATGCAAAGAGCAGATAACCACCCATTCGGTAGTTATTGATCCAGATCTTATTGTCTTGATTATCGGGTGAGACTGATTTATTCATGTGATTAGTCTAGAAAGCAGAATAGGAGTGCCGCTTTCGCGACACTCCTATTCGTAGGAATATTGTGCTAATTACTAATCAAGAGATTAGTGATCGTCCTTCATTCCTTCTGCCATTGACTTCATGCGTGCAATCTTCAAGATTGTTAGACCGAATACGCACTTAGCCAAAACGTCTGCAAGTGTGTAACCAACCTGAACTGTTACGAATGATGATGCTGAAGCGTCACCAACGATGTTGAAGAGGTAAGCAATTGGGTATACGCCCCATGTCGCGATCAATAGCAAGCGCAAGCGGCCGACAGTCTCTGCAACTCCTGCAGGCTGACGCTCAAGTGACTTACCAAGCTCTACGAATAGTACGTAAAGGATGTAGATGAAAGGAAGTGTTGATAGAACACCGTATAGAACCTGTGTGTTCTGATCGTTTGAAATTTCACCTGGGTAACCAAGAGCGATCATTGCAGCAGATGCTGGAACAAGGCGTGTGATTAGTGACTGTGAAACTTCCTTAGCTAGAGCTAGTACTGCAATTACTTCTACTAGTAGTAGAGGTACAGTCAAAAGCCAGTCAACGTAACGGTATGCCTCGTTGAAAGCATTCTGAGATCCGTCTAGTAGAACTTTTCCACCTTCTGAAGCGTGCTTGAATGAATCAAAGATTCGTAGGTAGTGGTATCCAGCGATAAATGTAACCATCGATGACATGACGAGTGCGTTACGGTACTTAGGCAATACACGCTGCTGTGAAACAAGTGTGTAAATGGTGCAAGCGAGCATTGAAATTAGTCCAAACGAGAATACGTTATAGACCAGGTTCCATTGGTTGCTGTCTAGTTGCATAGAATTATGCCTCCATGAGGATCATGTGGAGAGGCCCTTTGGCCTCTGAATTCATCGGCCATAAGGAATCCTCGAGGAACCCCTTTGACCTCCGACATTCACAATTGTGAACCAAACGCGACTGATTTGCACCATCCAAATGGGAAATTCTTGAGTTTTTTTAAACACTTTTTTGGAAATAGGCAGGAAAATGGGGCGATTTACGAAAATCTCCGTTAATCGCCCCACTTCATAAACCTACTTCTAAGTAACTTATTGACCTTGCCACAACTTCATTTCTGCCGCAAATGGGTCAAGACCCATAGGTCCCAGCTTTAATGCATAGCTGTGGAACTTCTTCATATTGAAGTCTGCCCCTAGTCTCGCCTTGGCATCTTCGCGGGCGTTCATCCAGACGCGCTCGCCCACCTTGTAGGAAATAGCTTGTCCCGGCCAGCCAAGGTATCGATCGGTTTCACTACGTGAATGATCCTCGTCCAGCAATGCCTGCTCATTGAGCAACTTGCGTGAACTTTCGGCGTTCCAGACAACACCATTATCATCCTTGTATTCAAGATGCATACCGATGTCTACAACGATACGTGCAGCACGCAAAGCTTGTGCAGAGAGATAACCCATTTCAATGCCAGGCTCATCAAATGCGCCAAGTTCATTCATGAAACGCTCTGCATACAACGCCCAGCCTTCGCCGTAGCCACTAATCCACGCAGATGTGCGTTGGAATCTAGTCAGGCGATCTTTTTCAACTGTTGCTGTTCCGATCTGTAGGTGGTGACCGGGAACTGCCTCGTGATACCAAGTGGATACAAGGTGCCAGTTGCTCACTTCATTCTTACCCAACATAGGAATCCATGTTGTTCCTGGTCGTGACAAGTCCTCTGATGGCGGGTTGTAGTACGGCGCAGATGCGCTGCCTTCTGGTGCCAGACGTGCCTCGCAAATTGCAATGCGTGGGTCGATTTCAAAGAACTCACCATTCATGCGCTTCATGGCCACATCAGTGAAATCTTGCAGGTACTTAACTACATTTTCAGGACCAACAACTTTGTACTTAGGGTCATTATCAAGGGTGTCTGCAACCTCGCGAAGAGTCTTTGCAGATGGATTAATAACTTTTGCAAGTTCCCACATGCGATCGTTAATTGCCTTGAGTTCTTTCTTACCCCACTCATATGTTGCTGGAAGATCTAGTTGAGCGCCGGTGAAGTAGCGCGCCCAGACTGCATAACGATCTGCGCCAACTGCATCATGAGGAGTGGCAATTGGTAGATAGTTTTCCCGTAAGAATTTAGCGGTCTTTGCAGATGCGGCTTCAGCAAGCTTTGCGGCTTCATGCATTGCTGGATACTTTCCATCAGCATCAAAGTTTTTACACATTGCGCTGTATCCACCATTTGCATAACTATCTAGCTGCTCAATTACACCATTGACCTGGCGCTGAGCAGTTGTTTTTCCACCCTTAGCAACAGTCATAATTGTTTCGCACCAAGAGCTATACGCCGCATCCACTGCAGCTAAACGCTTGGCTATATTGTCGAAATCTTGGTCTGACTTCTTTGGCATAAGCTCAAAAATCGAGCGCACGTTAGAAGGTGGCGATGTTAAAACATTCCAGAGTACAAATCCTTCTTGACTGTCATGCAAAGCAAGGCCTGACTCAAGTCGCTCAGTCATTACTGCCTTGGCAATACGATCAATCTCATCGATTGGTTGCATGGCAGAGAGCTTCTTCAAAGTTTCGCGAGTTAAGTTTGCACTTACCTCAGCTGCTGCAATTGAGAAGTCATCAAGTTTGTCTTGATTAAGCCCATTGCCAAGGTAGGTGCAGCCCATTGGGCTAAGAGCTGCTTCTTGATCGATGTAAACATCGCTGATTTCAAATATGGGTGATCTATGTGTCATGGCCGAAGTTTGGCAGTGGTGTACGCCTTTGTCCACGGCTAATTTTGAGAAAGTAGCCTAGGCTTACCAGCATGAGTCAGATCCCAATTGTTCCACCAAAGCTACGCGGTTGGTTTCACCTTGGGGCAACTCCGGCGGTCATTATCGCTTCACTTGTTTTATTTATATTGAGTAAATCTTCCCTTAAGTTTGCAGTAGCCATTTACTCCATCACAGCAATTATGTTGTTCAGTGTTTCTGCTATTTATCACCGTGTCCCTTGGGTGCCAGAAAAGAAAAAGATTTGGCGTCGCTGGGATCATGCAAACATCAATCTGTTAATTGCTGGTTCTTACACTCCATTTGCTGTTGCTTTACTTGAAGGGCGTGATCGAACAATCTTGTTACTGGTCGTCTGGATCGGTGCAGCATTAGGCGTTGCTCTGCGTGTTTTCTGGATTGGCGCACCTAGATGGTTATATGTCGCCAATTACTTAGCCTTAGGCTGGGTTGCTGTTTTCTATACTCCCGCCCTCTATCGCGCGGGTGGTTTATGGGTACTACTTCCGATCGCAATAGGCGGTCTGTTCTACTCAGTCGGTGCCATTTTCTATGCCCTTAAACGCCCTGGCCGTGCGGCAAAGTACTTTGGCTTCCACGAGCTCTTCCATATCTTCGTGCTTGCTGCGTGGATTAGTCAGTACATAGCGATCTCGGTGGCGATTTACACTAAATAGGTCATTGCTCTAACCTAGGCCTTCTCTAGGAACAGTTTTATTGAGCAGCGAGGTGCATGATGGCGCAGAAGAAGAACTTCCTTAACTGGGTGGGCTTTACTGAAGAAGAGAGCACTAACCTGCCTTCATCTGTTGATCGCATTCGAGAACTTGAAGCACAGATTGCAGACTTGAAATCACGCCGTGACATAACTGGCTTAACAAAAGAAGAGTTTGAAATTCTCGCAACTGAAACCGCGATGTCAATGATCAAGTCTGCTCAAGCTCGTGAGAACAAGGCCCAAGTAGCAGCATCTCGATTGGTGTCAGAAACAGCACGTGCAACGAAGGAAGAGTTAGAAGCCGCCGATGCAAAGGCTCGCACAATTCTTTCTGGTGCCGAAACTCGAGGGCGTAAATACATCCAGGCTGCAGAATCTGAAGCAGAAGAAAAGATTGCACAAGCTGAGGCTGAAGCTGAAGCATTGATGGAAAGCAAGAAGCGTGAAATTTCTACCCTTGCCACAGCTGCCCGCCGTGAGGGTGAACGCATCATCACTGAAGCAACAACTGAAGTTGCTGGTTATCGTCAATGGCTCTCAGGTGTTATCTCAGAAGCAGAGCGCTTATACAGAATTCAAAAGCAATCACTAGATGCTGCAGAGTCTGCAATTCAGCAATCTCGAAATCGCCTAGATGGTGCTTTCCAAAGATTAGAAGAGCTACAAAAGAGCGTTCTTGATAATTTGAACGCAGATGACACATTGATTAATCCAGGACCACTTAAAGTTGCTAGCCAGCGAACACGTCCTGCATTAGCAGCACCTAAAAAGGCTGCTAAGAAAGCTCCAGCAAAGAAGAGTGCTGCTAAGAAATCTACAAAGCGCTAGATAGCTCTTCGCTATTTAAGACAGCGTTACTTCGTAGGAGTTAATTGACCATGGCCAATGAGCGAGGTATCCGATACATACCTGCAATTGATGGCTTGCGTGCGGTCGCAGTAATTGCCGTAATTTTGTATCACCTTGGATTCAAGTGGATTCCTGGCGGCTTCTTGGGTGTTGACCTCTTTTTTGTTATCTCTGGATATGTAATCACTCGTTTGTTGCTGGATTCAATTCAGCGAAGTGGTGGGTTGGATTTACGAGCCTTCTATGTGGCCCGCATCCGTCGCTTGTTACCACCACTTGTATTCATGATCATCACAACAACAATATTTGTTGGTTTTTGGGCGCCAGATACTATGCGTCGATTTTTGGGTGATGCTCCATTTGCACTGTTTGGTGGAATGAATTGGTGGTTAGTTTTTCGCGAGACAGATTACTTCGAAGCAATTGGACGCCCACCACTGCTACAACACACCTGGTCATTAGGTGTCGAGGCACAGTTCTATCTGGTGTGGCCGTTGATTTTGTTGTTGGTACTTCGTTATTTTGGCAAAAACAAGATCCCTGGTGCTGCCCTGTTGATTGCTGCCTTTTCGGGTATCGCCTTGCTAGTTGTATCACTACAGATAGATGCAGCAAATACTTCAAAGGTAAGTCACGTTTACTTTGGAACAGATACCCACAGTATTGGCTTATTTCTTGGTGCTGCCTTGGCGGTTCGCTGGATTCCGCAAAACTTACAAGAAACGGTTACTCGTAAGGCTCAAGACTTTATTGATGGAATTGGAATTGTTGGATTTCTTGGAATCATTGCCGCATTTTTGTTCATCGATGAAAACGATCCAACTTTATATAAGTTGGCTTTCCCGTTAGCCGGATTATTTGGATGCGCAATCATCACTTCAATTGTTCATCCCGCATC
>DAIMGQ010000034.1:0-4199 GCA_036723815.1 Candidatus Planktophila sp.
GAAAGAATTCCTAATGCATAACGCTTACCAAGGCGCTGGTGGCCCAATGAGTGGCGATTGAGGGGGTTACCCAATAAACGGCGTTTGATTGTGTAGAAAAAGGAGTCCTTAAGATGTGCGTGATCCCTTAGAACTTCCGGGGCTGGCGCATCATCGGTCCACGACTTAGGCACTTAAAACTCCTCTTTTAATTGCATTTACTGCAATTTAATAAGTATCACTCTACCTCAGCCCACACAATCTTCACTGTTTTAGGCGTAAAGCGTATGCTTCAGGCTATGCATACACAGTTATATATCGATGGCCAGTGGGTTGATGGTGTTGGAAAGTTACCTGTTTACGATCCAAGCGACGGGTCAGTAATTGCCGAAGTAGCCCTTGCTGGTGATGCGCAATGTGATGCCGCAATTGCAGCTGCCGACGGCGCAGCAAAAGCATGGGCAAAGACAGCTCCCAGATATCGCTCAGAAATTTTGCGCAAAGCATTTGAATTAATGACGGCAGAAAGTGAAGCGATCGCAACAATGATCTCTCGCGAAAACGGAAAAGCGATGCCAGATGCTCGCGGTGAAGCGGCATATGCTGCTGAGTTCTTCCGTTGGTTTGCAGAGGAAACAGTTCGCACACCAGGTGATTTCCGCAAATCTCCATCAGGGGATAAGCGCATCCTTGTCTCACATGAGCCAATTGGTCTTTCTATTCTTATTACACCGTGGAACTTCCCTGCAGGAATGGCCACCCGCAAGATTGGCCCAGCAGTTGCTGCAGGCTGCACAATGATTTTAAAGCCAGCTGGTGAAACTCCACTGACTGCGATGTACATCGTGGATCTCATGGAACGAGCAGGATTGCCAAAGGGTGTTCTTAATTTAGTCCTTCCAGAAAAAACAGGTCCTGCAATTTCAAAGATGCTCCATGATCCACGCGTAAAGAACCTTTCATTTACAGGTTCTACAGAAACTGGTCGCATCCTTCTAAAGGAAGCTGCAGACCGCGTTATTCGCTGCTCAATGGAGCTTGGTGGAAATGCACAAGTTGTTATTCACGATGATGCAGATCTAGCGGTAACTATTCCGCAACTTTCTCTTGCAAAGATGCGCAATGGTGGTGCTGCTTGCACATCTGCAAACCGCATCTTTGTTCAGCGAGGCATTGCAGATAAGTTCATTGCAGAGATGACTAAGTCCATGAGCTCATATGTTGTGGGCCGCGGAACAGATGCAACAACAACACTGGGTGCATCTGTTTCTATGAAGGAGCGCAACAAGATTGCCGAACTTGTCGATGAATCAATCGCAGCAGGTGCCAAGGTTGAAGTTGGTGGAGTTAAGCCAGAGGGTGAAGGCGCGTTCTATCCAGCAACAGTTTTGGTCGTTAAAAAAGATAACCCAATTCTGCTTCACGAAATCTTTGGACCAGTTGCACCGATCGTTATTTTTGATACCGATGAAGAAGGAATCGAAATGGCTAATGACACCGATTTCGGTCTTATTAGTTATGTCTTTTCTTCAAACCTGACCCGAGCACTGCGCACAGCAGAGGCGATGGAGTCAGGAATGGTTGCAATCAACAAGGGTGTTATCTCAGATCCAGCAGCACCCTTTGGTGGCGTGAAGCAATCAGGCTTGGGTCGCGAAGGTGGCTTTGATGGAATTCATGAGTTCTTGCAGACCAAGTTCATTGGCGTGGAGATCTAGAAGCATTTACAAAGTACGTAGTTTTGTAAGGATTTCCTTGTCGCTAGTCTTGATTTTCACGAAGAGCCCTTTAAAGTAATTCTTACCATTGGCGTAGTAAGCAAGCGTGTAATAGGGGTATGTATTAATGCCATATCCGGATTCTTCGCTAGGTATAGGTCCGAGAAGAGGATAGTTAGTGATCACATCGACATCGCACTGAGCAAAAAACTTCCGGAGTCTTTTAATGTTGCGTGGCTTAACTCTAGTTAACTTGATTTCTCTGATCTCAGATTGAACATCATCAGAGTTCAGCTTCCTTGCCGAGTAAGAGACCTTCCCATCTTTCAGAATGTATGTCGCTTCACCATTCGCGATGATCCGAATGGCCATTCCCGTCTCTAGAAGCAGTTGAGCTTGATTTGCATAAAAGTCTCTATTTATTTCCAACAGGTAACTATAAAGCGCCCTTCGCTCCTCTTGGAACAGAAGGCCACCCGATGTTAGGCATTGTTCAAAATAACTCACACCTTTATTGTGCACCTATCAGGCACCCTGTCGCTACATATTTTCCGGAGTCGCCCTTTACGGTCAGTTTTTTACCACTTTCTAAGTAAACATAACCCTGGGCGATACCACGATAAGAGGTCGAAGAACCTTTTTTACAAGGGGCAAATAAGTCTTTGAAGGTCACCACATTAGGGGTCTTGATTGTCGAGTTCTTTCTTTTATTTTCAAAGGAGTAGGCCGAGATTTCACGGTTATTCTGAATCTTTTGTATATCTGCAGTTAGTTCCGTATATTTCTGCGGGACATTGCACATAGAGGTTATGTTCAATTTAATGGCATCTATATTTTGATCCTCATTCAAACTTGTTGAATAGTGCGGTCTCTCGATGTTTAAGGTGCAGTTTGGTTCAGGGCTGTCCGTCACTTGAAAGATTAGAAACTGTGCGGCTAGTAGCCCAACGACTAGAAGGCTTGGTACTTTTGGGGTAAGTAGAATTGATTTGGGGATTGTTAATGGCATGCTTTGAAACTAGACAAACAGCCTGACTTGTTTGATCGGGTTATCCCCAGCCATTACAGGCGGTAACAATGTTCTATCTGGCGGAGGATGAGGGATTTGAACCCTCGATAGGTTGCCCTATACACGCTTTCCAAGCGTGCGCACTCGGCCGCTATGCGAATCCTCCCGAGGAGGTGAACTCTATCGGTGGCTGTAACTATGATTACGCCAGATCCCTCGTACGGCGTTATCCGTACTGAACTCCCCCAGGGCAGGAATGCAGCAAGGGTAGGTCCGCTCTGGCGGGTGTGCGAGGGGTCCTATTAAATTAGGCAAGGCGACGAACAGTAGAGGAGCACGGCGATGTCATTAGCTTTGTATCGTAAATATCGTCCCTCTGTTTTTGCAGATGTCATCGGACAAGAACATGTAACTGTTCCACTTTCAAATGCTTTGGAATCAGGTCGCACACACCACGCATATTTGTTTAGTGGTCCACGTGGCTGCGGAAAAACTTCTAGCGCGCGAATCATGGCGCGCTCGCTTAACTGTGAAAAGGGTCCAACACCAAATCCATGTGGTGAGTGCCAATCATGTAAAGATCTAGTTGCAAATGGTCCAGGTTCATTGGATGTTATTGAACTAGATGCTGCCACCCACGGTTTAGTAGATGATGCTCGCGATCTTCGCGACAAAGCATTTTTTGCACCAGTTCAAAGCCGTTACAAGATTTATATTATTGATGAGGCACATCAGCTTGGACCGGGTGCTGCTAACGCGCTACTTAAAGTTGTTGAAGAACCACCAGCACACGTAATTTTTATTTTTGCTACTACAGAACCAGATAAGTTGATTGCAACTATTCGTTCTCGCACACACCACTACCCATTCCGTTTAGTTCCACCAGGAACTCTTGCTGCACATCTTGAAAAGGTTTGTAACGCTGAAGGCGTAAAGGTTGATAAGGGAGTTATTCCACTTGTAGTACGGGCATCTGGTGGCTCTGTGCGTGATGCACTCTCTGTCCTTGGTCAACTACTTGCTGGTGCTGGCAAAGATGGCGTTAGCTATGAGATTGCAATTCAACTACTTGGCTTCACAGATGGTGCGCTACTAGATGATGCAATCGATGCGATTGCCGCCCATGATGGCGCAACGCTGTTTAAGACTATTGATCGTGTCATCGAATCCGGACATGACCCGCGCAGGTTTACTAGCGACATGTTGGAACGCATTAGAGACTTAATGATTGTTGATGCACTCAAAGATTCAACCGTTAATTCAATCTTGCGCGATATGCCAGATGATCAAATGGAACGCATGCGCAATCAGGCAAACAGAATTGGAACTGCAAATCTTTCACGAGCAGCAGATATTGCAGCAGAGGGCTTAACCCAAATGCGTGGAGCAACTGCGCCTCGCTTGATCCTGGAGCTCATCTGCGGGCGTATTTTGTTGCCTATTGGCGATAACACTGATGCTGGAATGCTCTCTCGTATTGAACGGTTAGAGCG
>DAIMGQ010000034.1:4299-7027 GCA_036723815.1 Candidatus Planktophila sp.
TGGCCAGATGTGATTGAAGATGTGAAGAAGCGTCGTAGACTGACTTGGTCTCTCTTAAGTGCATCTGCGCAGGTTCTAAGTGTTGATGAGGATGCGATCACTATTGGCATTGTTAACGCAGGAGCTAAAGAAAGCTTTGAGCGTTCTGAATCTGATGTGATTTTGCGCAACGCATTTATTGATGTGGTGGGCTTGGATCGAAAGATTGCAGTTGTTGTTGATCCTTCGATTGATACTAATACTCCGGCAGCGCGTGAGACAAGAACCTCTGAAGCACCAAGTGATGCCGTGCTTTTGTCAGGTGCTGCGCTTTTGGCAAAAGAGCTTGGCGCAAAAATTGTTGAGGGTAAGTAATAGATGTCAGGAATGTATGAAGGTGCAATTCAAGATTTAATTGATGCACTAGGTCGCCTGCCAGGTATTGGCCCAAAGAGCGCCCAACGAATTGCTTTTCACATTTTACAATCAGATGCTGAAGTCGCATCGGCCCTAGTTGAATCAATTCGTGTGGTTAAAGAACGAGTGAAGTTTTGTGTTGTGTGCGGAAATGTTTCGGAAGAGGATGAATGCCGTATTTGTCGTGATCCTCGCCGCGATAACACCATCATCTGTGTTGTTGAAGAGAGCAAGGATGTGATTGCAATTGAACGTACTCGCGAATTTCGCGGTAAGTACCATGTGTTAGGTGGTGCAATCAGTCCAATCGATGGCATTGGTCCAGAACAACTTCGAATTCGTGAATTAATGGTTCGGTTGGCAGATGCTGGAATCGTTGAAGTTATCTTGGCAACGGATCCAAACCTTGAAGGTGAAGCAACAGCTACCTATCTATCTCGACTGATTAAGCCGATGGATATAAAGGTCTCGCGTTTGGCTAGCGGATTGCCGGTAGGCGGAGATTTGGAATATGCCGATGAAGTTACCCTTGGACGTGCTTTTGAGGGCCGTAGGGATGTTTAATCTCATTAATTGAGATGTTGCCCGTCTCATTATTTGGGAAAAATAGGAAATCGGGTAGCCCCACGGGATTCTGTGCTTCATGATTGAGCCATGGGACTAATTGTTCAGAAGTACGGCGGCTCCTCGGTAGCAGATGCGGCAGGGCTAAAGCGCGTTGCCAACAGGATTGTGGCGGCAAAGCGGGACGGTAATCAGGTTGTTGTGGTGGTTTCTGCCATGGGCGATACGACCGATGAACTGATTGATCTGGCCGAACAAATCACTCCTATCCCTCAGGGGCGCGAACTAGATATGTTGCTAACTGCTGGTGAGCGAATTTCAATGGCACTTCTTGCAATGGCAATTAACAACTTAGGCCACGAAGCTCTTTCTTTCACAGGTAGCCAAGCAGGCGTGATTACAACTTCTGCGCATGGTCGCGCTCGCATTATTGATGTGACACCTGGTCGAATCAAAGAAGCGTTAGATGCTGGTGCAATTGCAATTGTTGCTGGCTTCCAAGGTATTTCGCAAGACACAAAGGATGTAACAACATTGGGTCGCGGCGGTAGTGACACAACAGCTGTTGCATTGGCTGCGGCGTTGGATGCAGATGTTTGCGAAATTTATACAGATGTTGATGGCGTGTTTAGTGCCGACCCACGCGTTGTTCCAAGTGCTCGTAAGTTAAAGACAGTTACTTATGAAGAAATGCTCGAGCTCGCAGCAAGTGGAGCAAAAGTTCTGCACTTGCGTTGCGTTGAATATGCACGGCGTTACAACTTACCTATTCACGTACGTTCATCTTTTACACCTAATGAAGGAACATGGGTGGTCAAAGATCATCCAGAAGGAGGCAGTATGGAACAAGCAATCATCTCAGGAATCGCACACGATAAGAGTGAAGCAAAGATCACGATTGTCGGAGTACCTGACCGCACCGGTGTTGCTGCACGCATTTTCCAGGCAATTGCAGATGCTGACATCAACATCGACATGATCGTGCAAAATGTTTCTGCGGCTGCCACTGGACTGACAGATATTTCATTCACATTGCCTAAGGCTGAAGGCGCCGCTGCAACTGTTATCTTGCAAAAGCTTCAAGGTGAAGTTGGCTTTGCCTCAATTCAATATGATGATCAAATCGGTAAGTTGTCATTAGTTGGCGCGGGAATGCGCTCACATCCAGGAGTAACCGCAACATTCTTTGGCGCTCTCTCTGATGCAGGCGTGAATATCGAAATGATTTCAACCTCTGAAATCCGAATTTCAATCATCTGCCGCGAAACAGATCTTGAGCGCGGAGCAAAAGCTGCCCACACCGCATTTGAATTAGATGCAGATCAAAATGAAGCTGTTGTATATGGAGGAACTGGACGATGAGTAAAAAGGTTAAGAAAGTCGCGAAGAAACCAACACTTGCAGTAGTTGGAGCAACCGGCGCAGTCGGCACCGTGATGCTGGGCATTTTGTCTGAGCGCAAAGATGTCTGGGGCGAGATCCGTCTGATCGCTTCAGCACGCAGCGCAGGTAAGAAGTTAATGTGCCGCGGAGAAGAGTTAACCGTTGTTGCACTTTCTCCTGAAGCCTTTGATGGCATCGACGTTGCAATGTTTGATGTGCCAGATGAAGTATCTGCAGAGTGGGCACCAATTGCAGTTTCACGTGGTGCAATCGTTGTTGATAACTCTGGTGCGTTTCGTATGGATCCAAAGGTTCCATTGGTGGTTCCTGAAGTTAATCCAAAGGATACAAAGAAGCGTCCAAAGGGAATTATTTCAAATCCAAA
>DAIMGQ010000034.1:7127-10546 GCA_036723815.1 Candidatus Planktophila sp.
ACATCTGAAGAACTCAAGGTGCGCAATGAATCTCGCAAGATTCTAGGAATGCCACGCCTTAAAGTTTCTGCAACATGTGTGCGTGTGCCAGTTCTGACTACACACTCTTTGGCTGTGCACGCAACCTTCAAAAACGAAGTTACTCGCAAGGGAGCACAAAAGCTTCTTGAAAAGGCAGCCGGAGTTACCTTGCTTGATGATCCAGAGAATAAGAAGTTTCCAACACCAAATGATGCCGTTGGCACAGATGCAACATGGGTAGGTCGAGTGCGCAGATCGCCAGATGATAAGAAATCTCTTGATTTGTTCCTATGCGGAGATAATCTTCGCAAGGGAGCAGCGCTAAATACCGCTCAAATCGCAGAGCTATTGGCGGTAGAGTTAACAAAATGAGCATAAAAGAAACGCTACGTGCCGACTTAACCGAAGCTATTCGTGGTCGCAACGAGATTACATCCAGCACAATCCGCATGGTTCTAACTGCAATCACGAATGAAGAGGTTGCTGGCAAAGAAGCACGTGTATTAAGTGATGAAGAAGTAATTGTTGTGTTGTCTCGCGAAGCAAAGAAGCGTCGTGAAGCAGCAGAAGCATTTGAAGGTGCTGGTCATGCAGAAAAGGCTGCACTGGAAAAAGCTGAAGGCGAAGTAATTTCAAAGTATTTACCCGCACAATTGGCTGCAGACGAGATCAAGCAGATCATTGCTGACGCAATTGCATCAACTGGTGCTGCAGGTCCTGCAGATATGGGCAAGGTAATGGGCGCTATCAAGGCGAAGATTGCAGGAAAAGCTGATGGGGCACTTGTTTCATCACTAGTGAAAGAGAGTCTCAACAAATGACTAAGTATGAATACGCAACAGTTCCACTCCTCTCACATGCAACTAAGCAGATCCTTGATACATGGGGTTCTGATGGTTGGGAGCTAGTTCAAGTGATTCCAGCACCTGGCAGCGGTGAGCAGCTTGTTGCATACATGAAGAGAGCTATTGCATGAACAAGGTTGATGTTCGCGCGAAGTTAGCTGAACTTGGTCTAGAGCTTCCGGTTGCTGCAAAGCCGGTTGCTGCATATGTTCCAGCAATTCGCACAGGTAATTTAGTTTTTACTGCCGGACAACTTCCACTTGTTGGGGGAGAAATGGCTGGCGTTGGCAAAGTTGATGGAGAGATCACACCTGATCGCGCAAAGGAACTTGCACAAATTTGTGCACTAAACTGTTTGGCTGCTGTTGAAACTGTTGCTGATGTCAAAAAGATTACAAAGATTGTTCGCGTTGTGGGCTATGTCAATGGAGTGCCAGGCTTTATTGGTCATCCGGGTGTAGTTAACGGAGCATCAGAACTATTCATTGCAATCTGGGGCGATGGCGCAAAGCATGCCCGCAGCGCTGTCGGTATTGCAGAGCTTCCACTTAACTCGCCTGTGGAGATTGAACTAACTGTCGAAATTACCGACTAATAGTTACTTACTTCTCTTTGATAGTCGCTCGAAATCTGTAATGAGTACCGCGCGACCATCTAGCTTTAACCAGTTGCGTCCTGCGAAATCAGCAAGTGCTTTGTTAACGGTTTCGCGAGATGCACCAACTAGTTGAGCTAACTCTTCTTGAGTTAGATCATGGTGAACATACAAACCTTCATCAGTTTTCTTTCCAAAGCGCTCACCTAGATCAATAAGAGCTTTAGCAACGCGTCCTGGAACATCAGAGAACACTAAGTCGCCAACTGCTTCATTTGTGCGACGTAGTCGCTGTGCCAAACTCGCAAGCAGTTGCAGCGAAACCTTTGGGTTTTCTACTAACCACGGAAGTAATTTTTCTTGCCCAAGACTTAACAACTTTGCATCGGTAACAGCTGTTGCAGTCGATGTGCGTGGACCTGGATCAAAAAGACTTAATTCGCCAAACATTTCGCCAGGTCCAAGGATTGATAGAAGGTTTTCACGACCATCACCACTTGAAGTTCCAAGCTTTAGCTTTCCCTCAGCAATTACATAGAGCTGATCGCCCCCATCGCCTTCGGCAAACAAGATTGTTCCCTTTGGAATCTTGACCGAAACCATGCTTGCAAGCAAGGAAGCCGAAGCGGCATCATCAAGCGCGGTAAATAGGGGCGCTTTGCGAATAACTTCTTGATCTATATGCACGAGGGGTACTTTACTACCCATGAAGGTCGATAGCGAAACCCGCAAACAGGCACGGGCGGTCTATCGGATTCTGTGTAAAACCTACCCAGAAATTCGCTGTGAATTAGATTTTACAAACCCGCTCGAATTATTGATTGCAACGGTCCTGAGCGCGCAGTGCACAGATAAGAGAGTTAACACTGTTACGCCAGCGCTGTTTAGGAAGTATAAAACTCCGAAAGCTTATGCAAAAGCCAGTCTGCATGAAATTGAAGAGTTGATTCATTCCACCGGTTTTTATCACGCTAAAGCTCGCAATATAAAAGGGCTAAACATCAAATTAGTTGAGGATTTTGGGGGGCAGGTTCCACAAACCCTTGAAGAATTAATCACATTGCCAGGAGTTGGTCGAAAGACCGCCAATGTTGTTTTAGGACATGCTTTTGATACGCCGGGGATAACAGTGGACACACACTTCGGACGTCTCTCACGTCGATTTGGTTGGACCAAAGAAACAGATCCCGTAAAAGTTGAAATGGTTGTTCAGCAGTTGATTCCTCAAGCTGAATGGACAAATCTTTCACAACGGATAATTTGGCATGGGAGGCGCATCTGTCATTCACGCAAACCGGCGTGCGGAGCATGTCCAGTTGCAAAGATTTGTCCAAGTGTTGGAATTGGTGAGATGGATAAAAACAAAGCGTTACTGTTGGTAAAAACAGATAAGGATTTCAGATGAGAAGAGCGTTAGTAGTTGTAGCTCTACTATTGTTGACCGCTTGTTCTCCATCATCATCGTATGTCAAAGGTGAAGTGGTTTCTTGTGAATCGATTTCACAGGACACAACATTTGTTGGCGGCATCGAGATGGATTGTTTAGATCGCACAACCGGTGCCAGCCTCGGGGCGTTGCGAGGACCAATGGTTGTTAACGTGTGGGGATCCTGGTGTGGGCCATGCAAAGAAGAAATTCCTATTCTTAGATCCTTTTATGAGAAAGCCAAAGGCAAGGTCGCACTCATCGGCGTGGATGTGGAAGAAGCAAACTTTGATGATGGCCGCAGATTTGTAGAACGAAATGGCATTGTGTGGCCCAATTTGTATGACCCAGATGGGCGTTCACGAAAGTACTTTGGTTTAGGTGTTCCAGTGACCTGGTTTATTGCAGCAGACGGTTCGGTTGCAGGAAAGAAGATTGGTGTATTCAAAGATGAAAATGAAATAATCACACTGACAAACAAATACTTAGGTGTGCAGCTTTAATCTTCATCCTTTGAGGTATGCAAACCATC
>DAIMGQ010000035.1:0-1239 GCA_036723815.1 Candidatus Planktophila sp.
TTTTGGCAAAGTCACAAAAAAGCACCAGAAGTACTAACGCAAGTTATCCTTGAATTTGCACAGCTGAAATCCGGGGAACATGTCTTAGATCTATATGGTGGAGTTGGATTGTTTTCAGCAGCGATTCTTGATGCAGTTGGACCAACAGGACATGTTGATTTAATTGAAGGAAGTAAAGTTGCAACAGCTGATGCAGCTAGAAACTTTGCAGCTTTCTCGAACATAACAATTGCAACTGGCGATGTCGCAAAGTTACTTCCACGAATTACGGCAGCTGATGTCGTTGTTTTGGATCCACCTCGAGATGGCGCGGGCAAGGAAGCCGTTGCTCATATAGCCAGATTGGCACCTCGCGCAATTGTGTATGTGGCATGTGACCCTGCTGCTTTGGCCAGAGATACTGCCTATCTTGCAGATCACAGTTATTCACTCGTAAAAGTGCGTGCTTTTGATCTGTTTCCAATGACACATCACATCGAATGTGTTGCTCTGTATGCGCGCGCTGAGGTATCTTCAGCACTCTAAAGGCTTCTACGAAAGGCAAACAATGAGTAAAAACTCTTTTAACGCAAAAAAGAATCTAGATGTTGCGGGCAAGAGTTTCGAGATTTTTGATATCTCCTCAATTGAAGGGGCTTCAAACCTTCCATTTAGCCTCAAGGTCCTCCTAGAAAACTTGCTTCGCACCGAGGATGGCGCCAACATCACCGCCGACCACATTAAGGCACTTGCCTCGTGGGATCCAGCTGTAGAGCCAGATACTGAAATTCAATTCACACCTGCTCGTGTTGTTATGCAGGACTTCACAGGAGTTCCTTGCGTAGTAGACCTTGCAACTATGCGTGAGGCAATTGTTGAACTCGGGGGAGATGCTTCAAAGGTAAACCCTCTAGCTCCTGCAGAGCTTGTTATCGATCACTCTGTTATCGCAGATAAGTTTGGTAGCAAGGATTCATTCGAGCAGAACACGGATATTGAATATGAGCGCAACCAAGAGCGTTACCGTTTCTTGCGTTGGGGTCAGAGCGCCTTTGATGAGTTCAAGGTTGTGCCACCTGGAACAGGAATTGTTCACCAGGTAAACATTGAATACTTGGCACGCGTTGTTATGACTCGCACCGTTAACGGGACACTTCGTGCATACCCAGATACTGTCGTAGGAACAGATTCACACACGACTATGGTCAACGGACTAGGTGTCCTTGGCTGGGGTGTTGGCGGTATCGAGGCAGAGGCCGC
>DAIMGQ010000035.1:1339-6321 GCA_036723815.1 Candidatus Planktophila sp.
TTGGTTGAACAATATGCAAAGAAGCAAGGCATGTGGCATGACCCATCAGTTGAACCACGTTTCTCACAGGTCGTAGAGCTAGATCTTTCAACTGTAGTTCCATCTATTTCAGGTCCAAAGCGTCCACAGGATCGTATTTCTCTCAGTGATTCAAAGAGCGCGTTTGAAAAGATTCTTCCTAGTTACTACACCGATAAGACAGCAAAAGGTGATGTAGCTGCTGGATCGACTCGGGTGAAAAATGGCGATGTAGTAATTGCATCAATTACTTCATGTACAAATACATCTAACCCATCTGTCATGATCGGCGCGGCACTCCTTGCTAAAAAGGCAGTAGAAAAAGGACTCAAATCAAAGCCTTGGGTTAAGACAACCCTTGCTCCAGGATCAAAGGTAGTAACCGATTACTACGATCGCGCAGACTTAACCCGCTACATGGAAGCACTTGGCTTCCACCTTGTTGGTTATGGATGCGTTACATGCATTGGTAACTCTGGCCCACTTCCAATTGATATTAGCAAGGCGATCAATGAGTCAGATTTGGCCGTTACCGCGGTTTTGTCAGGTAACAGAAACTTTGAGGGTCGCATTAGCCCTGATGTGAAGATGAACTACCTGGCTTCCCCTCCTCTAGTCGTTGCCTACGCTATTGCCGGCACGATGGATCACGACTTCGAGAAGGATGCTTTAGGCAAGGACTCAGCAGGAAATGATGTTTTCCTAAAGGACATCTGGCCATCTCCACAAGAAATCCAGAGCGTTATTGACTCATCAATCTCATCAGAGATGTTTAAAAAGGATTATGCAACCGTCTTTGAAGGCGATCATCGCTGGAAGTCACTTGCAACCCCAACAGGTAAGACTTTTGAGTGGGATGCCAAGTCAACCTATGTTCGCAAGCCTCCTTACTTTGAAGGCATGCCAAAGCAGCCAACTCCGGTAACAGATATCACTGGAGCGCGCGTCTTGGCAGTATTGGGTGACTCAGTAACAACAGATCACATTTCACCGGCTGGAAACATCAAGGCTGATTCACCGGCTGGAAAGTATTTGGCTGAACATGGAATTGATCGCGCAGATTTCAATTCATACGGTTCCCGTCGTGGTAACCACGAGATCATGATTCGTGGAACATTTGCAAATATTCGTTTAAAGAACCTTCTCTTAGATGGCGTTGAAGGTGGATTTACTCGTAACTTCGCATCTAATGGAGAGCAAACAACAATTTATGATGCATCAGTTGCATACCAAGCCGCTGGCACACCTTTGGTAATTCTTGCTGGTAAGGAATATGGATCAGGGTCATCACGCGACTGGGCTGCAAAGGGAACAGCGCTATTAGGTGTTAGAGCAGTAATTGCCGAAAGCTTCGAACGTATTCACCGCTCGAACTTGATCGGTATGGGCGTCTTGCCATTGCAGTTCAAGGATGGCGAAACTGCTGCATCCCTTGGCCTAAACGGCACTGAGACATTTGCAATCACTGGGATCACTGCACTTAACACAGGGGGAGTTCCAAAGGAGCTAACAGTGACTGCAGGTTCAGTTACATTTAATGCAAAGGTTCGTATCGACACACCGGGTGAAGCCGATTACTACCGCCACGGTGGAATCATGCAGTTCGTATTGCGCTCACTTCTTTAGTAACTACCGCAGTTGTTAAGCAGGAAGAGAAGCAACACCCTTTTCATGGAAGCGCTTTCCTGTTACTGACTCGCTAATTCCTTCGCGATCCAAGTACGGCAAAATTCCTCCAAGGTGCATGGGCCAGCCAGCACCCATCAACATGCACAGATCAATCTCTGCAGGTGACGAAACAACGCCCTCATCAAGCATTGCACGGGCTTCCTCAGCTAGTGCCTTAAGTGCACGTGTGCGAACCTGTTCTGCTGTCGAAGGAGTTGTTCCTTGTTCAACTAGTGCCATTGCGGCAGGGTTAGCACTGACCGATCCATCTTCGTTTTTAATGTAGAAGTGTCGAACGCCTTCCTTAACCATACGTTGCATGGTTGGAGAGATTCGGTAGCGAGGGCCAAGGTTGTTATGCAGAGTCTCTGAAACGTGCAAAGCCACACCTGGGCCAACTAGATCAAGCAGCTGGAATGGAGACATTGGGAAACCGATCTCCATCATCGCAGAATCAGCAACAGCAGGTGATGTTCCCTCATCAACCGCGTCGGTTACCTCACCCATAAATCGTGTGAGCAAACGGTTAACAACAAAACCAGGGGCATCCTTACAGATAATCATAGTCTTCTTGAGCTCTTTACCAACTGCGATAGCAGTAGCAGTTGTTGCATCATCTGTTGTAGATGTGCGTGCAACTTCAAGCAGTGGCATTACTGCAACTGGATTAAAGAAGTGGAAACCAACTACGCGCTCAGGATTCTTCAATCCTTCAGTCATACGTTCAACCGATAGGGAAGAGGTATTAGTTGCTAAAACACATTCAGGAGAAACAATTGTTTCTAACTTCTTAAACAGCTCTTGCTTTAAGGACAATTCTTCGAAGATTGCTTCAATAATGAAGTCACACCCTGCAAAAACCGACTGATCTGCAGAACCAGAGATCAACAGCGACAGACGGCCAGCAGCTTCAGCGCTCATGCGCTTCTTCTCCACTAACTTCGCTAATTCATTCTTGACCCAAGCAACACCTTTATCTGCACGCTCTTGATCAATATCTGTCATGACTACTGGGCACTTCAAGTTGCGGACCATAAGGAGTGCTAGCTGTGAAGCCATCAAGCCTGCACCAACAACACCTACTTTTGTTACCTTTCGAGCCAACGCTGGCTTTGGAGCTCCTTCAACCTTCTTGCGCTTCTTTTGAATCAAGTTAAATGCATACAAAGAAGAACGAAGCGGATCTGACATAGTTAGATCTGAGAGGACCTGATCCTCAGCATCAAAACCCTCACCTAATGTGTTGGTTCTTGCAGCTGCGATAAGTTCAAGAGCTTTCATGGGTGAAGCAATAGTTGCTCCGCCATACTTCTTGAGCGCGGCAGCTTTACCTGTTGCTAGGGCAGTTTCCCATGCTGGATCATTGCTGTAATCAGCGCGTTCAATCTTGGTTGTTCCGTTTAGAACACTAACGGCAAAGCCTATTGATCGCTCTAGAAAATCTGCTGGATCAAACATGGCATCAACAACGCCAAGCTTCAAAGCATCTTTTGCCTTCATCATGGTGTTGTTGTTTAGGGCGTTGAGCATGATCACTTGAACCGCACGTTCTGGTCCGATCAACTTAGGAAGAATTGTTGCACCACCCCAACCCGGTACTAAGCCCAAAAATACTTCAGGCAAGCCAGTTAATGCAGTTGAAGACAGGGTGCGGTAGTGACAGTGCAATCCAACTTCTAGGCCGCCGCCTAGTGCAAGTCCATTTATAAATGCGAAGGTTGGAATCTTTGATTCACCTAGGCGACGAAAAACATCATGGCCTAGTTTTCCGATAGCAAGTGCTTGGCTGCGATCATTTAAAAATGAAAGCGCAGAGAGGTCCGCCCCAGCTGCAAAAATAAAGGGCTTTCCTGTAATAGCGATAGCCGAAGGATTGCGACCAATTGCATCTGTAATCGCGTCATTTAAAGCGTTGACAGATTGTGGTCCAAAAGTATTTGGACGGTTGTGGTCATGGCCGTTATCCAAAGTGATTAGCGCCATTGATCCTTTGCCACCGAAAGCGGACAGATCAATGTCTCTAACTAGGGCGTTAGTTACAACCTCTTCAGGAGCACCAGCTGGAAGTGTGATATCTGCACTCATAATTACTTTGCTCCCTTAAAGTTTGGGTTTTCCCAGATGACAGTGCCACCCATTCCAAGTCCGATACACATGGTTGTAATGCCGTAACGAACCTCTGGTTGCGCTTCAAAGGTGCGAGCCAAGTTAAGAATTAAACGAACACCTGATGATGCCAAGGGGTGACCAACAGCGATAGCGCCACCATATGGGTTTACGCGGGAATCATCATCTGCAATCCCGAAGTGATCCAGGAATGCAATTACCTGCACAGCAAAAGCTTCATTAACTTCAAATGCGCCAATATCTTCGATTTTTAGCCCTGCTTGCTTGAGAGCTTTAAGAGTTGATGGAACAGGTCCATAGCCCATGATCTCTGGTTCAACCCCAGCAAAGGCATAAGTAACCATCTTTGCTTTAATTGTTAAGCCAAGTTCCAATGCTCTTTCTTCACTAGCAAGTAATGCTGCGGTTGCTCCATCATTTAAACCAGATGAGTTTCCTGGAGTTACTCGTCCTGCCGGACGGAAAGGGGTCTTTAATCCAGCAAGACCTTCCATTGTTGTTTGCGGACGAGGTGGCTCATCAACTGTTGCCACTGTCCAACCAAGTTCAGCGCTGCGAGCAGCCGTTGGAATTAAATCTCTTTGAATCTTGCCATCTGCATACGCCTTGGCGGTCTTTAGCTGTGAGTTAAGTGCGTACTTATCTGCGCGCTCTTTTGTGAGTTGAGGAAAACGATCATGTAATCGTTCTGCAGTTGCGCCCATGGCTAGTGCATCTTGCTCGACAATTTTTTCAGCGAGATAACGTGGGTTTGGATCTAGTCCTTCTCCGATTGGGTGATTACCCATATGTTCTACGCCGCCAGCAATTGCAATTTCATTTGTTCCCATGGCAATTGCACCGGCAATTGTTGTAACAGCTGTTAACGCACCTGCGCACCATCGATCAATAGAATATCCAGGAACTGTGTTTGGTAATCCTGAAAGTAATGCCGCACTTCGACCGATGTTCATTCCTTGGTCACCTGTTTGTGTTGCAGCAGCAATTGCCACATCTTCAATAGAGGCGGGATCAACCTTTGGATTTCGCTCTAGCAATCCACGTATTGCGCGAACCATCAGGTCATCTGCACGTGTACCGGCGTACATGCCTCCGGCCTTACCAAAAGGAGTGCGGACGGCATCAACAAGGACAACTGTGCGGGACATGGAACTTCCTTTACCTAGGGC
>DAIMGQ010000035.1:6421-9834 GCA_036723815.1 Candidatus Planktophila sp.
GACAAGACACCAGCTGCAACAATAATCAAAGCCACACCTGAGTAAGTGAAGAACTTTGCAAGGTTTAACTTGATTGCACTCTTGTAGATCAAATAGCCAAGAGTGATTGACACAGCAAATCCCAAAATCAAACCAACTGTAGAGCTCGTTACATCTGCAACTGTTTGAAAGTTTGTATAAACAAATAATGAGGTTTCAAGGCCTTCGCGAATGACAGCGAAAAACGCTGCCCCAGCAAGGGCTAGCGGCCCTGCAGATGCAGCTGTATCTACTTTGCCTTGTAGTTCATTACGAAGATTGCGAGCAGTTCTCTTCATCCAGAAAACCATCCAGGTAACTAGTGCCACGGCAATAAATGATGTGACTCCAGCAAATAGCTCTTGTCCGCGATCGCTCAGCGATACCGATGTCATTGTTAGAAAGGCACCAAGTGCGATACTTGCGAGGACAGCTGAAAAAACGCCGGTCCACAAAGGCTTTAAGTATCCATGTCGATTGGTCTTAACAATGTAGGCGACCAGGATTCCAACAATGAGACAGGCTTCTAGGCCTTCTCGGAGGGCAATAATGAATGTACTAAGCATGGGCCAAAATCTATGGGAAAAGGGGTATTTACGCAACTCTTATGTTGCGTAAATCAGGCCTCCTCAGGCGTGGTTTCCATCACTTCTTCCGCGGGCACCTCTGGAACCGGGAGCGGCTCCTTTTCCAATAGGGCCGACGCCAACGCTGGGGCCACAAGGGCTATCTGCCACTGACGGGCACCCAGCTCAGTTAGGGCCTGCTCGATGGCAGAAACTGAGAGATTTTCAGTGGAGCCAGTTGGAGGTTTCCAACAAACTCTTCGAACATGTTCTGGTGTGATCAAATTTTCAACTGGGATTTCATTTTCTTGTGCAATTAGATCAATAGCTGCGCGTGCATGAGAAAGGGGTGCGAACTTTTCTGGAAATTTATCTCGCCACAATTTGATCGGAGGCAAGGTATCGGCATTTGTTCGCATGGCTGGCCATTGCTCATCAGGTAGTGCAAGGGCCGTAGAGACACTTGCTAGCCACAGAGGTAAGTTTTCTAGCCATCTAGCTCTTAAGCCAAGAGGGCGTAATGCTTTTTCAAACTCTTTTTTTGTAACAGCTGCAGCCATGGCAAGTTCTACGATCGCGTTGTCATTGAGCAATTTTCCAGGAGCTATATCTTGTTCAGAGGCAAGGCGATCTCGCGCAACCCACAACTCTTTAATGATCGCTAATTGATCTCTGCGTTTTATCTTGTGCATCCCGGAAGTGCGCCGCCACGGATCAACCCGTGGGGGAGCAGGCGGTGCCTTTAGAATTGAAGCAAACTCTTCCAGTGCCCATGGCAATTTATTTGATTTTTCTAAAATCTCATACATGCGATCTCTAAGCTCTACAAGTAATTCAACATCTAATGCTGCGTATGTCAGCCACTCTTGTGGCAATGGGCGAGCAGACCAATCGGCAGCGCTGTGTTCTTTTGCTAAGGAGACGCCCATAAGAGTTTCTAGAAGTGGGCCCAAACCAACTCGTGGCAAACCAGCGATTCTGCCTGCTAATTCAGTGTCAAAGAGTCGAACTGGGTTAATGCCTAATTCGCGCAGGCAGGGCAGGTCTTGGGTGCTTGCGTGCAAAATAACTTCATCAGTGTTAAACAAAGTATTGAGTTCTGCAAAGAGATCGTGGCCAGGGCCAAAAGGAATGGGATCAATTAAATGCAGGCCGCCATTGTTCCGCTTGATCTGAATCAAATAGGCACGTGCGCTGTATCTAAAACCAGAAGCACGCTCGGCATCAACTGCAAATGGACCGTGACCTTGTGCCAGCTGCTCCAAGGCGGCCCTAAAACTAGATTCAGTATCAATTACTGATGGAGTTCCTTCGGCAGGGTGCAGTAACGGTACTACGACAATTTCTTCGCTCATAGTTATTGTCGACGCGCAGATGAAATCGCAGAGACGCCTTCAGGTAAGGGCGGCAATCCTGCAACCTCAGAAATCAAGTTGCACCAACTTTCAATGTGCTTCATCAATTCTTGCGGCTCATTGATGATGGGGGTCCACGACGCTCGGATTTCTATCTCTGCATCATCGTTTCGAGGAGAGAGCTTTCCAAAAGATGCACTTGATACCCGAGTAACTGTTCCACTTGGCGCATTAAAAACACACTGATTACTTTCTAGTGATTCCAGAAACCAACTCCAACCAACTTCAGGCAACAAGGGATCTTCTTGCATTATTGGGTCAACATCGGCGCTCACAAAGGTAACGCATCTAAATTCGCCATCCCATGTTGCTTGTCCACCTGGTTCATGGAGAAGTACGAAGCGACCGTTTGCTACCTCATTTTCTTCATCTGCCAAGAGTCCATTGGAGACATCGGCGGAGAATGCAAAAGAATATGTTGCCAATTTTTGAGGCGCAGGAACTTCAATAAGTGAAACTTCAGGCCGCGGTGTGAAGGTACGAAGATGATCGACTAATCGCTCAAAAGCATTCGCATCCATTGACTCAGGATAAAGAATTCATGCACCCTTTTATGGGAGGCGGGGCTGTAACCTTGCTCAATGGCCTCGCTACTAGCGTTACTTTCAAGTGCAATGTGGGGAACGGCTGATTTTCTCGCCGGGCGTCTAAGTAAGAAGCATCATCCTTTTGCTGTTTTAGGTTTTTCCCAAGTTTATGGATTGCTTGTGGGAATTTTGATTGTTGTTGTTTCCGGAAGTTACCAAGGCAAGGCCTTGGGCTTTGACGGGTACTTGATTCCAGGTGCACTTGCAGGGCTCTTTGGCTATATCGGACTTGCATGTTTGTATGAAGGTTTATCAACTGGGCGAATGGGCGTTGTTTCACCAATTAGCTCCCTTAGTACCGTGATTCCTTTGGCATATGCGCTCATTACAGGTGATGTGCTTTCTGCAATAACTTTAGCTGGTGTAGCAATTGCATTAATTGGAGTCTTTTGCGCAAGTGGCCCAGAGTTATCGCAAGGACTTCCAATAAAGCCATTGCTTCTAGCACTTGGTGCAGCAGCCGGTTTTGGTTTAGCACTAACTTTTATTGCTATCGGCTCCCAAAGCAGCGCTTTGCTTACTATGGTGTCAATGCGAGCTACAACATTTTTTGTCACCATTTCTTTGGCAATCAAGTTTAAGACAACAGGTAACTTTGATAAGAAAACAATGCCGCTACTTATCTTCATTGGCGCTGCAGATTTCATAGCAAATCTTCTGCTAGGAATTGCTACCACCAAGGGACTTGTTTCAGTTGCAATGGTTTTTGGTTCTTTATATCCAATCGCGACCGCTGTGCTTGCATATAAATTCTTACAGGAAAGACTTCAAAGAGTTCAATACGTTGGTATCGCTCTAGCTGTTGCCGGAGTTTCGATAATCTCAGC
>DAIMGQ010000036.1:0-7387 GCA_036723815.1 Candidatus Planktophila sp.
TCAGCATCTTTTCCAAGTGCTGCGCGCAAAGCATTTGCTTCGGCCACATCTCCTGCAGGAGTTGACGTCGCATGAGCATTTAAATGGACTATGTCTGCTGTTGTTAACTCAGCATCCCTTAAAGCAAATTTCACTGCGCGCTGGACGCCAGCACCAGATGGGTCTGGGGCTGCGATGTGGAAACCATCAGATGAGAGACCTTGACCTGCAATCTCACAATAAATCTTTGCCCCGCGTGCTTTAGCATGTTCGTACTCTTCAAGGACAAGGATTCCTCCACCTTCGCCAAGCACAAATCCATCACGATTCAAATCATATGGACGTGATGCACGCGCAGGATCATCATTGCGAGTAGACAATGCCTTCATTGCAGCAAATGCTGCCATCGGAAGTGCGTGACATGCTGCTTCTACGCCGCCACTAACAACAATATCTGCGCGGTTATTGCGGATCATTTCAAATGCATAACCAATAGCTTCAGCACCGGATGCACATGCACTCACAGGTGTGTGGACTCCTGCTTGTGCTTGTAATTCAAGACCAATGTTTGCAGCCGGCCCGTTAGGCATCAGCATCGGCACGGTGTGGGGGCTAACTAGCCGTGCACCTTTTTCATTCAAAATGTCATATTGCTCTAGAAGAGTTGTTACTCCGCCGATTCCTGATGCAACCACAACACCTAATCGCTCCTTATCTATCTCAGGAGATCCTGCATCTTTCCAAGCCTCACGTGATGCGATCAATCCAAACTGCTCAGAACGATCTAGGCGTCTGATTTCAACGCGCTCCATTTGTTCACTTGGTTCAACTGCAACTCGCGCTGCGAAGGTCACTGGGATTGTTTGTGCCCAATCCTCGGTCAGAGAGCGCACACCACTTTTGCCAGCCAAAAGGCCAGCCCAAGTGGTTGCTACATCTCCACCCAGAGGAGTGGTTGCACCAAGACCTGTGACAACAACGCGACGACGAGTCATTGTTTAAAAACTTACTTTGATGCGTTAACTATGAAATTGACTGCATCTCCAACAGTTACTAAATCTGTAACACTCTCATCAGGAATCTTTACTCCGAAACGCTCTTCAGCTGCAACTACAACCTCAACCATGCTGAGTGAGTCAACATCTAGATCGTCAGTGAAGTTTTTGTCTAACTCAACTGATGCAGCAGGAATACCAGCTACTTCTTCAACGATTTCCTTAAGTCCTGCAAGTACATCTGCTTGTGCAAGTGCCATTGTCTTTATGTCCTCTTCTAAATAGATCGGGCGTGCAAGGTCATTATTGTGTATCAAGTGAGCTCTTACTTACGAGTATTGCACGCCGTAAGTGGCATAAATCTCAAGAATTCTTACGGCGCAGGCGGAAGTTCAACAACCTGTCCCGCATATACCAAACCTGCGCCATAGCCGATGAGTAGAGCCAATTTTCCATGCAACTCTGGATGCTCTTCTAAGATTCGATCCATCGCTAACGGGATTGATGCAGCAGAAGTATTTCCGTTGGTGCGTATGTCATCGGCAATCAAAACTGAATCAGGAATCTTCATTTCCTTTGCCATAGTTTCAATGATTCGAATATTTGCTTGATGTGGAATAAAGGCACCAAGTTCATCAACAGAGACTCCTGCAGCTTCAAGTGCCTGCAAACCAACCTTACTCATCGAATAGACAGCCCAACGAAATACAACTTGACCCTGTTGGGAAATATTTGGCCAACCAAGTTCGCCAACACCTTTATCTGGATTTTTCTTAAAATCTAGAAAAGAAGGCGTCAACATGATTGCATCGCGAGAATCCGCATCCGAGCCCCAAATAGTTTGCCCAATACGGGGTTGATCGCTTTGACCAATAACTACTGCGCCTGCGCCATCTGCAAATATGAATGCAGTTGCTCGATCATCAGGATCTGTGTAGTCGGATAACTTTTCAACACCAATTACTAAGACATTCTTTGATGTTCCAGAACGAACTAAATCACTTCCCATTGCAACGCCATAGCAAAAGCCCGCGCACGCTGCACTGATATCAAAAGCAGCAGCTTTTGGATTGCCAAGTTCATTGATTAACTCAGTTGCCGCACTCGGTGCCTGAAAAGGATATGAAATCGTAGAGAGAATAACTGTGTCGATATCTGCAATCGTTAACTTGGCCCGCTTTAATGCCATCTCACATGCAGCTTTTGCCATCGAGATAACTGTTTCATCATCTCCAGCAAAGCGGCGTGATTCAATTCCTGTGCGCTGCACAATCCATTCATCAGTTGAATCTATGCGATCTACGATCTCTGAGTTTGGGACCTGGCGCTTTGGACGGTATGTGCCAACAGACAAAATTCTGCTGTGACCAACCGGTGCGACCTTGATACTCATGCGTGCCTTTCTGCAAACTCTCGTGCTGCATCCAAATCTTCGGCGCTCTTTAAAGCAAAGGTTTCAATTTCACTAGCAGCGCGCTTTAGCAAGCCAACCAGAGTTCCGGCCGGTGGTAGTTCAATGACACCCGTAACGCCCAGTGATTTCAAAGTCTCCATGCATAGATCCCAGCGCACTGGGTTTGCGATTTGATTAACGATTCGATTGAGTACTTCTGCACCATCTGTTACAACCTGGCCATCTTTATTTGAAACCACCTGAATTGAAACAGGATGGGTTGCCACAGTAGTGGCTAAGGCGCGAAGAGGTTCTACCGCGGTCTGCATAAACTGTGTGTGGAATGCTCCTGCAACAGCTAAGGCACGTATTCGAGCACCTGCTGGGGGAGTCTCATTTAATGTTGCAAGTGCCTGAAGATCTCCCGCAGCAACAATTTGTCCAGCACCATTGTCATTTGCTGCAACCAATTTAAGGCCAGCAATTGCTGCTAAGACCTCTGTGCGATCTCCGCCAAGAACGGCTGACATTCCAGAAGGTGATGCTGCAGCAGCTTTAGCCATTTCAATTCCGCGCGCGCGAACAATCATTAGTGCATCACTCTCAGAGATTGCTCCTGACAGGGCAGCAGCTGCTAACTCACCGACGGAATGGCCAGAAGTGACGGCAAAATTCTTTAGACCGAGAGCGTGAGCCCCAAGTAGTGATGAAGCAACAATTAGCGGCTGTGCATTAGCGGTGTCTTTTATCTCTTCAGCATCGGCAGTTGTTCCAAGACGCAATAGATCCAAACCGATTGCTTCTGACCAAGAAACAAGTAGTGCTTTGAGTGATGGGTCTGCAATCCAGCTGTTAAACAACCCTGGAGTTTGAGAGCCTTGACCAGGAGCGATGATTGCGAGCACGTGTAGATATTAGTGCGCTTACATACTTACTCTCTAGTACGTGAGCCTTGCTTAGGCACAATGCGCCTGACTTGAATGAGAGTTAAGAGACTCTCTCTTCATTAACTTCCTGAAGATCCCACTGCGATTGTGGCGAGAACTCTGGGTAATACATTGTTCCCGCCTCTGAACTCTGTTTTACAAAAACGAGCTTGAATAGTTCAACGGTCATCAAAATAATTGCAGCTGGAAAAAGATCAAAAGATCTCTTGAAAAACCACGGGGTTCCATTACGTAGCATCCAGACTACAGAATCCCTTTTGGATTTTTTTGGAGTTTCTTCAAATTCGATTGGATCAATTCTCCAGTTTTTTCGTATGAGTAGTTCACGAAAATGTTGTGCCATTAGTTGGTGCCCATACTTACTTGGGTGCATGCGATCTATGTGCCAAACCTGACGATCATAAATATCTTCTATCGAACGGGTAATTAAAATTTGAGCATTAAATTCTCGGGCAGCTGAGTGAGTAACCCTGTTCACTGCATCAATGCGGCGCCGCAATACTCTTCCAAGTAACCGTGGCAGTGGAACAATCTTGGTTGGATCATGAAGTTGTAGAAGCAATACATCTGAACCTGCTGCCTTTAGCTGCGAAATTGTCTTTCGTAGGTTTTGATGTAGTCGATCAGGATCAAAACCATTTCGTAAGGCATCATTTCCGCCGACTATCACTGCCGTGATGTCTGGCTTATGTTCTAGTGCTTTAGGCAATTGAACTTCAAGGACTTCACTTGATTGTGCCCCTGGTCGTGAAAGATTCACATAGACAAGTGGATCTTGAAAATGTTTAGCGAGGTAGTAACTCCATCCCCTCGTTGCTCCGGTTGCGTCGGCGTCGCCAACTCCTGAAGCCGCGCTATCTCCTAAAACTGCAAAGGTAGCAACGTTTGTCATGGTTACGCCGCTCTCAGCCTTTTTTGATTGATAGTTACTTCGCGGCCTGCACCATGCAAGCGAAGCATCATCATCAATGTAGAACTCCAGGGATAATTCTCTGCTTGATGCTGGCAACGAATCGGCATTCCCTTATCCTCGGCGCTGTATGCAAGAACCTTTTGGATAGCTTCTGCAAAGGACTTTGGATTGTTCTGAGCAACTGCTCCAACAGGCTGATTGGAATCTAGCAACAAGAATTCACCAACCGCGCTCGTTGATGAGGCAACAACCGGTGTTCCTGAAGCTAGAGATTCAAGTGCAGCTAGACAAAAAGTTTCGATCGGTCCTGGCGCAATTGAAACATCGGCACTCGCAATGATTTCTGCAAGCATTTTTCGATCAACGATGTAACCCATGAATGTGACAGGTAGATCCTTAGAAATAGCCTTTAAATTCTTAAACATCGGACCCATACCGACATAAATTAGCCGCGCATTAACCCCTGCTGCCAGTAACTCTTTTAGAGCCAATATTGAGTTTTGAGGATTCTTTTCCTTTGACATGCGACCACAATGCAAAAGCAATACATCGGCACCCTTGAGAAGTTCATTTCTTAGGGTTTCATTCCGACGATAAGGGGAGAAGTTTTCTAAGTCAACGCCAAGAGGAACATGGGTGAGATTAGGAGTCTTAATTTCACGGAATTCTCGGGAAGCAAACTCCGTTGTTGCAATAACGTTGTGGAAGCGAGTTGCCAATCTAGTGTTGTGCCAGTTTACAAACCACTTAAATTCAAACTTAAAGAATGACTTCACCAACCCAGAGAGAGTTTCATGGCTAAACACAACTGTGTGAATGCCTCGCTTCTTAGCCCAGAGCCCCACCTTAGACAAAGTAAAACGGTCAGAGACTTCTAACGCATCGGGCTTGAGAGTAATGAGCAATTTCTTAATGTCACGATTATTTCGAATGATTCGGTATCCACCACTAAATGGCAAAACAATCGAAGGAACAGTTATCTTCTTACCGTGCAAAGTTTCTTCACAAAAGAAGCCATTGCCAGGAACTATGTATGTAAACTCATGACCGCGGGCGATGTATCCAGATCCAAGTTCATGCAACGTTGTTCTAATCCCGCCAGATTTTGGTCCATAGAAATTAGCAATGTGAACAATCTTCATGCGACTCTCTCATCCTGCTTGGCCTGGCTCAGCACCAAATCCTTATAGTGAGAAACGAGCTGACTATTTACTAGCTCCCAGGTGCGATGAATTACGGAACCTCGAGCACGCTCGCTCATTAATCGGTGTTCAGAGGAGTACAGAATTTGATTGACGCTGTGGTTGAGGGAGTAAGTGTTGGAAGTATCAATCAGGAAACCAGTCCAGCCATGCTTAACTAAATCGGTTGGGCCACCAGAATTTGGTGCAATAACAGGAACACCTGAAGCTAAGGCTTCTTGGATTGCTTGGCAGAAAGTTTCATGCTTTCCAGTGTGAACAAAGATGTCGAGTGATGCGTAGTAACGAGCGAGATCTTCTCCACCTTGGTAGCCAACAAACTTAGCGTTAGGTAGTTCACGTTCAAGTTTCATGCGAGATGGGCCGTCACCAACAATAACTAGTTGGATGTCATCACGCTTATCTAGAACAGCTAGATCATCAATACGCTTTTCATTTGCCAAGCGACCGACATAGCCAACAAGTTTTCTGTCTGGACGATTACCTAGAAGTTCACAACGTAGATTGATATCTCGCTTATCAGGTGAGAACTTCACTGAATCAACTCCGCGCTGCCAAAGATGGACGTTCTCCACGCCTGAACTCTTGAGATCTTCACAAGACCAATTAGAAGGTGCCAATGTTCTTGTTGTGCGTGTGTGAATTCTTGCAACCCACTTCTTGAGTGAGTCATGGGCAATTGTTAAACCGTAGTGACGAGCAAAACCGGCTACATCCGTTTGATAAATTGAAAGAGTTGGAATTTGAAGTCTCTCTGCAACTCGGGCAGCGTAATTTCCTAGGAAGAACGGAGAAGCTAGGTGAATAACATCTGGAGAGAATCCATCAATTAGTGGCTCTAAGGTTTTGTGAGGAAAACCCACAGGCAACATGCCTTTCATTTCAAAACTAGGAACACGCTTGACGCGATAACCTGCATACTCATTAACGCCACCAGCACTTTCAGGTGCGATCACTAAAGCTTCATGACCTTGACTGCGCAGATATTCGAGAACTCGCAAGACTGAGTTGGTAACGCCGTTGATTTGGGGGAGGAAGGATTCAGTGACGATAACTACCCGTAGCGGCGTACTCATGAGGATAGATTGAGGCAGTTCTCAGACCTCAAGTAGAAGTTGAGGTTACAAGTTGGCAAACCCCACGTGAAATCTGCCTTTAGGGTGGTTATTGGGGTTACTGACCAGTAACATTTGCCCCATGAAGATTGCCGTATGCGTAAAGCAGGTCCCGGACTCTTGGGCTGAAAAGAAAATGGTCAATGGAATTCTAGATCGTGAAAATGTTGATGCTGTTCTTAACGATCTTGATGAGTACGCAGTTGAAGAGGCGTTGCGTATCGCTGAAGCACATGGTGGAAATGAAGAAGGTGGCAGCAACACCATCACAGTGATTTCAATGGGACCAGAGCGCGCAACTGAAGCGGTTCGCAAAGCGTTATCTATGGGCGTTAATGATGCGATCTTGGTGACTGATCCAAAGCTTGCAGGTGCAGATGCGCTCGCAACATCAGCTGTATTGGCTGCGGTAATTGAAAAGGGCGGATTTGATTTAGTTATTTGTGGAACAGAGTCAACGGATGCTCGCATGAGTGTTGTGCCAGCGATGTTGGCTGAACGACTAAATGCAGCTCAACTTACCTTTGCATCAAAGGTTGATGTAGATCCTGCAGCAGGCAAGGTTTCAATCACTCGTGTCACAGAAGCGGGCGTTGATGAAATGCACGCCCAGTTCCCTTGTGTTATCTCTGTCGTTGAAAAGATTAATGAGCCTCGCTACCCGTCATTTAAAGGAATTATGGCTGCCAAGAAAAAGACGATTGAAAGTAGAGATTTAGCAGCAGTGGGAGTTTCGGTAGAAGGTGCCTGGTCACTAGTTGCAGATGCAACACCGCGTCCAGCACGTGCAGCAGGAATCAAAGTTACAGATGATGGAACCGGCGGAGAACAACTGGTTTCATT
>DAIMGQ010000036.1:7487-9809 GCA_036723815.1 Candidatus Planktophila sp.
AGCAGTGCTTGTCGCATCTCATGCATTTGGTAAGGAAGTTGCTGCCCGCACGGCGGTTAAGACTGGCTCTGGGATCATTACCGACGCCGTAGATGTTTCAGCAGATATCACTGCAACACAGTTGGTATTTGGTGGTTCTACAACAGTGCACTCAAAAATTTCACATGGCACACCAATTATTACAGTGCGACCAAATTCAGTGGATGCAAATACAACTGAATCAACTCCAAAAATTGAGACGATGTCATTTTCTGTGGCAGATGCCTCCAAGAAAGCAACAGTTTCATCGTCACAACCTCCGGTTCAAGGCGGTCGTCCAGAATTAACTGAAGCAAATATTGTTGTTTCAGGTGGTCGTGGCACAAATGGAGATTTCAGCGCGGTCGAAAACTTTGCTGATTCATTAGGTGCTGCAGTTGGTGCATCACGCGCAGCAACTGATGCGGGTTGGTACCCACACTCTTATCAAGTTGGTCAGACAGGCAAGACTGTTAGTCCGCAGCTCTATGTTGCAAATGGAATTTCGGGCGCTATCCAACACCGCGCTGGCATGCAGACCAGTAAGACAATCGTTGTTGTAAACAAGGACCCTGAAGCGCCACTGTTTGAAATTGCAGATTTTGGCGTAGTTGGCGATCTATTTGCTGTGCTGCCAAAGGCAACGGAAGGCATCAAAGCCCACAAGTCATAGACTTAGGCCCGTGCCTTCGATCTACGTAGACCATGCCGCAACGACTCCTATGTCGCCTGCCGCTTTTTCGGCTATGTCAGAGCAATTACAACAGCTCGGTAATCCTTCAAGTCTGCACACACATGGTCGTGCAACCCGTAAAACCTTAGAAGATGCCCGCGAGGCAATTGCAAAGAAGATTGATTGCTTGGCATCTGAAGTCATCTTTACAGCCTCTGGTACTGAAGCAAACAACATTGCACTTAAAGGTTTATTCTGGAACGGTAAGAAAACCGGCAAGAATGTTGTTGTCATTTCTTCTATTGAGCACCATGCAATTTTGGATCCTGCGCACTGGTTACATACACACGAAGGCGCAGAAGTTGTTCAAGTTCCAGTCACTCCCGATGGTGTGATTGATTTAGAGTTCCTGCATACTCTTGTCTCTGATCGCGGATCTGAAATTGCTGTCATTTCGATTATGCACTCCAATAATGAAACTGGTGTGTTGCAACCTATCCAAGAGATTGTTGCGATCGCAGGTGATATTCCAGTTCACACCGATGCTGTTCAAAGTTTCACAAAGACTCCGCTTTCATACAAGAAGTCAGGCGTTACAGCCTTAACCCTTAGTGCTCACAAAATTGGTGGACCACTTGGTATCGGTGCTCTTATTTTGCGTCGTGCTTTTGAGATTCCAGCCCTGCTACATGGCGGGGGACAAGAACGAGAAATCCGAAGCGGAACCCTAAATGCTCCAAGTATCGTGGCCTTTGCAACAGCTGTGAATGATTCATATGATGCTAAAAAAGTTTGTGATTTAAGAGATTCATTTATTGCTGGTGTTAAGCGATTGATCCCAGATGCCTATATAAATGGTGAAAAGAGTGATCGCTTGCCCGGAATTGTAAATGTGACTTTTCCTGGAACTCAGAGCGATACCTTGTTATTACTTCTAGATGGCGCTCACGTTTCTGCCTCAACTGGATCAGCGTGCAGCGCGGGTGTGCATGAGGCAAGCCATGTGCTACTTGCTATGGGTCACACTGAAGAAAGCGCCCAGTCTTCGCTTCGATTCTCCTTTGGTGCCACATCTACACAGGCAGATGTTGATTTCGTTTTGTCAGTATTGCCCGATGTAATTAGCCGAGGACGGGCGGCGCATATCTAATGAAAGTCATGAATCGATGAAGCTAATTGCAGCAATGAGTGGAGGGGTTGATTCTGCAGTTGCTGCTGCTCGCGCAGTAGAGGCTGGCCACGAAGTAATTGGAGTGCACTTAGCCCTTGCCGCAAATCCACAGAAGTATCGTTCAGGTGCCAGAGGTTGTTGCACAATCGAAGATTCACATGATGCCCGTCGAGCAGCAGATGTAATCGGAATACCTTTTTATATTTGGGATATGGCTGAAGAGTTTCATGATGGAGTTGTTGAGGATTTCTTAGCAGAGTATGCAGCTGGCAGAACTCCTAATCCTTGTTTGCGTTGTAATGAAAAGATTAAGTTTGCAGCTGTCCTCGATCGCGCACGAGCGATGGGATTTGATGGCGTTGTTACTGGTCACTATGCCAGAACAGAGATTGGCGAAAAAGGAAAGACATTACATCGCGCAGTAGATCACTCCAAAGATCAGTCGTATGTTTTATCTGTC
>DAIMGQ010000037.1:0-2331 GCA_036723815.1 Candidatus Planktophila sp.
CGATTTGAGCCTGAGGGCTCAACTCGGTACCCTTACCCCTCAACGCAAAAACCTAAAGTTCGGAGAACTACGCACGTGGCAAACATTAAGTCTCAGATCAAGCGCATCAAGACCAACGAGAAGGCACGCCTTCGTAACAAGTCTGTGAGCTCATCTATCAAGACAGCCGTACGTAAGTTCCGCGACGCTGTAGCTGCAGGAGATTCTGCTGCAATCACTACTGAACTTCGCGCTGCATCACAGTCACTAGATGTTGCAGTTCAAAAGGGTGTTCTTCACAAGAACTCAGCAGCAAACAAGAAGTCTTCAATGGCTAAGGCAGCTGCCAAAGCCGGCGCACGTTAATCCTTTTACTACTTTAAAGCGAGGCTAGGTTCATGCCTGCAATTTCACTTGCTAAGGCGCCGCAACCAGCATCAACTAATCCGGCGCAGATTCGTAATTTCTGCATCATTGCCCACATCGATCACGGTAAATCAACACTTGCCGATCGCATGTTGGGCATCACCGAAGTTGTCGAGGCTCGCAATATGCGCGCGCAGTATCTAGATCGCATGGATATCGAACGCGAACGCGGAATCACCATTAAGTCTCAAGCAGTTCGTTTGCCATGGCGCTCATCTATCGATGGCGGCGAATACATCTTGAACATGATCGACACACCTGGTCACGTTGACTTCACCTATGAAGTATCGCGCTCGCTCGCAGCATGTGAAGGTGCGGTATTACTTGTTGACTGCGCCCAAGGAATTGAAGCACAAACACTTGCCAACCTTTATCTGGCAATGGAAAACAATCTAACGATTATTCCTGTGCTCAATAAAATTGATCTACCCAACGCCCAACCAGAAAAGTTTGCAGCAGAGCTTGCTCGTCTGATTGGTTGTCAACCAGAAGATTGCTTGCGCGTTTCAGGAAAAACTGGTGATGGCGTTGCCGATTTGCTAGATCAAATCGTTGCTCAGATCCCGGCACCTGTTGGAGATCCCAATGCACCAGCACGCGCACTGATCTTTGACTCTGTTTATGATGCATACCGAGGCGTTGTTACCTACGTGCGTGTTGTTGATGGACATCTTTCACCACGCGAACAAATTCAAATGTTTTCAACTGGTGTGCGCCATGAGGCGTTAGAAGTTGGCGTCATTTCACCAGAACCACTTGCAGGCAAGGGTCTTGGTGTTGGCGAGGTAGGGTATTTGATTACAGGTGTTAAAGATGTTCGCCAGTCTCGTGTGGGCGACACAATTACTACCTATAACAACCCAACAAAGACCGCACTTGCTGGCTATAAAGATCCAAAGCCAATGGTTTTTTCAGGGCTATTCCCATTAGATGGTGCTGATTTTCCAATCCTTCGAGAAGCACTGGACAAGTTGCAGCTAAATGATGCAGCACTTGTTTATGAGCCAGAAAGCTCTGCCGCACTTGGCTTTGGTTTCCGTTGTGGCTTCCTTGGACTACTTCACATGGAAATCGTGCGCGAGCGATTAGAGCGCGAACATAAACTCAACCTTATTTCCACAGCACCTAACGTTGTTTATAACGTGACGCTAGATGATGGAAAGTCAGTACGAGTTACCAACCCATCAGAGTTTCCAGATGGCAAGGTAGCAACAGTGTTTGAACCTATTGTGAAATCAACAATTCTGGCACCGTCTGATTACATCGGAACCATCATGGAGCTCTGCCAAGATCGCCGTGGAGTATTGCTCGGTATGGATTACATCTCTGAAGATCGAGTTGAAATCAGATATGACTTGCCGTTGGCTGAAATCGTTTTCGACTTCTTTGATCAACTAAAGAGCCGCACCAAGGGTTATGCATCCCTAGATTATGAAGAAAAGGGTGAAGCAGAAGGCAACCTAGTTAAGGTCGACATCTTGTTGCAGGGAGAGGCAGTTGATGCATTTAGCGCAATTGTTCACCGCGATAAGGCTTATGCCTATGGCGTAATGATGACCGGCAAGTTGCGCGAGCTCATCCCGCGCCAGCAGTTCGAAGTTCCTATTCAGGCAGCAATTGGTGCGCGCATCATTGCTCGCGAAAGTATTCGAGCAATCCGTAAGGATGTTTTGGCTAAGTGTTACGGCGGAGATATTTCACGTAAACGTAAGCTTTTGGAGAAGCAAAAAGAGGGTAAGAAGCGCATGAAGATGGTGGGACGTGTTGAAGTTCCACAAGAAGCCTTCGTTGCTGCCCTTGCAACCGATGCCGACATTGAACAGATTAAGGCTGCCCGTAAAGCAGGGCAATGATGCTCTCTTTCTACGTTCATATCCCGTACTGCATTAAGCGCTGCGGCTACTGCGACTTCAACACCTACACACC
>DAIMGQ010000037.1:2431-9645 GCA_036723815.1 Candidatus Planktophila sp.
TCCTTTGGTATGCAATCGGCAAAGCCACATGTTCTAGCTGCCCTTGATCGCACACACAACCCAGCTAATGTTGAAAAAGCAATCACGATGGCGCGCAGTGCAGGCTTTAAATCTATTAGCGTTGATTTAATTTACGGAACACCCGGTGAGTCATTAGAGGATTGGCAAGAAACAGTTACAGCTGCACTTGCCTTGGACATCGATCACATCAGTGCCTACGCCCTCATTGTTGAAACTGGCACAAAGCTTGCCGCCCAGATCAAGCGCGGTGAATTAACAATGCCTAATGATGATTTGATGGCAGATATGTATTTGTTGGTGGATCAGATGTGTGAAAAGGCAGGACTTACTTGGTATGAACTTTCTAACTGGTCTAAGCCAGGTCATGAATGCCGACACAACATTGCCTACTGGGAGAATAAAAACTGGTGGGGTCTTGGACCTGGCGCACATTCACATATTGATAAAAAGCGATTCTGGAACTTAAAGCACCCAACAACCTATAAGCAAAAGTTGTTTGCAGGGGAGTCTCCGATTGCAGATAGTGAAGAGCTAACGCCAGAGCAGATTAAGGATGAAGCAATTTTGCTTGGCATCAGAATGCGCGAAGGCTTGGAGATAGAGCTACTACAGCCCCATCAAATGGAGGTTTTGGCCATCTATCGCGAGAATGGTTTTGTTCAATTACACGATGATCGCGTTCTCTTGACCCCTGCGGGCCGCTTGATCGCAGATCGAATCGTGCGAGAAATAAGTATCTAGTACCCTTGGAACAAATGTCATCACGTCGTCTTGAAATCCTGCGCGCAATTGTCGATGAGTACGTTGCGACCCAAGAACCTGTCGGCTCTAAATCTATTGCCGATCATCATGGTCTTGGGATTTCACCTGCCACGATTCGAAATGAGATGGCTGTTCTAGAAGATGAAGGCTTAATTACTCAGCCTCACACAAGTGCTGGACGCATTCCCACAGATCTTGGATATCGAGTATTTGTGGACAAGTTAGCAACTGTTAAGCAGCTCTCAACGGCAGAGCGCAGAGCGATTGAAACATTCTTACAAGGCTCAAATGACCTAGAAGAATTGCTGAAAAGATCAGCCAAATTATTAGCAGATATTACAAAGCAGGTTGCTGTTATTACCTATCCAATTATTGGAGAGAACAGCGAGAAAATGGCGATCTCAGGCACAGCCAACTTGGCTCGCTCAGGTGAAGATCTAGGTCTAACGCTCTCACCAATTCTTGAAGCACTGGAAGAACAAGTAGTTATTTTGCGTTTACTAGATGAGGCACGATCAACTGTTCTCGTTCGAATTGGTAGCGAGCAGAATGAAACAAATCTTCAAACAACATCTCTTGTCACAGTTGGTTATGGCGTCGACTCTTCCCACCATGGGGCAGTTGGTGTCTTAGGGCCTACACGTATGGATTACGCAGGTTCAATTGCAGCAGTTGATGCAGTTGCTCGTTATGTTGAACGCTTTATTACAGAGGGTCCATAAGTGGCAGATCATTACCAAACCCTAGGTGTTACTAAGGGTGCTAGCTCTGATGAGATCAAGAAGGCTTATCGCAAGCTAGCCCGCGAACTCCACCCAGATGTGAATCCTGATCCACAGACACAGGAAAAGTTTAAAGAAATAACTGAGGCCTACGATGTTTTAAGTGATCCACAAAAGCGTCAGTCTTATGACATGGGCGGCAGCAACTTTGGTGGAGCAAACTTTGGTGGCGGCTTTAGCGACATCATGGATGCATTCTTTGGTGGTGGTGGATCACGCGGACCACGTCCGCGCACACGTGCTGGACAAGATTCACTTATCAGAATTCAAGTAGACCTGAATGAAGCATGCTTTGGAACAGAGCGTGAAATAACAGTTGAATCAGCTGTTGTGTGTCCTAAGTGCACAGGTACTGGTTGTTTAGATGGCCAATATCCAGAAACTTGCATGACGTGTAAGGGGCGCGGAGAAACACAACAAGTTGTGCGCTCTGTTATTGGTCAGGTAATGACTTCTCGTCCATGTAATGCATGTCAGGGATACGGAAGTGTGATTAAGAGTCCATGCCGCGAATGTGCTGGCGAAGGACGAGTACGTAGTCGACAGACTATTGATGTGAAGATTCCTGCAGGTGTTGAAACAGGTAACAGAATTCAGATGTCTGGCCGCGGAGAAGTTGGCGCTGGCGGCGGACCGGCAGGTGATCTCTATGTTGAAATCGTAGAAGAGCGCCATGAATATCTTGTCCGCGAAGGCGACACATTACATATGGCACTTGAAGTAACAATGATTGCTGCAGCACTTGGCACCACAGTTACCGTTGATTCTCTCGATGGTCCAGTAGATGTCAACATCAAGCCTGGCATCCAAAGTGGCACACCAATTGTTATCAAGGGTAAGGGCATGACCCGTTTGCGCCGCGGCGATCGCGGAGACTTGATCGTTCATGTTGAGGTAATGACTCCAACAAAGTTGAGCAAAGATGAAGAAAAGATCTTGCGCTCTTTTGCTGAGGCCCGTGGTGAAAAAGCTAATGAAGCCCAAGTAAAGGGCCAGGATGGATCAATCTTTAGCAAGCTCAAGGGAGTGTTCCACAAGTAATGTTCACACTCTTTTTCGTAGATGACCTACCAACAAATGTAGGTAGTTCCTACGAGTTTGCAAACGATGATGCCAACCATGCAATTCGGGTTTTGCGTATGCAAGAGGGCGCAGAATTTATGCTCAGCGATGGCAAAGGCTCTTGGTCACAGGTAGTTGCAACAGAAGTTAAGAAAAAGTCCATGCAGGTTCGGGTGATGGACTCAGGTTTTCAAGACCCGCTTGCAACAACTATTACTGTTGTCCAAGCAATACCAAAGGGTGATCGCGCAAAAGAGGCTATTGAGTTGTTAACTGAAGCCGGTGTTGATTGCATTGTTCCGTGGCTATCAACACGCAGCATTGGCAAGGGCTCAGAGAAGTTTGCCATCACAGCGCGTGAGGCCAGCAAGCAATCTCGCAGATTTAGAATCCCAGAAGTAACAGAAATGGCAACAACAGCCCAGATCTGTGAAGCAATCAAAGTGAGCGATTTAGCAATTGCTTTTCATGAAAGTGCAACAACTAAGTTGTCTGACCAAGTCTCTTCCCACAACGTTGAGCATTTGTTAATCATCATCGGGCCAGAAGGTGGATTAACTGATGAAGAAATTGCCGCATTTACCCAAGCTGGTGCAAAGGTTGCCCTGATGGGTCGTCCTATTCTTCGTTCGGCACATGCTGGTATTGCCGCTGTTTCAGCCGTCTCTGCGCTTTTAAAGGTATGGTAATTACGTGGCCTTAGATCCCAACTGCATCTTTTGCAAAATCATTGAGGGAGAGATCCCAGCAGATATTGTGTTGCGTAATGAAAACGTTGTTGCTTTCAATGACTTAAACCCACAAGCACCAACTCATGTTTTGCTGGTTCCAACTTTGCACACCGAAAATGCTGCAGGTATTGCTCGCAATAGCGCCAGGATGACTGCAGACCTTTTCTTGGCTGCCGATGAGATAGCTAAAGAGCGTGGTCTAAATGGCTACCGAACTGTTTTTAACACTGGAGTAGAGGCAGGTCAGAGTGTTTTCCACGCTCACCTGCACCTGCTGGGTGGGCGCGCCATGGCATGGCCGCCCGGTTAAAGATAGATTTACACCTATATGGAGCGAACGCTGATCACCGTACCTAACGCCATTCCAATGGTTGCTGTTGTGGGTCCGCATGATGACAATTTACGAGTTATTGAAGCAGCATTTCCATCTGTAAACATCACGGTGCGCGGCAATGAGATTACTTTGCGTGGCCCTCATATTGATTGCGCGCGTTTAGAAAACCTGTTCAACGAGATGATGGTTGTTATCCGTAGCGGCAACATCCTTAATGTCGATGCAGTAAACCGTGCTATTGCCATGTTGGAGAATAATCCAGTTGATCATCCAGCAGAGGTCATGTCACTTAACATTGTGAGCAATCGTGGTCGCACCATCCGCCCAAAGACTGCTAATCAAAAGCGCTATGTGGATGCAATTGAGGATCACACAATTACCTTTGGTATCGGCCCTGCCGGTACCGGTAAGACATATCTGGCAATGGCTATGGCAGTTGCAGCGCTACAAGCAAAGAAGATCAACAGAATTATTTTGACACGTCCTGCAGTTGAAGCTGGCGAAAGTTTAGGTTTCTTACCTGGCACACTGAGTGAAAAGATTGATCCATACCTGCGTCCTTTGTTTGACGCACTCCATGACATGATCGATATCGACACAATTCCGCGCCTGATGCAATCTGGAATCATTGAAGTTGCACCACTTGCCTATATGCGTGGTCGCACATTAAATGATGCCTTTGTGATCTTGGATGAGGCTCAAAACACCACTCCTGAGCAAATGAAGATGTTCCTAACCCGCTTGGGCTTTGGTTCAAAGATGGTAATCACAGGCGATGTGACTCAGATCGATCTACCCAACTCACAAAAATCTGGCCTTAAAGTAGTGCGCGATATTTTGCAGGAGATCGATGACATCGCCTTCCTTGAGTTAACTGCAGAAGATGTTGTTCGACACCGTCTAATTGGTGACATCGTTAAGGCCTATGACAAATTTGATGAAGCGCGACAGGGATTGCGACCAATTCGCCAACAATGACAATTGAAGTAACAAACACTTCAGGGCAGTTAGTTCCGGCTACTGAAATACAGTCCTTACTCACCTTTGCCTTGTTGGAGTTAGCGCTCAACCCTGAGTGTGAAGTTAATGTTTCTTTTGTCGATGATGAGTACATGACGCAGCTTCATATCAAGTGGATGGATGAGCCCGGCACTACAGATGTTCTTTCATTTCCGATGGATATGCCAGAGACTGTGGGTGAGGCTGTCACACTGGGTGACATTGTTATTAGTCCAGTCGTTGCAGCAGAACAGGCAAAAGCGCAGGGACATTCGATAGAGCACGAGATTTATATTTTGGCTGTGCATGGCTTGTTACATATAATTGGCTACGACCATGCTGATAAGGCTGAAGAAAAAGTTATGTTTGATCTTCAAGAAAAAATAGTAAGAGATTGGCAGAAAGGTTTATGAGCCCCATAGCGATAGTCAGCATCATTGCCTTGCTTGTTTTTGCCGGCTTCCTGGCTGCATCTGAGTCTGCACTTACCTCTATTTCACGCGTGGTCATTGAAGAGATTGAGGGCAAGCGCGGCACAGCGCTGCTGCGCAAATACACAGCCCAACCTGCCCGCTACCTCAATGTGATTTTGCTGGTTCGAAAGCTCTGTGAGTTCACCGCAACTGTTTTATTGGCAGTTATCTTGCTGCGCAATTATTCAAGTGCACAAGCAATGGCGCTGACAGTTGTCATCATGGTTGTGCTTTCCTACGTTGTTGTTGGCGTTGGACCACGCACCTTAGGCAAGCAGCAGCCACACAAATACGCCAGATACGGAATTATCGTTGCCTATGGATTGGCATTCTTGCTCGGTCCTGTCACAACACTGCTGATTGCAGTTGGTAATGCAATGACACCAGGTAAGGGATTTAGATCAGGGCCCTTCACATCAGAGGCTGAACTACGAGATCTCGTAGATCAAGCACATGAGCGCGGCCTAGTGGAATCTGATGAGCACGAGATGATTCACTCAGTATTTGAACTAGGTGACACCTTGGTGCGCGAATTAATGGTTCCTCGCACCGACATGGTGTGGGTGGAAAAGGATAAGAGTTTGCGCCAAGGGTTATCACTTGCCCTACGAAGCGGTTATTCACGTATTCCAGTTATTGGCGATGGCATCGACAACATCGTTGGAATTGTTTATGTCAAAGACTTAGCAAAGCGCGCACTTGATCACCACGAGGCAGAGCACACTGAAAAGATTGAGCAGTTAATGCGTCCTGCCAACTTTGTCCCTGAAATCAAGATGGCTGATGATCTGCTAAAGGAAATGCAGAAGAATCAGATCCACCTTGCAATCGTGGTTGATGAGTATGGTGGCACAGCAGGAATCATCACCATTGAAGACATCATCGAAGAAATTGTGGGTGAAATTGAAGATGAGTTTGATGATGGTGAAGAAGATTTCATCTGGCTCACCCCTGATAAGGGACGTGCAAAGGCCACACTGCATATTGAAGATCTAGCTGATGAGTTAAAGATTGAGATTGAAAAAGAAGAGTATGAAGATATCGACAGTATTGGTGGATTAATGGCGCAAAAACTTGGCCGTGTTCCAATTGCTGGATCGACAATTTCATGGCATGGCTTCTCAATCACATCAGAGCGCCCACAGGGTCGTCGTCGCAGAATTTCATCTGTTCTTGTCGAGCGTCTTGTTGAAGAGATTGAGGACGCTGAGTAACGATAGAATGCGCTCATGCGTATTGTTCGATTCACCCCAGGCCCAGATGCTGGCTTAGGCCAAGACCCACTATTTGGTGTCCTAGAAGATGATGGCGTTATCAGCATCATCAGTGGTGATCCGATTTACTCAGGAATCCAAAAGACTGCAGCAACTATTGAACTAAGCAAGGTTCGCTTGCTAGCACCGATCATTCCTCGCTCAAAGGTTGTGTGCGTGGGCAAGAACTACGCCGATCACGCCGCTGAAATGGGTGGGGTTGTTCCTGATGAACCAATTATTTTCCTAAAGCCAAACACATCTGTCATTGGCCCTAACGACACAATCGTCTGGCCTGAGATGTCAGAGCGCATAGATCACGAGGCAGAGCTTGCAATTGTGATTGGTCGTATTTGCAAAGATGTTCCAAAAGAGCGGGTTAATGATGTCATCTTTGGCTACACAATTGCCAATGATGTCACTGCCCGTGATCTGCAGAAAAAGGATGGACAGTGGACTAGAGCAAAAAGCTTTGACACCTTCTGCCCAATTGGCCCTTGGGTTGATACTGACTTTGTCCCTGGCACACAAAAGATCACCGCCACCATTGCAGGTGAAGTAAAGCAATCAGCGTCAATCAGCGACATGATCTTTGATGTGCCAACAATTATTAACTTTGTTTCACGTGTGATGACCTTGCTTCCTGGTGACATCATCCTGACCGGCACACCAGCAGGTATTGGTCCAATGGTTGCCGGACAAAAGGCAACCATGGCAATTGAAGGACTTGGCGAACTAACTAACAAGGTGAGTGCACAGTAAATGGCTAACAAGGTAAAGGTTCGTTTCGCACCATC
>DAIMGQ010000038.1:0-9112 GCA_036723815.1 Candidatus Planktophila sp.
GACTCAGTAATTCTAGGAATCCGTTTTGAATTAGATAGTCGTCAACCTATTGGATTAATTAATGCAAGAGTAGGACGACAAGCGAGCGAGCTTCTTGAAGTGATCACTAATGACAAAGCAAATATGAGTATGGCTACGATTGTTTTGAATTTGGGAAATAACAACAAGCTAACTGAAGAGCAAGTTGCTGCAATTTTTGAGCAGATTAAGGATCAACCTCGAATTGTTGTGGTTAATACAGCGGTTCCACGGGCTTGGCGAGATGAGAACAACGCACTCATCGCACAGTACGCATCTCTATACGGTGCCTTCTTAGTTGATTGGGCAGCTATTTCTCAGGGCCATTCGGAGTATTTTGGAGCAGATGGTGTCCACCTTGTACCTGCAGGTGTGAGAGCTTATGTCGATGCAATTACTGCGCAGCTTTAAACTTATCAAAAAGTGAACAAAACAAAATCCCCCACCATTCGGTGAGGGATTTTATTTTATCTAATTTAGATTTACTTGAACTCTCCTGGAATTCCAAAAGCTGTAGCTGATGCAGTCTGTCCATCTGAGTACACAGATGAAACACGGAACTGAGTCCATCCTGAATCACTTGCCTTTGTAACATTCTGAGTTAGTTGATCTGCTGGAACAGTTGCAATAACTGTCCACTCGCCTGCTCCGTTTGCACGGATCTCAACGTTATATCCAGTTAATCCATCAACTGCTGTTGGTGCTACCCAGCGCAGCTTTAATCCTTCTTCACTCTTTAGTGCAACAAACTTTGTTGGAGCTTCTACGGCCGTAACAGGTGTTCCTGTTGACTCTGTTGCAGATGGTTCAGCACTTGGCTCTGCTGTTTCTGACATTGATGGTGTCGGGTTCGCTGCATCATCGCTATCTGAACCCGATGACTGTGACCAAACGATTGCAACCAAAGCCACAATTCCGAGAACAACAATCCATGCAGTGCGGTTTGAAGTTGATGCCTTAGGTGCTGCAACTGGCTTAGCTACAACAGGTGCAGCAGGTGCCACAGGTACAAAAGGCTTAGCTGGTGCGCTTACCGCTGCTGGTGCAGATGTGACTCGAGTTGTTGTTGTTTTTTTGACAACGCGCTTTGCAGGAGCCTTCTTCGCGGTTTTCTTGACTACACGCTTAGCTGCGGCTTTCTTAGCTGGAGCTTTCTTTGCTGTCTTCTTCGCAACTGCTTTTTTGGCAACAGCTTTCTTAGTTGTCTTCTTTTTCGCTACAGCTTTCTTAGCTGGCGACTTCTTTGCAGCTGTCTTCTTTGCAGGAGACTTTTTTGCTGCCTTCTTTGCGGTCTTCTTAACGGCCACTTCGAACTCCTTGGATTGCTATAAGCACGTAATTAACGCGCTGTGATAGGTAAAGGCTACCTCAGGCTCCCAAGCAAATGGATGACATGAGGTACTAATGCACGTAGTGATTTTCCGCGGTGGCTCAGTAAATCCTTTTCCTCCGCGCTCATTTGTGCAGAGGAAATGGACATTCCTGCCGGCTGAAATATCGGGTCGTAGCCAAATCCATTCTCGCCCACAGGGGCATGCAGAATCACTCCATCGAAACGGCCTTCGGCAACCTGTTGGCGACCATCCGGAAGTACGAGCGATGCCACACACATGAAGTGCGCAGTGCGCTTTTCGTCAGCAACATCTTTGAGCTGATCTAGAACCTTTTCTAGATTTGCTCGGTCATTTCCATGTTCACCGGCCCACCTGGCAGAAAAAATCCCGGGATCCCCGTTTAGTGCATCAACACACAACCCTGAATCATCGGCTATTGCCGGTAATCCAGTTGCTTGGCTTGTGTAGCGAGCTTTTAGTAAAGAATTCTCTTCAAATGTTGAACCAGTTTCTTCAACATCTATCAAATCTGGAAATTGATCCACACCAATAAGTTCGATGGCACCGGGTGCCAATGCCTCCAGAATTCGTCGAAACTCAGTGATCTTTCCTTGATTACGTGTTGCTAAAACAAGTTTGTGAGACATTACTTTGCAAGAACATCTTTCTGCAGTTGATTAAGAGTTGAACAACCAGCAACTGCCAAATCAAGTAGTTGATTTAAGAGAGCACGATCAAACGGTTCGCCTTCAGCAGTTCCTTGAACTTCAATAAAACGTCCATCGCCTGCAACAACAACATTCATATCTGTTCCTGCGCGAACATCTTCTTCATAGCAAAGATCGAGCATCGGAACACCATCGATGATTCCAACACTTACCGCTGCAACAGAATCATTGAGGGGCTTCGCATCTGCCTTGATATGTCCTTGCGCCTTTGCCCAAGAGATTGCATCTGCAAGTGCAACGTATGCGCCTGTGATTGCGGCTGTGCGCGTTCCACCATCTGCTTGTAAAACATCACAGTCTATAACGATTGTGTTTTCACCTAGCTCTTTCATGTTTACTACCGCGCGCAAAGAACGACCAACTAAACGTGAAATCTCTTGTGTTCGACCACCAAGCTTTCCTTTAACGCTTTCACGGTCTGAACGTGTGTGAGTTGCGCGAGGCAACATTGAATACTCTGATGTAACCCACCCATTTCCAGTGTCCTTTAACCACCGTGGCACACCTGGTGTAAATGATGCAACACACAAGACACGAGTCTTACCGAATTCAACCAACACTGATCCTTCGGCATGATCTAACCAACCGCGAGTAAATTTAATTTCGCGCAGATCATTAACTGTGCGTCCATCATTGCGTGCCATCTATAGCTCCTTGTGCTCGACTTGTGTGACCTCGGGACCTAGAAAACGTCGAGCCAAGGTTTCAAATGCCTTTGCATCACCGGTTGCTAAGAATCTATGTGTGGCTGGGGTTGCTGACTGTGCTCGTAACAAGCCATTTTCAACCAGTGTTCGATATAAATCTTTTGCTGTTTCTTCAGCACTTGAAACCAAAGTTACACCTTCACCCATAACGTAGGAGATAACACCGGTTAACAATGGGTAGTGCGTGCAACCCAAAACTAAGGTGTCAACCTTTGCATCCATAACTGGAGCCAAGTAATCACGTGCAACCTTTGTTATATCTGGTCCTGATGTCTCACCGCGCTCTACATATTCAACAAATAGTGGGCAGGCTATAGAGGTAATTTCGAGTTGTGGGGCAGCCGCAAAGGCATCTACGTAAGCCTTGGAGTCAATTGTTGCGCGAGTACCGATGACACCAATGTTGCCTGTTCTTGTCGCTGCAACTGCACGGCGAACTGCAGGTTGAATAACTTCGATAACTGGAATTGAATAACGCTCACGTGCATCACGCAACATTGCAGCTGATGCTGTATTACAGGCAATAACAATTGCTTTAACACCTTGTTCAACAAGGAAATCCATTGTTTCTAATGCAAATTCACGAACCTCTGCTAGCGGACGTGGGCCATAGGGGCCACGTGCTGTATCACCAATATAAAGAGTGGATTCATTAGGAAGTTGATCCAAGATTGCACGTGCAACGGTGAGACCACCTACACCTGAATCAAATATTCCTATTGGGGCATCACTCACTGGGCTAGCCTACCTTGCACTCATGGTTTGAATAGCAGGGTAACTATTCAGATTCATCCATAAGGGCAGAAATTAAACTTTCTTGCAGCCAGCCGAGCCAGCTATACACCGCATAGACGCCTCGCATTGGGTCATCAGGGGCCAATAACTCCAAGTCTTCATGTGTGTTTTCTTCAACCTTTAGTCGCACACCAAGTGCAAGACGAACATCATTCATTGCACCGAGCCATGCATTTGCACCGTCGTGATCAACTTCAACAATGCCGTCGACTGCACTCATTAGATGCATTCGCATCGCCATAGCGTGCGCCTGTTTCTTTTGTCGCAAAGTTGATTCGGTATATCTGCGAAATTCGGATGCATCAACTTGATCGGCATAAGCATTTGGCAATAGGCGCAACAACACTTCATCATCTGGTGGTGTGTCATGTATAGTGATGCCAACCATCGCAGCTAAGGGATCATCATTATGATGATCAACGCGTTCGGCTAACAGTTCAATTATCTGCTCAACTAGATTGACTAAAACTTCACGTTCAGATTCAGTGAAGTTTGATAAATAAGCGTTATCTCCATGACGGAAGAAACCATGCTCATTCTCTTTCATATCGCTTGATCACCGCGTTGCAAAGTTGCCCATAATCCGTATTCATGTAAACGAGCAACATCATGCTCCATCTCTTCACGGCTTCCGGTTGAAACTACAGCTTTGCCTTCAGTATGAACCTTCATCATTAATTCATGAGCTTTTTCTTTGTTGTAACCAAACAATTCCATCAACACATATGTCACATAAGTCATGAGATTAACTGGATCGTCCCACACGATAGTTATCCATGGAACATCACCACTAAAAATTGCTTGCAACTCTTCTTCTATTTTGTCCTTAATTTTGGCCATGTTTATCGAATCACAATCGCAAATGGGGCCGAAGCGATATCGCCCACAATCTGAACTCGCATGGTGACAACTCCTCGCTTTGGTTCTGACGTAGTAAATGTAAGTAAACCATTGTCATCTGAAACAGATGCAGTACCAACATTTTGCCACTTTCCATTAATGTTTTTCTGCAAACTTGCGGATTTGCCAACTAATTTAGGTAGCAGCTGTGCCTTAACCGTGATTACAGCTCCCTTTGAAGCAGAGACTGGGCGATCAATTTGGATAAGACTCTTTACAGAAATCTTTTGTTCAGCACTTACTGATTCTGCTCGCTCCCACGTTCCAACGGTTGTTAAGCGAATAGCGGCATCGCTACCCAAGGTCATAGGCGATGTGACCGTGCCATCGAGCCCAGTTACTAGATCTGTAACCTTCGTCCACACAGATTCGCTAGGTCGCTTGATTTCAAGGGCAACTGTTATTCCTGCTATCGGTGTTTTATCTTTTAAGGTAATTAAACCCTTAACGGTGAATAAATTGCCGTAGTTGATCGAGCCTTGATTTATATTTTCTAATGTCATCGTGTTAATTACCTGATCTGGCGCGATCGCAAGGGCTGCAGTACGAATCTCGTTTGTAGCAGCTGCATCTTCCATTCCTAGGGTCCACATTGCGGCACCACCAAGACGATACTTTGCAACTAAAGCCATACGTTCCGCAAAGCTTCGCGCATTTTGATACCAAACAGTTCGATTAACTGTGCAGGCAGTTGATGCTCCAGTTACAGACAATCCGTTATATGTCTGTGTGTAGTCGTACGTAGCTTCGCCAAACTGTTCGTTATAGGTTGGAGCTGCTCCGTCAATAGCCGCTTTTGCTGCTGCGTAGTTCATTTTAAATGTTGCAGCTTTTGCACCACCAATTAATCCAGGAGGCGCAGATGTTGGACACTTTCCATTAACGGAAGTAATCCAGTCGCGACCATAACCCGGCAAGCCAACATAAACCTTTGATGCCGACATGATGCTTATTGCATATTTAATGGTCTTTTCAGTCCAGGACAAAGGACCCATAGGTCCTGGTTTATCAACTGAATAGTCATACGTCATAATTCTTAAACGATCAATGCTGCTTGCAATATCTGCCCAGGCATAAACAAAATAGCCTTTTTGCTTTTCTTTCGGATCAAATAAGTATGGAGTTGATACTGATAGCAATTTGTTTTTTGTATGAAGTGCCACGCTCAATTCTTTAACCAAGGCGACCCATCGAGGCGTAGTCTTACTCCAAGTTGAATTGCCATCAACAAAAGCAAATCCCTCATAATCAAGATCAATTCCGTCAAAGTTGTTCTTAACTACAAGGTCAACGATTGTATTGACGATTGTTGTTCGGGTGGCAGCATTTGAAAGGTATTCGGAAAGTACAAGTTTGGCTGTGCCATCAGTCATTGTTGGAATAATTTGCAAACCGGCACGTCGCATCAAACACACAGTGTCTTCCATTGGCCATGAAGGATTACCAGAAACATAATCATCACGAATTACTGTTGGGCTTTTTAAGCTAAACCAAAATGGCATTACCTCTTTCATTAAATCCTTATTTGTAAATAAGTATGAACTTTCGATAGCTTGATTTTCTGCTGGCCCATATTGAGAGGCATCGCAAACTGATGGTTGGCCTGCAATATTGGGTGCTGCTGAAGGTAGCTTGCGAACCAAGGGCAGCACCGTTTTAACGGAGTAATAAGGTATCCAGCCGGATAAAACCTTTCGTGGTTCTTTATCGGCTGCTTCTATAGGTTGGGTAATCGCTGTAATGAGCAAAACAATAAGAAGTGTGAAGCCAAACCTGCGCTTCATTATTATTTTTCTTCGGGTGCTTGCTTCAATCCTGCATAAATCTCTTTGCAGGTCGGACAGATCGGATACTTTTCAGGATCTCTTGAAGGGGTCCATTTCTTTCCGCACAGCGCCTTTACCGCTTTTCCAGTCACAGCTGATTCAGTGATCTTCTCTTTCTTCACATAATGAGCAAAACGATCGTGCCCACCATCATCTTCGAGTAGTTCCTCGGATGGTCGGGTCAACAGATCGGTATCACCGTCTGTTCCGATTTTCTTGAAGAGCCCCATTAGGTGGATAAGAATACCTTTGAGCGCCTCAAAAGTACGGGTAGAATTCACAAATGAAGGACTTACTCCGTACCGAGCACTTGAGCCGAGCCGATGTCGAATTATTGCTTTCGACTGCCGCTGAATTTGCTGAGAATCCACTGCGGTCTAACACCGCTCTGGCAAATAAGTCCGTCGCTATTTATATGACGAAGCCTTCAACTCGTACCCGTTTGTCATCTGAAACAGCAGTTGCCCACCTAGGTGGAACTCCAATCTTTATTCGCGGGGATGAATTGCAGTTGGGTCGCGGTGAAACTATTGCAGACACTGCAAAAATAATTAGTGGGTATTGCAGTGCATTGATCATTCGCACATTTGCACAAGCCGATGTTGACGAACTTGGTGCAAATGCGTCAATTCCTGTCATTAATGCATTAACAGATGATGATCACCCAACACAGTTACTTGCTGACTGGTTAACAATTCGAGAAAAATTCGGAACAGATATCACCGGTCGCAAGTTTGTTTACCTTGGCGATGGAAACAACATGTCACATGCTTGGTTACTAATGGGTGCAATCATGGGTGCACATGTTGTTGCAGCAACACCAAGTGGAAAGTGGGCACCAGATCCTGTTGTCGTTGCAGTTGCAAAAAATATTGCATCCCATAATGGTGGAAAAGTCGAGGTAACACATGATCCAGAATTAGCAGCCAAAGATGCATCTGTTCTATATACCGATGTATGGATGTCAATGGGTGATTCAGAAGCAGACCGTGCTGAAAAAATGCCAGCACTCTCACCATTTGCTGTAACTGAAAATCTCATGAAGCTAACAAGTAAGGATTCGGTGTTCATGCACTGTTTACCTGCCCACCGCGGAGAAGAAGTTGAAGCCTCAGTTATCGATGGCCCGCGTTCTGTCGTGTGGAGAGAGGCCTATCACCGAAGAACAACGATTCAAGCAATTCTTTATCACCTAATAAAAGGTGACTTGAAGGGTTCCACCCACTAACATTTGGCTCATGCGCGTAGCCGTTCCGAAGGAAATAAGAGCTGGAGAAAAGCGCGTTGCGCTTGTTCCAGACATCATCAACAAACTGACACGATTAGGACTCGAAGTAGTTATCGAATCTGGTGCGGGTACTCATTCGCAGGCAACTGATGCTGATTACACAACCGCGGGTGCAACTGTTAAGCAAGGCGATGTACTTGCAGATGCAGATGTGGTCCTGTCTGTTCAGGCTTTAACAGCTCAGCAAATGGCAACCTTAAAAAAAGGTGCAATCACAATTTCATTCTTATCTCCTGTAACTGCCGTTGATTCAATAGAGGCAGCAGCCTCTGCAGGTGTTACGGCTTTTTCACTTGAGCTTGTTCCACGTATTTCACGTGCTCAATCAATGGATGCCTTAACTTCGCAAGCACTGTGTGCTGGATATCGCGCAGCAATTGTCGGAGCAGAACTTTCTCCACGTTTCTTCCCGATGTTAATGACAGCTGCAGGAACTGTTACTCCAGCACAAGTCTTAGTGCTTGGTGCAGGCGTTGCTGGATTACAAGCCATTGCAACATCACGTCGCTTAGGCGCTGTGGTTTCTGCTTACGATGTTCGTCCAGCCTCTGCAGATGAAGTTCGATCTATGGGTGCAACATTTATTCAACTAGAACTTGAAGCACTGGAAGGTGCCGGCGGTTATGCACGTGAGATGACTGAAGAGCGCGCAGCAAAGCAACGCGAACTTTTAACTCCTTACATTGCAAAATCACAGGTTGTTATTACAACTGCAGCTGTCCCTGGTCGCCAAGCACCTCGCTTGATGACACAAGTGATGGTTGATTCAATGGCACCCGGAACAATCATCGTTGACTTGGCGGCTGAAACTGGCGGCAATGTTGAAGGATCAAAACCTGGCGAGATTGTTGAAACAGCTGGTGGAGTTCGTATCTGGGGTGGAAAAGATGTTCCTAGCCAGCTGCCATTTCACGCATCATTCTTATACTCACGAAACGTTGTAAATCTATTGTCACTCTTTACCGTTCCTGCAAAGGATGATGTAAAGGTTGCATTCAACTTAGATTTTGATGATGAAATTATTAACGGCGCTGCAGTTACACATGGCGGATCACGAAGAGGAGCTCAGTAATGGAACCAATGGCGATTCTTTCAATTTTTGTGCTCTCAGTCTTCGTTGGCTTTGAGGTAGTTTCTAAGGTCTCTTCAACCCTGCACACTCCCCTAATGTCAGGTGCCAATGCGATTCACGGAGTTATCTTGGTTGGTGCGATCATCGTGGCCGATCACAGTAAAACAAACTTAGAGCTTGGACTTTCAGTTGCAGCAATCATTCTTGCAACTATCAATATGGTGGGTGGATTTGTCGTAACCGACCGAATGCTTGAAATGTTCAAGGGAAATAAAAAATGAGCCGCACGGTATATGACCTAATTGGCCTAGCCGCTGGCATTGCATTCATCCTTGCTCTCAAGGGTTTGTCCCATCCAAAGACTGCTCGTCGCGGCAATCTCATTGGTGCCGTTGGTGCTGGATTAGCAACACTTGTTGTCTTCTTCTACTCCAATGAGAATTC
>DAIMGQ010000039.1:0-5626 GCA_036723815.1 Candidatus Planktophila sp.
CGTCGCACCGTTGAATACGCTAACCAATTGCGTGTTCCTGAGCGTCATCCATATGGCGGGGATCTTGTCTTTACGGCGTTTTCTGGTTCACACCAAGATGCAATTAAAAAAGGCTTTGACCACATGGCAGTTGACGCAAAAGCTGCAGGTAAAGAAGTACGTGATCACACCTGGGCTATTCCTTATCTGCCTATTGATCCACTTGATATTGGTCGCTCATATGAAGCAGTGATTCGTGTGAATTCACAATCCGGTAAGGGTGGTGTTGCTTACTTGATGAAGAATGAACATCATCTTGATTTGCCTCGTCGTTTACAAATTGAATTCTCGAAAAATGTGCAGGCAAAGACGGATGCTGAAGGTGGCGAAGTAAGTGCTGAAGACTTGTGGAACATTTTTGAAGATGAGTACTTGCCAACAGATGGTGCACCCTGGGGACGATTCCGACTTAAGGGATTGTCACAAAGCTCTGTGCTTGGTGAAGATGTTTATCTAACAGTTTCACTCACAGATCGCGGAGAACTTCACGAACTTAAGGGTCAAGGCAATGGTCCAATCGCTGCCTTCTGTAATATTTTGCAGGCATACGGGGTGGACGTTCGAGTACTTGATTACTTCGAGCACGCGTTATCTGCAGGTGGCGATGCCTCTGCTGCTGCCTATCTTGAGTGCGCAATCGAAGGCGATGTCTTCTGGGGCGTTGGAATCGATCCCAACACCACAACGGCAGCATTAAAGGCTGTCGTGTCTGGGATAAATCGCGCAATTCGCTAATCAACGCACTACCTTTACCCGTATGAGTTTGTACCGGGATGAGGCAATTGTTTTGCGTACTCAAAAACTCGGTGAAGCAGACCGCATCATCACAATGCTCACCCGCGATCATGGACGTATTCGTGGGGTTGCAAAAGGGGTTCGTCGTACTAAATCAAAGTTTGGTGCACGACTTGAACCAGGTAGCCATGTAGATATCCAGCTCTACACCGGCAAAACCTTTGACACTGTCACCCAAGTTGAAGCGTTAATGAATTATGGCGAAGCACTTACAGAGGATTATCAGCGCTGGACAGTTGCTGCAGCGATTTTAGAAGCAGCAGAGCGATTTACTAGCCAAGAAAATGAACCTGCACTTCAAGAGTTTCAGTTAGTTGTTGGTGGCATGAAAGCTTTGGCAGAAAATAGATATGAACCACTTTTGATCCTGGATGCTTTTTTGTTGAGGTCGTTAGCTGTGGCTGGTTATGCACCATCAATGACGATTTGTTCCAAGTGTGAAGCACCTGGACCGCATAGACACTTTTCACTAGTAGGTGGGGGATCAGTGTGCGCAGATTGTCGGCCATCTGCGTGTGCGACCCCTGCACCAGAGACACTAGATCTAATGGGCGCATTGCTTTCTAGTGATTGGGATGTGGCATCTGCCAGTGAAGGAAAGTTTCGCCGAGAGGCTAGTGGTTTAATCGCTGCTTATTTACAATGGCACCTTGAACGCGGCCTGCGTTCTTTGCCGATGGTGGAGCGGGTATGACTATAAAGATTCCTAATCACGTTGCAATTGTGATGGATGGAAATGGTCGCTGGGCACAAAAGCGTGGCCTGCCTCGCACAGCCGGACATGAAGCAGGCGAAGCAGCCCTATTTGATGTGGTTGAAGGTGCAATTGAATTTGGTGTTAAAGAAATTAGTGCTTATGCCTTTTCAACGGAGAACTGGCGACGCTCACCTGATGAGGTCAAGTTCTTGATGGGCTTTAACAGAGATGTAATTCGCAGACGTCGGGATCAGATGAATGAGATGGGTGTTCGAATTCGTTGGATAGGTCGCCCCAAGCGATTGTGGAGCAGCGTTATCAATGAGTTAGAAGATGCTGAAGAGTTAACAAAGAAGAATAAGAAGTTAACTCTAAATATGTGCGTTAATTATGGCGGGCGAGCAGAAATTGTTGATGCAGCTGCAGAGCTTGCACGCGATGTTAAACGCGGCAAGGTTAAGGCTGATGCGATTACCGACAAAGTATTTGCTAAGTATTTAGACTCACCCACAATGAGTGATGTGGACTTGTTTCTACGCTCATCTGGCGAGCAGCGCACCAGCAACTTCTTGCCATGGCAAAGCGTTTATGCCGAGTTTGTTTTCATGGATGTGTTGTGGCCAGATGTCACGCGAAAGACTTTGTGGAAAGCTATTGAAGAGTATTCAGCCAGAGATAGAAGGTTTGGTAAGGCTTAATTAACCACTAACTGCAACAACGCCCCACATAATGCAAACACCGAGAGCAGTGGCCACTAAAGTCCACCTTGAAGCATGTCGTGAATGTGCCTCTGGCAAGATATGAGATGTTGCAATATAAATAACAAATCCCGTAAATAGAGCCAGATAGAGCGCCAAATATTTATCATTTAATGCCAAATATGTTCCAAGTGTTGCCCCGCCAATTCGAGCAACCGCATCTAATCCCAGCAAGTACTTGCTGTTCTTTGTCCAGTTACCACTTTTGATTAACATTGAAACAGTATTTAAGCCATCACTAAATGCATGAACAACAATCGCGAGGAATACTGCGATTCCAAGTGAAGGACTTACTTGGAATGCAACACCTAATCCAACGCCATCAAGGAAAACATGCCCGCCCATTGCAAGAGCACCAATAACTCCAGAGACAGAATGATGTTCGTGATCATGTCCGTAATGTGATTCAGCAGGTTCGTGAGAACCAAATCCTCGCTCAACAATGTGCAAGATCAAGAAGCCCGCCAAAATGGCGATTGAAACAACTGGCACACCGGCAAACTGGTCAGTGTTTAATTCGAAAACTTCTGGCAGAAGATCAAAGCCAACAAGTCCCAAAAGCAATCCTGCAGATAGACCAAGGATTAAGTGAAAGCGATCCCTCGAGCGAAATGCCAGCACACCACCCAAAGTGGTGGCTACCACCGTGAGTGAGGCAAAAAAGATCGCTGACTTCATTGTTTTAGGGTATCCGATTAGGCTCAGCTCCATGTTCGCTATAGCTCGCTTCACAGTTCCATTGGCCGATGCTGCTCATTTTGAAGCCCACTTAGATACCGCACTTGATGCTTTTTCTCAGTGCGCTGGCTTTAAAAGTGGGGAGATTGGCCAGAATCTGGATGAGCCAACCCTGTGGTCGCTAACGACTAATTGGGAAAATGTTGGCTCATACCGCAGGGCCTTGAGCAATAACAACGTGAAAATGAATGCAATTCCGATTTTGGCACAGGCAATTGATGAGCCCGGTGCATATGAAAAGCCGTACTCAGAGTAAAATAACGCTACGGAAGTAACACACGTTGCTTTTCGCCGACAGCCAGCCGGATGGAGAATATTGTGGCAACGGACCGTTTAGAAAATATTGTTGGACTCGCAAAGCGTCGCGGGTTTGTATACCCATCATCTGAAATTTATGGCGGACTTCGAGCATCCTGGGATTACGGTCCACTGGGTGTTGAGCTAAAAAATAATGTTAAGCGCCAGTGGTGGAAATCCATGGTCATGGGTCGCGAAGATGTAGTTGGCCTTGACTCATGTGTGATCTTGGCAAAAGAAGTGTGGGAAGCATCAGGCCACGTTGCAACATTTAGTGATCCACTAACAGAGTGCACCGCTTGTAATAAGCGTTACCGCGCCGATCACCTGGAAGAGGCTTATGAAGCAAAGCATAAGAAGAAGCCAGAATCTTTAACTGAAGTTAATTGTCCTGCTTGTGGAAACAAGGGACAGTTCACCACTCCAAAGCAATTCAGTGGTTTGCTTAAGACTTTTCTTGGACCAGTAGAAGATGAATCAGGGCTTGCTTATTTAAGGCCAGAGACTGCCCAAGGAATCTTTATTAACTTTGATCAGGTTATGACAACATCCCGTAAGAAGCCACCATTTGGTATTGGCCAAATTGGAAAGTCATTCCGCAACGAAATTACACCAGGAAACTTTATTTTCCGCACTCGTGAATTTGAGCAGATGGAGATGGAGTTCTTTGTTGTCCCTGGTAGTGATGAAGAGTGGCACCAGTACTGGATTGACACTCGTATGGCTTGGTATGTGGACCTTGGAATTAATCCAGAGCGTCTTCGTGTTTACGATCATCCAAAAGAGAAGTTGTCGCACTATTCAAAGCGCACGGCAGATATTGAATACAAGTTTGAATTCGCCGGAACTGAATGGGGCGAGCTAGAAGGTATTGCAAACCGCACGGACTTTGATTTAAAGGCGCACTCTGCTGCCTCCGGTAAGGATCTTTCTTACTTTGATCAGGAAAAGGGAGAGCGTTGGACACCATTTGTAATTGAGCCTGCAGCTGGTGTTGATCGCTGCACACTCACATTCCTCATGGATGCATTCACAGAAGATGAAGCGCCAAACAGCAAGGGCGAGATGGAAAAGCGCGCAGTATTAAAGCTTGATCACCGCTTAGCTCCAATTAAGGCTGCCGTTCTGCCTTTGTCACGCAATGCAGACCTGTCTCCTAAGGCACGTGATCTTGCAACCCAACTTCGTAAGAACTGGAATATTGATTTTGATGATGCAGGTGCAATTGGTCGCCGTTACCGTCGTCAAGATGAAATCGGTACTCCTTATTGCATCACCATTGACTTTGAAACTCTTGAAGATAATGCAGTAACAATTCGTGATCGCGACACAATGGCGCAAGAGCGCATCGGTCTAGATCAGGTCGAAGCATGGCTAGCACCTCGTTTACTGGGATGCTAAAACCACTTTTACTTCCATTAGCAAGCGGTGATCACTACATAGATCCACCGGTTGTTCTAGCACCCATGGCTGGAATAACTAATGCTCCATTTCGCACATTGTGCCGGGAACAAGGAGCGGGATTATTTGTTTCTGAAATGGTTACAGCACGCGCACTCATCGAACGTCGCCCAGAAACTCTTCGAATGATTGTTCCCGGCAAAGATGAATGGCCACGTTCTGTGCAGTTATATAGCGTTGATCCAACAACAATGCGCGCTGCGGTGACAATGATTGGAAAAGAGAACTTAGCCGATCACATCGATATGAACTTTGGTTGTCCTGTGCCAAAGGTGACTCGCAAAGGTGGAGGGGCAGCTCTTCCATTCAAGCGCAAGTTATTCAGCAGCATTGTTGGTGCAGCCGTTGAAGCAGCAAAGCCTTTTGGAATCCCAGTAACAGTAAAGATGCGCATTGGTATTGATAGTGATCATGAAACATATTTAGAAGCGGCACAATCTGCAGCTGATTTAGGTGTTGCATGGGTTGCACTACATGCGCGCACAGCCGCCCAGATGTATGAAGGAAAGGCTGATTGGTCAGCAATTGCCCGACTTGTTGAGCACTTAAAGCCAACTGGAGTGCCTGTTTTAGGTAATGGTGACATTTGGTCTGGACGCGATGCAATTGAAATGGTTGGACAAAGTGGTTGTGCCGGCGTTGTAGTCGGACGTGGATGCCTCGGTCGTCCATGGTTGTTTACAGATTTAGTTTCAGCATTAAAAGGTGATGGAGTTCAGATCACGCCAACGTTGCATGAAGTGCGAGAAGTTATGTTCCGCCATGCAAACTTGATTACTGAATACCTAGAATCAGAAGACCGCGGAATGCGCGATATGCGAAAGCACATGGCTTGGTATTT
>DAIMGQ010000039.1:5726-8994 GCA_036723815.1 Candidatus Planktophila sp.
ATAACTGTCGGTAAGCGTGGGCTCCAAATTAGTGATCACTTACCTGATGCAGACATTGTTACTAAGGTATTGCCATGACCTACAGTGCATTTGATCAAGAACGGTTCTTAGATGAGCCTGCAAAGCGCGCAGGTAGAACTGAATTTATGCGTGATCGTGCTCGGGTAATTCACTCAGCTTCTCTTCGACGATTAGCGGCAAAAACACAAGTAGCAGTTCCTTGGGAAAATGATTTTCAACGCACCAGACTTTCACACTCTTTGGAGTGCGCCCAGATTGGACGTGAACTGGGTGAATCACTCGGAGCAGATCCTGATCTGCAAGACACCGCGTGCCTTGCACATGATCTTGGCCATCCACCTTTTGGTCACAATGGCGAAGAGGCGTTGGCAGAGATCGCACAAGATTTTGGTGGCTTTGAAGGAAATGCACAAAGTTTTAGATTATTAGTCCGCCTAGAGGCAAAGACAGTTGATGCCTCTGGAAAGAGCATTGGACTTAACTTAACTCGCGCATCTTTAGATGGTGCAACAAAGTATCCATGGCCACGCTCTGAAAATCCTCGTAAGTTTGGTGTTTACGATGATGATGTAGAGATCTTTAATTGGATGCGAAAAGACGCACCTGTCGGCAAAAAATGTATTGAAGCTCAGATCATGGATTGGTCTGATGATTGCGCATACTCAGTTCACGACTTAGAAGATGCAATCTTTGCCGGACAAGTTTCTGTTAAGAACTTTGAGCAAGACTTTGCAGAGTTATACAAAGTCATGACAGTTGACTACAAGAGCGATGCCACAGAGCAAGAAGCAGTAGATGCTCATGCACGACTTTCTGCCCTCTCTGCTTGGCCACACTATTACGACGGAAGCCATCGCAGCCTTGCCCGTATGAAGGATTCAACCAGCCAATTGATTGGTCGTTTTGTTTTAGCAGCTGAGATCCAAACTCGTAAAGTTCATGGTGATGGCCCACTTTCACGCTATAGCGCAGATCTTGAAATCCCTCGTGAACAAAAACTTGAAGTAGATTTCCTTAAGGCTATTGCTGGGCATTACTTGATTAACGCTGCACACTCACAAGATAGATATGCAAAACAACAGGTGATCATTGCCGAGTTAGTTGAGATGCTTGTGAAATATCCGAGTGAACTAGATTCTTACTTCCAGAAGCCCTGGAATGAGGCGGGCGATGAAGTGGCCAAAATGCGCGTGATAATTGACCAGGTTGCTGCCCTTACAGACCCGGGTGCCTATGCCTTGCATGCACGCCTACTTGCTAATAGGTAGGGTACGAACATGAGCGGTCGCATTAGAGATGAGGATGTTGCATACATCCGCGATCGCGCGCCTATCGATGAAGTCGTTGCAGATTACGTTCAGTTAAAGAGCGCAGGCGGCGGTCAGAAAAAAGGTTTGTGCCCATTCCACGATGAAAAGTCACCTTCCTTTCATGTGACACCAAGCAAAGGTTATTTCCACTGCTTTGGTTGCCAAACTGGCGGAGATGTCATTGCATTCTTAATGAAGATTGATCACTTAACTTTTACAGAAACAATCGAACGTTTGGCAGATCGCATCGGTTACACCCTTCGATATGACGAGGGTTCTAATACCGGACCAGTTGTTACATCAAGTACTCGCAACCGTTTAATCGCAGCCCACGGTGAGGCTGCAAAGTTTTATCAAGAACAACTCAATTCATCACCAGGTGCTGCCCATGGACGCGAGTTACTGACAAAGCGCGGCTTTGATCGCGCAGCCTGCGAGCAGTTTGGTGTGGGCTACTCACCTGATGAATGGGATGGCCTCACAAAACATTTACGCGCTTTGGGTTACACAATTGATGAGCTAGAACTTGCAGGACTTTCAAAGATGGGTCAACGTGGCCCCATTGATAAGTTCCGCAATCGCTTGATGTGGCCAATCAAAGACATCTCAGGAGACATTGTTGGCTTTGGTGCTAGAAAGCTTGCTAGTGATGCTGATGATCAGGGTCCAAAGTATTTAAACACCTCTGAAACTCCGATCTATAAGAAGAGCCAAGTGCTTTATGGACTAGATGTTGCAAAGAAAGAGATTGCCAAGAAGCGTCAAGCAGTCATAGTTGAAGGCTATACAGATGTAATGGCAGCCCATCTTGCCGGCATTACAACAGCGGTTGCGACTTGCGGTACCGCATTTGGCCCAGACCACATTCGCATTTTGCGCAGATTGTTAATGGATGATGATGCATTTAGAGGCGAAGTTATCTTCACCTTTGATGGTGATGCGGCAGGACAAAAAGCAGCACTACGCGCATTTAGTGAGGACCAGAAATTTGTTACGCAAACCTTTGTTGCTGTGGAACCTGATGGATTAGATCCTTGTGAGCTTCGCCAAGAAAAGGGCGATCTTGCTTTGCGCGATTTAATTGCCCGCCGTGTTCCGCTCTTTGAGTTTGCAATCCGTGCAGAGTTAAAACATCACAAGTTAGATTCTGCTGAAGGACGAGTCAATGCACTAAATGCTGCAGCACCATTAGTTGCCCAGATTCGCGACAAGTCTTTGCGTCCTGAATACACCAGATTACTTGCAGGCTGGCTAGGCGTTGAAGTTGAACTTGTAACTAAGGCAGTTTCTCGCGGAGTCAAAGCTGCTCCAACACAACAAGTATCTGTTGAAGAAACTTCTGCTCAACCAAACTTTAGGCCAGATCCGAATGAAGCGCGCTTGATTCTTGAGCGCGAAGTGCTAAAGGCAAAACTGCAAGAGCCGTCACTGCTTGCTGGCGAACTATGGAGTTCAATTGAGGCCGGTGCCTTTACTCACCCTGCTTATGTCGCATTACGTGTGGCAATAGATTCTGTTGAAAAGATTTCACCAGAAAATATTGCAGATGAAAATGTGAAGGCGTTGTTTACAGAATTAACTGTTGAACCAATCCGCGCCGATGGAAAGCCAACTGCTGCATATGTTGCAAGCATCGTGGCTCGTTTGCGAGAGGTGGCAATTTCACGTTCTATCGCTGAACTGAAATCTTCGCTTCAGCGTCTAAATCCAGTGGAAAATGAGATCGAATACACGGCCGCTTTTGCCCAATTAGTTGCGCTGGAAAGTGCCCGCAGATCTCTGCATGATTTGGCGCTCGGCAGCCTTTAGTTTTTGCCCAAACCCGTGTGTGCGCTAGAGTTTGCGCTTGCACCGTTAATCCCTGATAGCTCAACGGCAGAGCAGTCGACTGTTAATCGACAGGTTCTTGGTTCGAATCCAAGTCAGGGAGCATGAAG